>JBJECF010000041.1:0-80892 GCA_051870785.1 Candidatus Aphodosoma sp.
TCAGCCTATGCTCCTGGTTGCGTCCAAAGGTAGAAATTAAGGAGCGACTAAATAAACTTTTTCTCCAAAATGAAGAGAGGATATGTTTTAATAACATATCCTCTCTTTTTTATTTCATTGCAGAGATAATTAATTTATCCTTATATTGCTCCTCTTTGCACAAATTGTCGAAAGGGGTTATATCCGGATGTATATAGTTCCGCTTCAATTCTTTAAATTTATCTTTATCTTCCCTTGCTTGTGCAGAATCAGTCAATGGCAAAGCCCTATATCCAAGAATAAGACAAGAAACAGACCAACGACGATGTTCCATCTCACATAATATATAATCCGAGGTATTATCATCCGTTGTCTTATTTCTCACTACAGAAGCATTACCGGAATAAATGCTGCTAAACTTATGGGCTTCTGAAATTTGATACCATGCATCTAACTCTGATTTAGGACGTATAGAATTGTAACAGCTTGCATAAAAATAATTCACTTTCACACCTCGTTCTATACGATGTAAAAATAGTGGGTCAGAATCCATTTCATTAGCATAGCCAAAAATAGTAATATCTCCATATAAACCTGTTGTAACGGCTTGACTTAAAATATCACAGCTATTTTGCTGATAAACCGCAATAGGAATACACCGTAAGAATTGAGGCAAATGAAGGGTTGTATCCAACGACATTTTGTCATTTTCTTCACAAACAATTATTCTAGTAGCGCCATGATTGTCATTACATATTTCATAATAATGCGTTTTAATAGTTTCTGAATAAACGGAATAATTATAAAAATGCCACTCTATATCCAAATAATCGCCCATTTCGGGTGATGGTTTATGTGCTTCAACAATACCATCGTTATAGAAATACCAATTACAAAGAGTAAAAAGAGACTCATAAGTTGACACAAAATCGCGCATCATAGGTTCGATATCAGAGGAAATAAAATCTATACGAGTACGTTTACCTTTTTTAGTAAAATTCGGATAATGAGCATTATGAGCAATTGTAAGAGATACAATTCGAGCCATTTCCGAATTACCGAAAATAACAAAATGTGCAGAATCATTACACTCCTCTGTCAATATCGGCATGAAATCGGTATTCACGATAAGTTTTTCCGCTTGATACTCTCCTATATTAACAAAATCTATATGAATAAGTGAATTCTTTACACTATTAGTTCGAGCAATGACCTCCATAGTAGAATAATCATCCATAACTACAGTAACAAAGACATCACTACTAAGATTCGAACAAATTGACTGTAACAAATTACAAGCTCTAAAATTAATATTATCATGGTCTACCTCATCATTTTCTCCAACTATAAAAATTCTTGATGACAATTCGGGATGAATGGATTTTAAATTATCCATATTATCACGTTCACCATTATACAATACAATGCGGCGAAGCACATCAGCAGGCAATTCGGTTCGTTCCAACAAATGACGATAAAATTCCACATCAGCAGATGTCATAACTACTATATCAACATCAGGAAACAACGAACAGTGTTTCAACATATTAATACTATGAGTAGCAGAACCAAGTATAATAATATGGTTTTTATGCGAATACCTTACCCTACCCTGATGCCAACTCTCACTGATATTATCGATTATATTACTAAATACAGAAATCAAAAGAGCCGAAAAAGTAAAACACCCCACGAGAGAAACTATCAAGCGAAATGCATCATGATTTCCTTTTCCGCCAAAGCAACCCGGATCGAGAAACAGAGCAACAATATCTTGCCATAGAATACCATCAAAAAACAAATAGGCAATGGCAAAAAATATCAATAATAGCACAATGGTAATGATAAACAACCACAACAATTGACGACCCGTGCTTTGAGATAAAATAGCATCAATTTTTCTTTTTATTTTCATATATCAATCATAATTTATCCATCAAATCAATAATTTCAGACAAACAATCTTTAATGTTATTACTATGCGGGTATATACAAGATTCTCTTTCGGCAATTCTTTCGGCAGATAGCTCCATCATCATAGCAATTTTGTTTAATGCAGAATTAAAAGGAAATGCATACCTCAATCGATAATAACAAATGATAAAGCCATACTCTAATGAAGACAAAATATCTGAAATAATTTTCGCATCATCTCCTACTACACTTTTAGTTTTAAGAACATTCATAGCAGATCCAAAAACGTGAAGAAAAATAAACAGAACATACTCTAATTGGAATTCATTATTTATTCTGTCTACATCTTTTAGTACATCATAAGCATTGCACACTATATCATGCAAAGACGAAAGTTCAGCCATAGGATTCTTCTCTCTAATTTTATAAATTTCAGCCAAACTGTCATTAATTATATTCCCTTCACGCTTTTTTAATTCAGGAGAGTACTTGTATATCTTATCTAACGCATTTAATATCTTATGCTTATAATTAAATTTATTTTCGATTGTATCAAAGAGTTTAATTAATTCCTTTCTTTCTCGCTTTGTCAACAATTCTTCCCAATTATTAAAGGCGTTTTCTACCTCAATTGGTAACAAATAATTCTTATCATAATAAGATAATATATTATGAAATTGCTCCATCAATTCAGAAATCTCGCTGTTTGATAACACCTCACAAAAATCATCGACTTTACCATCCTCAAACCAATCATTATTAATTAAAGCATATATTACAGAATTAGAGAGAGGGAAAATATCCGCATTATACTTTACGAGAGGAGTTTCAACATTAAGCATTGCATATCCGAAATTATCAAAATTGGTTTCATCTTTAGGAGGATAAGTTTCGAAGAAACTGACAAGGTCATTATAAGGCGTATTTTCATCAAATCCGAAATATGGAGATTTTGAAATAATTCTTTTCTCTACATATTCCACTTCAATAAAATCGCTCAAAAAATAACTAATATGTTGCCATTCAACATCATCCCAATCTTCTCCTGCCAATTGTCTTAAATCATCTAAAGTTAATCCGAAAGGCGAACTACTAAGATATCCCAGTAAATTTTGATACCAATCATTATCATATCCATACATTGTGCACACAACAGTAAGGAACAAATTTGGAATCAACTCTTCATTATCATCACATGAAGAAAAAATATCATCATATATTGATAATAAATAAGTTTCAAGGGCAGATTGAAAACTTATTTTACTTCGTATTTCATCAAAATCAACAGAATTCAATAAGCAAAAAATACGAAACCAAGTAGAGGTAAAAACAGGTAAATGATCGTCTTTCACCAGCTTTTTCTTAACTTTTTCCGGAAGTTCAAAATAATATTTTTTTTCTAACGAAGAGATTAATGTTTTCTGGTTGGATTTAGATAGATAATCGAGAGTAACAACGTCAAAATTATTATGATATAAAATAGTTTCTTTATAGAAATCAATAGTAGTAGTAGCAAGTACATTGACGCGTAGGTCGAGCCAAGATAAGAAAGCTCCACCTGGATCTACACGAAAAAAAGCATCCACATCATCGATAAATACGGTAACTCTTCTACCCTGATCTAATGCTTTATCTACAAGCCAATAAAAATCGTCACAAATAGTTTGAATACCTACTTCTTCATTAGAAATGAAAGAAACATAGTCACAAGATTCTTCTCCAAGGATTGAAGCTAACTCCAGGCTCCACATAGTAAGAAGATATCTAGGATACAACATGTTTATAGATTTATTCAAGCAAGCAACAAGACAAATATCATCAGTTTGCTCTTTATATAATTTATATTGATAAGCAAGCAAAGTACTTCTACCACTACCCACATCACCAACAAAAAGAGTGGTCTCCATTCTATTTTCATAAAAAGGTAATTCGGTACAAATTCCCGATAACTTTGCTTCGAGAGCAGAAAGAGCAATATCCTTTTCTATTTGCCAATTATATTCATAATCATTCTCTTCTATTTCAGAAACGACATGATGCATAATGAGTTGATAAGCTAACGCCTCAAATTCGGAATTTTCATCATCAAAATCATTACATTCATTATTCCATCTCAAAGAATAAGGCACAACGTAGTCATCATCCCCACCTTTAGTATTTAAAGTATCATAAATACGTTGTTTTAAAACATTTAATTTATCTAGTTTTTCCGGGTCATTATCTACATATTTATCCAAATACTCAGCAGGAATATCCTTATACGAATCATAATTACGCATAAAGAACATCACGTTAGAATTATCAAGACTATATTGATTTAGAGCACCATACATGATTTCTATCTCGGTTACACTTTTACCGCGAGTCTCTTGCATACTTAATTGATGTTCTTTTGGAAGACGTCTTATAAATTTATTCCATTCTTCATCAGAAGGAATCCAACCATAACGAGCACCTATCAACCCAATAAAAAATGGACGAGAGATATCAATACTTTGAGCACAAATATCCAATATTTTTTGAGTAGCTTTAACTTCACTCAAATTATTTGTATTGATTCCCACTCTTAAATCAATAGCAGTAAGTTCTACATTATAGTTTTTCAACTCTTGATTAATTCTAGGAATAATTTTAAACTTAATAATATCTCGTTCAAAATCCATATCCTTGAAAGTAGAACTAATAAAAATATTATATCTACGATATTTTGCCATATCCAATTAATATTTAATTAATGCAACAATAAAAATTATACAATAAGCAACAAAAGAGATTGACCCAATTATTAATAGCAATAACAAACTTATTACCGATATAAATAATTGAAGTAATCCTAACCAATTTACAATCAAGATAATAGGTATACTAAACAAAAACAGTAGCATGCTATAGAATACTCCGGTTAAGAACCTCACAAAACCGGATTTATAAAGAAATAGCATCTTTGGAATTTCTATTGAATAAACAAAGAATGCAACCAACCCCAAAGCTACTACAGCACGTAATGGAGCTTCAAAGTATGGATTAATAAAGAAGTAAAATAAATTAGTCCACGATGCAATAAAATTTACTTTAGCAAGATACTCTATTAATAGAGGCAATAAAAGTACAATTGATATAACAGAACCAACTACTATACCCCATCGAGAAGTATCTTTCATTCTACCCTCTATCACATCCAGTTTTTCTTTTTCATCTTTAGTGCTATGTTTGGATTTGTTTATTTTTTTAAGAATACTCCAAGCAGCTGAAATATTATTTTTCTTTACATTTCTAACTACCTCATTTTTTTGTAATCTCAAGAAATCCGTTATAGGCGATTCTACCAAAAATAACGAATAATCTTTTTCTAAAACTAAACAATGATATATTTTGTTGTTGTAAGCATACTTGACAAAGTAGGCAGGACAAACATCAATAACAAGTCTGTTTAAAGACACCTTTGTATCTTCACTTTCTGACACTTGCTTAAAAATATCTGAAACCATATCACCCACAAGGGGTAATCCGCTTGCGTTACATTTGTCAAACTCAGTAAGATAAATCAAATAACTATCTACAGTATTCCAATAGTCATTAGAAATTTTGGTTTGAAGAACTTTAAACTCAGGCAAAGATATGAATTTTGTATACAAATAACGAGATAAAGTATTCGAATACACCCTTTGGCACAACTGAAAATAATTAACTAAAGTGCCATATCCGTTACATCTACTGCATTTTACAGTTTTATTTCCATTACAATGAGAGCATATTCTAGTTTCTTCAGAATAAATATTGCCATCATTACAATGTGTACACTTAGATTTTACGATTTGTTTAGTTTCCTCGGTCCAGAATACTCTATTAGGGCCATCAAAATTGTATTTAATTGCAGGGGTTGAAAAATCTTTATAGTATGATTCTGTTTTAGTTTCTACTTTTTCAACATATCCTTTACCGTTACAATAATTGCATTTAGAAGTAACAACAACATTGTTTGTTCCGGATCCGTTACATGTAGGACAAGTAATTTTTCCGTTTTTACAACTAGGACAAATCACAGTTTTCCTACTTTGTAATATTTTATAATACTTAGTAAAGTTCTCAAATTTACTAGATATTGGTATTTTGCTCCATATATCAATTTGCGAAATATCAGTAATAGCAGGAACGTATTCTATGTTCGTAGGTTCTTCCGCAATATTAATAATTCGATTATCATATTGAGAAGTAAGAGATACTCGATAAATAGGAGCAGTAGAAACATGAAGAATTTCGACGACATCACCCAAATTCATATTATCGAAAAAGTCTTCATTGTTACAATATGAATTTAATGAATCTCGAAATCTTTTTTCTTCATCAATACTGAAACTAAAATCTTTATAATCTTGATACTTCATACTATTAGTAATATTATTTATCGAGTATCTTTGAATGGACACCGGAGAAATTATTGACATCAAGGTTAAATTTCGACAATCTCTTTTTTAATGTCCTACGAGAAACAATAAAGATTATAAGAAATATTATTGGAACAAATGGTAAAATAAAGGCAGAAAGCAGTCTGTAATCCAACTTATAAATACCACTTATCATAGTAGAAATTATATCATTAATATTCTCTAATTTCCAACCATAAGTAGTAGAAACATCGTAAATAGAATCCAATTTACTATAGCAATCAGAGATATTGGAGAAGGAATAGACATTATAAACATTAGCAAAATCGAAATTATCAACTTTTGATAACGAATAAAAATCCATACCAAACAACAATCTAATAAACATATCCACACCAACAATAATAATTATAAGCGATAATATCTTAATTATAGATTTAACTTTCATAATATCAAGTATAAAGCTAATACATTAACAATCGCAAAGTTAAGCATAATTATTTGATTATACAATAAAAATAAATTAATATCTTACATTGCATATCATTTGAAATTATTACCTTTGCACAAACTAAAATCAATTATTATATGACAACGTTATTAGAAGCTATAGAACAGCGCCAATCTGTAAGAAAATACAAGAACATGCCACTCGAACCTGGCATAGTGAATAGTATTAAAGAAAAAATTAAAGAAGTAAACTCAAAAGGAGATTTACATGTACAGTTAATTACCAACGAACCAAAAGCATTTAAAGGTAAAATGGCTTATGGAACGTTTTATGGAGTAACAAATTATATAGCCATGATAGGCAAGAAATCCGAATCACTTGAAGAGAGCATAGGCTATTATGGAGAGCAATTGGTACTATATGCACAACAATTGGGATTAAATACATGTTGGGTAGGATTAACTTACAACAACATAAAAGATGCTTATACTAAAGGGAAAGATGAGAAACTCTGTTGTATGATAGCCATAGGATACGGAGATGAAGCACCTCATACAATCAAGCATAAATTACCGGAAGAAGTAAGCAATATAAGTACAGATACACCGGAATGGTTTAAGAAAGGAGTAGCCACTGCACTATTGGCTCCAACGGCAATGAATCAACAAAAATTTCATTTTGAATACGAATCGCCTACAAATGGTAATAAAGCTATAGTAATCGCAACCAAACGATTCTCCATTTTTGGATACACAAAAATAGATTTAGGCATTGCCAAATGTCATTTCGAAATTGGGGCAGATAAAACCAATTTTGAATGGAAATAATATAATTACAAAATGCAAGATATAATTAATTTTTTACAAGAAGTTGATAGACACAACAATAGAGAATGGTTTACAACCAATAAAGATTGGTACAAAAGAGTTCAAGCAAAATGGAATAATATAGCAATTGAACTAATACAAGAGGTTGGAAAATTCGATATTAAAGTAAAGAATTTAAAACTTACCGATTGTACATACCGATTTTATCGAGATACACGCTTTAGTAAGGACAAAACACCCTATAAGACTCATTTCGGAGTATTTATCGCACCAGGAGGTAAAAAATCTTTGCATGCGGGATATTACTTTCACGTGGGTACAGGTACTACTGACAAATATCCTAATGCTCATATGCTTGCATCAGGCAATTATTGTTATGATTCAAACGCTGTAAAAATTATTAGGGAAGACATTAGTGACGGATGGAATGAATTTGAAAAAGATGTATTACACAAAGCTGATGCACGATTTGTAGTGGATATGGAAGGAGCTTTGAAAAAAGTTCCGAAAGGATACGATGAAGCTTCGCCATATTCCGATTGGATGCGACTGAAAAGTTATTGTCTTAATGCAGTAATAGATAATGATTTCATTACGTCACCAAACGTAGTAACACGAGTTGCTGAAATTTTTGAAACCACAAAGCCATTTTGCGATTTTATCAATCGTGCTGTAGACTATGCTAATGAAGAAATGATAAAACCACATAAATAAATTACTAATAAACGTTATGATGCTATACATCGTAAGGCATGGAGAAACCATAGAAAACAAGCAGATGATACTGCAAGGACACTTACCCGGCAATTTAACAGAAAATGGTAAAAATCAGATAATTAACACAGTCAAACACCTACAAGAAACTAATATGCAATTTGATTGCATAATTTCTAGTAACTTAAAAAGAGCAATAGAATCAGCAGAAATAATCTCACAAATTTTATCACTACCAATAATCCCTATGACTCTATTAAGAGAAAGAAATTGGGGACCACATACCGGAATGACAATTACAGAAGCCGCCAAAAAATTTAAGAAAAACAACAAATGGTGTTTTCCTCAAAAAGGAGATTCTTATGATTTTAATGCAGAAGAAATAATTAACGGCAATAGATATGGTATATTTGCAGAAACTGAAATTGAAATATACAATAGAGCACAGAAAGCATTAAATGAAATTAAAGCAAACTACCCATTTGAAAACATCATTATAGTTACTCACGGACAATTTGCTCGGAATATGATAGCTGCACACTTCAATTGTAGTTGCCATGAAGTATCGCCCATTATAAATGGAGAAATACGCAAAATATCAATTTAAATCATCTACATAAATGACAAGAGAAGAAATTGTACTTAACTATTTAAGAGAACACGATATACCATTTGAGAATTATAACCATCCGGAAGGCAAAACAATAGAAGAGGCGAAAAAATGGTGGAAAAACGATGGCAGTATACATTGTAAAAATTTATTCTTCCGCAATCACAAAGGTAACAAGCACTATTTAGTATGTTTCCATTGTGACTATGACCTCGACATTCATGATTTGGAACATAGACTAAAAGAATCGCTTGTAACACAAGGACTTCCATCATGCGGTAAGCTATCGTTTGCATCACCTAAACGAATGATGAAATATTTAGGATTAGAACCGGGCAGTGTATCTCCATTCGGATTAATTAACGACACGGAACATCATGTGCACCTATTCTTGGATAAGAATTTACAGAATGCAGAGAAATTGTCGTTCCATCCGAATGACTGTCGTGGAACCATAGTAATCACAAAAGAAAATTTTGATAAGTACTTAAGTATAGTAGGCAATACATACGAGTATATTACTCTTTATTAAACTATTTGATTATTATCAATATTACCCACATCAAAGATATGGATATTACGATAGAACAGACAAAAGACGGCAGCAATACACTATACATACAAGAGATTGACGAACATTATCACTCAATAAAAGGGGCAATGACCGAATCTCAACACATATTTATTAATTGTGGTTTGAAACATATAGACAAAAGTAATATCGACATTTTTGAAGTAGGCTTCGGTACGGGATTGAATACTATACTTACACTAATTCATAGTAGGGACAAGCACATTTCATACACAACGATAGAGAAATATCCGTTACAACTTGAAGTAATAAAAGATATTGAATATTCTACCATTTTCAATCCGACAGATTATTCATTATTTGAACGTTTACACACATTGGAATGGAACAATTATATAGAGATAACCCCTTCATTTAAATTTAGAAAACTAAAAGCCGACCTCACTACTATTTCATTAACCGACTACTATGACGTGATATATTTTGACGCATTTTCACCTGAGAAACAACCGGAGATGTGGAGCGAAGAGGTTTTAAAAAAAATATACTATCATCTTCGCAATCAAGGAATTTTAGTAACATATTGTGCAAAAGGAGAAATACGTCGACGTATGCAAAAAATCGGATTTGTAGTAGAAAGATTAGCGGGACCACCAGGTGGAAAGAGAGAGATATTAAGAGGAACAAAAAAATAAAAAGCGATGGGAGACCACCGCTTTTTTTTGAGGTTAATTACTTTTTAAACAAATTCTTCAGACAATCAAAAAAACCTTTTTTTGCCTTGTCAGATTTTGGAGCGTCCAGCTTAACAAATTTTGAAGCCGGAGCTTTACATACGGGACAAATATCAGGAGCATTATCACCTTGATAGATGTAGCCGCACACTGTGCATTTCCATGCTGCCATAAGAAATAAAATTAGAAGTTATCAATATGAACTTCGAAATAAGCTTGAGGATGTAAACAAGTAGGGCAAACCTCAGGAGCTTTTTCACCGACAACGATATGACCGCAATTACGGCACTCCCAAACTTTAACTTCACTTTTTGCAAACACCTCTTGCATTTCTACGTTCTTAAGCAATGCTCTATAACGCTCTTCATGACGTTTTTCTATAGCAGCGACGAGGCGGAAACGGAAAGCTAATTCATGAAAGCCCTCTTCCTCGGCTGTTTTAGCAAAACCCTCATACATTTCTGTCCACTCGTAATTTTCACCTTCAGCAGCAGATTCCAGATTTTGTGCAGTATCACCAATGCCATTCAACTCTTTAAACCAAAGTTTAGCATGTTCTTTTTCATTATCAGCTGTTTTTTGAAAAATTTCAGCTATCTGCTCAAACCCCTCTTTCTTTGCTTTTGAAGCAAAATAGGTATATTTATTACGAGCTTCTGATTCTCCGGCAAAAGCCGTCATCAAATTCTTTTCTGTCTGTGTTCCAGAATATTTATTAGCCATAATTGAATAAATTTATATTGGTTCAATAATCACATGCGAAGTTAGTAATTTATTTTAATATGGAAAAAGAAATTTCATTAATTAAGTAAATTTTATATTCGGTTTATTTATTTAAATCCGATAGCACTTTTTACTTTAAATTTAACATTAGAATAATAGTGGTATAAAAATAAAATGACTATCTTTGCACCGAATATGAACAAAACAAATCAAAAGTAAATTAGTTATGGAAAATATTAAGGACTATACAAAAAACATCCGTAATTGGGAATTTACAGGAGAAAAACCTATAATAATGGATTTTTACGCCACATGGTGCGGACCATGTAAATCATTAGCTCCCACATTAGAAGAAATAGCAGAAGAATATAAAGATACAATTAAAGTAATAAAAGTAGATATTGATAAAAATGCAGAATTTGCCGACATATGTTTTGTAAAATCAGTACCTACCCTATTCTTTATTTCAAAAGACGGTACATTTAAGCGTATGATAGGTGCGCAGGCTAAAGATGTAATTAAGAATATTATAGACAACGACTTACTAAATGAATGAATTGTGGGTTTGTGCAATAGGGCTGTTCAGTACTACATTATTCGGCTCTATAATTGGTTTTTTCTTAAAAAAGTTACCGCACAAATGGAATGACACGATATTAGGATATTGTGCCGGTATAATGTTGGCTGCATCCACATTAGGACTCATTGTACCAGCGTTTGACATAACCGTTTCAAGTCGTTATTGGATAACAATATTAAGTGTATTAGTTGGAGCTATATTTTTAAATGTACTCGACTTTATTACACCTCATTTACACTACATCACCGGAATTGACAAAGAGACACACATAAACAATCGCTCGCTTAATAACATCTTATTATTTGTATTAGCTATCGCGATTCATAAGTTACCGGAAGGCATAGCAGCCGGTGTGAGTATCAGTAACAACTCAACCGGAGAAGCATCATTATTAGTATCATTAAGTATTGCTTTGCAGAACATTCCAGAAGGTGTAGTTATCATAGCCCCACTATTATTAGCCGGTGTTTCTAGTATTCGTACATTTTTAATAGCCATAACTATAGGTCTTTTAGAGATTATTGGAGTATTGATAGGATATGGATTAGGAAGTGCGTCCACCTATTTTTTACCAATAATGTTGGGCTTTGCCGGGGGAGCCATGCTTTATGTAACATCCGATGAAATGATACCTGAAACGCACACACATGGATATCAAAAACAAGCCACATATGCATTATTAATTGGATTTATGACATTCATTATAATGGACAAACTATTTTAACCAAAAAGAATATGAATATAGGAGATAAAATTCCGGATATACTTGGAATAGACCAAGATGGAAAGGAAATAAAAAGCAGTGATTACAAAGGAAGAAAAATAATTTTGTATAGTTACCCGAAGGCAAACACATCGGGATGTACTGCAGAAGCTTGTTCACTTCAAGCTCATAAAGAAGAGCTCCAAAAAGCAGGATATGAGATTATTGGAGTAAGTAAAGATAAGAAAGAGTTGCAAAAGAAATTTGCCAATGCCAATGGATTGGAATTCCCTCTAATTGCGGATACGGATACTAATTTGCTACAGCAATTAGGCTGTTGGGGAGAAAAAGTAGCTTGTGGAAGGAAAACTATAGGAACTCTTCGCACCACATATTTGGTTAATGAAGATGGAATTATAGAAAAAATTTTCACGCCTAAAGAGATAAAAACCAAGATACATGCCAAGCAGATATTGGATTTTATTAGCAATAAGTAAATATAAAAAAAGCATTCTGTATAAACTGCAGAATGCTTTTTTTTATTAATAAACGAAGGATTATTGTTTATAAAATTCCATTATTTTAGCTTCTATTTCTTCGGCTAATTCAATATTCTCTTGAAGAGCCTTTTTAGCGGCATCTCTACCTTGGCCGAGTTTTACATCACCATAACTAAACCAAGCGCCTGATTTTTTAACCACGCCAGCTTCAACACCGAGGTCAACAAGTTCACCTGTACGAGAAATACCCTCTCCGTACATAATATCAAATTCAGCTTTGCGGAAAGGAGGAGCCACTTTGTTTTTAACCACTTTTACTCGAGTTTGAGAACCGAGAGAATTCTCTCCATCTTTAATTACACTTGTTTTACGTATATCAAGACGAACTGATGAGTAGAATTTCAAGGCATTACCACCGGTAGTTGTTTCGGGGTTACCAAACATAACACCGATTTTTTCACGAAGCTGGTTAATGAAAATACAAGTAGTATTTGTTTTATTAATACTAGCAGTAAGTTTACGAAGAGCCTGGCTCATGAGGCGTGCTTGCAAGCCGACTTTATTATCACCCATATCACCATCGAGTTCTGCTTTAGGAGTAAGAGCGGCAACGGAGTCAACTACAATAATATCGATAGCGGAGGAACGGATGAGTTGATCGGCAATTTCCAAAGCTTGTTCTCCACTATCAGGCTGTGAAATAAGTAAATTATTAACATCCACGCCCAATTTTTCTGCATAAAAACGGTCGAAAGCATGTTCTGCATCGATAATTGCAGCAATACCACCGGCTTTTTGAGCTTCTGCAATAGCATGAATAGCCAAGGTAGTTTTACCACTTGATTCAGGACCATAAATTTCGATAATTCTACCGCGAGGATAGCCACCTACACCAAGAGCTATATTCAAACCGATAGAGCCTGTAGGAATTACGTTTACGTCTTCGCATTGATTATCACCTAATTTCATTATGGTACCCTTACCATGATCCTTTTCAATTTTCTCCATTGCCAACTGTAAAGCACGAAGTTTTTCGGCAGAAGGCATCTTTTTCTCTTCTTGTTCGCTCATTATGTAATGTATTATTAGTTTTTATTATTCTTTTCACTGCAAAGTTAACTAATTAATTTAATATCCACGCAAAAAATTTCATTTTCTTTAAGTAGACATAGTAATCTATCTTATTTCATTAAATAACAGGCTATTACAAACAATTCTTATATAATAATGGAATATTGTACGAAAATAAATTTCAGAGTAAAATTCAATTTAATAAAATTTTTATCTTATAATAGCATTAATAATAAAATATAAATTCCCATACGACGAATATAAATCAGATAGATTGCGTAATTATATCATTTTATGTATCTTTGCAGAAACATAATTAAGAAACAATATGAAGAAAATCAATTTACTGATAATAATACTATTATCTATATTTTTAATCAGTTGTAATGGCAAAAAAGCCGATAACAATGAAGAAAATTCATTAATAAAAAGTGTTTCTGGTATTTATACTAACGATACTACAGCATTAGATTTTAAATCCAACGGTACATGTGAAATAATTACAGCCGATACCATAATTACAGGAGATTATGCATGGGATGTAGACACAATGAATATAGTAATCATCGATCAAAATCAAAATTTGATGTTACTCAAAGTTACTAATCCCGATACATTAATATCACATACTAACAGCATCTATCACAAGCGAAAATAATCATATAATATATTTTCATGAATGTAAAAGAGATACGAATAGAGGATTATAATTATCAATTAGATGATAGTCGTATAGCCAAATATCCTTTAGCAGAACGAGATACATCTAACTTACTCTATTGGAATAAAGGAAAAATTGAAAAATATAAATTTTTCAATTTACCTGAATTATTAGATAAAGAGGACCTATTAATATACAACAACACCAAGGTCATACAAGCTCGACTACATTTTAAAAAGGCTACCGGCTCTAAGATAGAGATATTTTGTTTAGAGCCACACAACCCGATAGAATATAACCTTTCGTTTCAGAGTAACGAGCATTGCGAATGGAAATGTTTGGTAGGAAATTTAAAGAAGTGGAAAGAAGAGAAGATTACCAACAATATTTCAATAAAAGGCTTAGCTATTGAATTAACTGCCAAACGGCTTGGAAAAGAAGATGAGATGACGCATATCATTGAATTTTCCTGGAATAATAAAGAGATTACATTTTCCGACATTCTGCTCTATTACGGGGAATTACCAATACCGCCATATTTAAATCGGGCGACAGAAGAAAATGATAAAAAAACGTACCAAACAGTGTATTCTGAAATAGACGGTTCGGTAGCTGCACCAACAGCAGGACTTCATTTTACCAAAAACATACTTGCACAATTAATAGAGAAAGGAGTAAAAGAGCGAGAAGTAACACTACACGTTGGAGCCGGCACATTTCAACCGGTAAAAAGTGAAACCATAGGCGAACACCCTATGCATAAAGAGATTATCTCTGTAAAATTATCTACCATAACTGAGTTATTACACTCTATCAATCACATAGTAGCTGTAGGCACTACTTCTGTAAGGACATTGGAGAGCCTTTATTACATAGGATGTCATATTAAAGAAGATCCAAGCAACCCACTTTTACAAGTCGACCAATGGGAACCATATACCAATAATTATTCTTTGTCGGTGGAAGAATCGTTACAAACGATAATAAACTATATGAAAGAGAATAGTTTAGAAGTAATTAATGCAGCTACAAGGATATTAATAGTACCATCGTTTGAATTCAAATTAGTGAACAAACTCATTACTAATTTTCATCAACCGAAAAGCACTTTATTATTATTAATATCGGCATTTACCAAAGATGAAAATTGGAAAGAGATTTATCAATTCGCACTAGATAACGACTTTAGATTTTTAAGTTACGGAGATAGTTCACTTCTAATCAAATGAAAACGCTAAGAAAAATATTGATAATTATCTTTGTAGTAACGACAACACAAATGATAATCAGTCAGGAAAGTAACACCCTCTCCACGAAATATGCGTTTTCTATCGGAACGATTAAAATGGCTGATTATAATTTGAGTAACCAAGAGTATTCCGGAATAGTATATGGTTTACAATTCTCTCAAGGACAATATTATAAGAATAAAAAAGCATCTTGGAATATACACGAACAAATACGATATTCACATCCTCTTAATGCATCAAAATCGGCATATATCACATACTTGGGAATAAATTTAGGATTTGGATCGTATTATAACTTAAACAAAGATAATTTCAATATTAAATTCGGTGGATATGTTGATATTTATGAAGGAGCAAAATATCAAAGTAGAAATGTTAACAACATAATTTCAAACGATTTACAAGTTCAATTATTCGCCAATATTAATGCGCAATATCATTACGTATGGAATAAATTCGGACTATTAGTTCAATATCAAATGGCAACACCGATAATAGGATGTATGTTTGTACCTGAAATGGGACAATCGTATTATGAAGTATACAAATACCTTTCAGAGAATTTAAACGACGTAGTGCACTTCACCTCATTTCACAATAGACAAGGGTACAAAGGTGCGTTATCTCTGAATTTTTTGTTTAAAGGATTTACATTATATACTGCATTTACTCATAATTTCGACTATTGGCATGGAAATGACCTATATTTTTACAACAAAGAATTATCAGGGCAAATTGGTGTAATAGTCGATATAGAATTTAAATGCGGATTAAAATCACAACCACAAAACTCGGTAATCGTATATTAAAATGAAGAAAACATTACTATACATATTTATATGTATCTCTTTGATATTGAATGGATGTGAAGGCAATACAATAAAAGAGTACAACAATGATGCACAAACGAATTTTGATGCATTGTGGGAAATTTTAGATGAGAAATACTGCTATTTTACAGCAAAGGAGTTGGATTGGATAGGAGTATACAATGAATATCAACCACGATTAAAGTATTGTAAAAATGTATATTCTTTATTCAATTTAATGGCAGAAATGCTTGACACACTACAAGACGGGCATGTAAATTTATATTCCGCCTTTGACATATCCAGGTGTAAAGGATGGTATGAAGATTATCCGGAGGACTATTATTCTCACATAGTATATAGCGATAAATATATAAAGAATGATCCTAAAATTGCGGGAGGATTTAAATATTCGTTTATAGATAATAAAGAAATAGGATATATCCAATATAGTAGTTTTTCTAACGGATTCTCTTCAGCCAACTTAGGATATATGGATTACTATTTTAGAAACGCAAAAGGGATAATTATTGATGTTCGCGGTAATGGAGGCGGGCAATTAGATTATAGTGAGCGTTTAGCATCATGTTTTTTTAAAGAAAAAACGATAACGGGATATATGAAACACAAAACCGGGAAAGGACATAATGATTTTTCTGAACCGATGCCTATTTATACCGACCCGGCGGAAGCACCAATAGATTGGAGCGACAGAATAGTAGTAGTTTTATCCAACAGAAAATGTTATTCAGCCACAAACGACTTTATAGTAAGAGTAAAACATGCGCCGAATGTAACCGTAATTGGAGGCATAACAGGAGGAGGTGGCGGAATGCCACTTTCACAAGAATTACCAATAGGTTGGATGATAAGATTTAGTGCGGTACCAATGTTTGATTCTAATATGAATCATACCGAATTCGGTGTAGAACCAGACATAGAAGTACATATTACGGAAAAAGACGTACAAAATAATATAGATACAATTATAGAAAAAGCAATAGAATATATATATGCAACTTACAACACCGATTCAATTAACTGAATATAATAGCATAGACTATAATTCAAAAATACTTAATATCGGATCGTGCTTTGCCGATAATATCGGAAATAAACTTATAGATATGCGGTTCAATGTATTAAACAACCCTAATGGAATAGTATACAATCCGATAACTATAAGTGATATTCTAATGCATATAGCAGAAGATAGAGAGTATACTGAAAGTGACTTAGTATATAACAACGAATTATGGTACTCATTACTCCATCATGGCAAATACTGCGCATCGGACAAAGAGATGTTATTAGCTACTATAAACGAGAATCTACATTTACAGCATACATTCATAAAAGAGGCTACACATATAATAATTACATTCGGTTCATCGGAAGTGTACGATTTTAACGGTAAAACGGCTGGCAACTGTCATAAGTTACCAAATAAATTATTCATCAAGAGGATGCTGTCAATAACAGAAATCATCGAAGCAATAACAAAAGCCGTTGAAGAAATAAAACGAATCAACTCCGAAATAGAGATAATAATTACTATCAGTCCCGTTCGTTATGCAGGGAAAGGGATGCACAACAACCAGATAAATAAAGCTACATTGCTATTAGCGACGGAAGCATTATGTAAAAAATATGATATAATATATTTTCCATCGTATGAGATAGTATTGGATGAACTACGGGACTATAGATATTTTGCCGAAGACATGATTCATCCATCTGAAATAGCAATTAAATATATATGGGAAAGATTTTGCGAAAGCATGATAACAAAAGAGAGCAGACAGATAATGCCTGAGATAGAAAAAATAACAAAATCTTTAAATCACAGACCCTTACACCCCGATAGTAACGAATATATTTTATTCAGGGAAAATTTGGAACAAAGAATAAAAGAGATCCGCATAAAATACCCCGAAATATTCCCGGAATAAATTATGCGGAATATACATTACACAATCATATTAATAGCCGAAGGCACAATACTTATTTTATATTGAGAAACCATAGGTAGCAACACACCATCCGTTTCCACATCAACAAGTTTAGACAGCTCTACAGTCATATTTTTTGTAACTATACTATGGCAATTTCTGTGAGTATCAAGGCGTTTTGAAAATAGGTATTTTACAGCGGAAGGCATATCCTTTATAGCTAATTTTTTTATAGCTGTACTATGAAAAATACCATCATATGGTTTAGCGGAAGGAGTTTGGCACAGGCCACCACCGGAATAACAACCATTTCCAATAGCGATAGAGAAAAATTTGTCGCTATAATTTTCTTTGTCACTCTTGATTTTCATATTAGAAGAGCGATATTCGATTAACGAAAGCACTAAAGCCAAAAGATAAATCCAAGAATGTCCACCATATATTTTTTTTAGTTTTGTAGTACGCTTACAAACAGCAGCATCAAAGCCGAAACCTGCACCATTCAAGAAGTAACGTGTAACCGTTTGACCTTGATGAACATATTCTATTTTACCAACATCTACAATACGACGCACCCTATTATAAAGGACATCTACGATATTTTTCTTTTTATTATTCAGATCCCAATAGCGAGCCCAGTCATTACCTGTACCATAAGGGATAACGGCGATAGAGACATCCGTTGTATTAACGTCAGACGACATAATACCATTCACAACCTCATTAATAGTACCATCTCCACCAACGACAAGAATATTTTTAAATCCTTGAGATATATATTTTTTAGCCAATTCAATAGCATGACCCTCATACTCTGTCAATTGACTTGTAAAATGAATTTCAGCACGTTTTAATTTTCTATAAATATTAATCCAATCTTTACGAATTTTTTTTCGTCCTGAACATGGGTTTACAATAATACCCCACTTTTCATCTCTCATTACAAAACAATTAAGTTATAGTAAAACATCCATCAGAGACAAGGCAGCCATTGCTTTGACAACAGCAACGGCACGAGGAGCGGCACAAACATCATGACGCCCGCCAACTCTGAATTTTATATTATCACCATTATCGTTTATTGTATTTTGCTCCAAACCGATAGAAGAAATAGGTTTAAAAACCACACGGCAAAGAATAGCTTCACCGGTAGAAATACCGCCGAGAATACCACCTGCATGATTAGATAAAAATTTTGGAGCTCCATCTACAAACGATAATTCATCATTACTCTCACTACCCCTATAAATAGAAGCATTATATCCTAAGCCATATTCAAAGCATTTAGCAGCCGGGATAGACATAAATGCAGAAGCCAATAATTGTTGTAATTTACCAAAAATAGGATTACCTATACCGGCAGGCATACCTTTAATAATACAAGTAACAGCACCACCAATAGTATCATTTTGCCGTTTTACCTCGTCCAAAAGTAAAATCATTTTTTGTTCAGTGACGGCATCCGGGCAACGGAGCAGAGACTTCTCTACTCTATCTAAATTGTCATAATCATAATCACATGGTAAAGAAATATTACCAATAGTATCTACAAAAGCGTAGATTTCTACACCGAGAGATTTCAACCATTGACTAGCAAAAGCACCAGCAATGACACGAGACACAGTTTCACGGGCGGAAGCCCTACCACCCCCTCTATAATCTCGAATACCATACTTGATTTGATAAGTATAATCGGCATGACCGGGACGAAAAATATGTTCGAGATGGCTGTAATCATCGGGATTATGATTATTATTTCTCACAATAAAAGCAATTGGAGTACCAAGAGTTACACCTTTATAAATACCTGAAAGATATTCTACATCATCCGGCTCTACACGTTGAGTAGTATGACAGACAGACGCTGGAGAGCGAAGAGACAATTCATGCCGGATATAATCAAAATTTACATTAACCCCGGAAGGGAAACCATCCAACACACCACCAACAACAATGCCATGACTCTCGCCAAAAGAGGTAAAACGTAATTTATCACCAAATGTATTCATCTTTCAGTAAAAAATAAACTACAACAAATTAATAAATAACATCATCAACAGCAACCGCCATTGCAACCGCAAGAACCACCCTCTTCGCCACAAGAGCCACCGCAAGAATCGCAAGAGCAACCACCACCACAACTATGATGCATCATTGAATGAATCTCCTCATCTGTCAATTCGGAAACAGCGATAACACGGCCCTCGAAATAGAGGTCTTCTCCGGCAAGAGGGGCATTCATATCTACAGTAACAGCATCATCTTTAACTTCAACAATCTCAACAGCAATACGATTACCTTCAGAATCCATCATAGGTACAATTTCACCTTTTACGATATGTTCTTCATCAAATTTACCATCAATAAAGAATATATTTTTAGGGAGATCGATAATATTTTTTTCATCGTATTCTCCGAAACCATCCTGTTTTTCAATCATGAAATTGAAAGTATCCCCCTCTGACAGACCCTCCATATACTCTTCAAATTTAGGCAAAAACATACCGATGCCTTGAATATATTGACAAGGACGTTCAGGTGTAGTTTCTTCAAACAATTCTTTTTTTCCAAATTCATCCTTTACATATAATTTGTACTGTAGGATGACCATTTTTTTTTCTGATATTTGCATATTAATAATTATTTAAAATGTTATTTCTTAAGATCATTTCTCCAGCCAATTAATATTTCTGCTGGCATCGGAGCGTTTATCATATTTAATATCCTTCAACATAGAAGCATTAACACCAACAGATACCATAAAACTCTTATAAAGGCCGAAAGGAGATATAGAAGCCGATAGATTCCAGCAATGTAAATCTCTATATACAGAGAAAGTAGTAGTAGTAACTTTAAATTTCTCCAGATCAACAGAGCCGGTAAAAGTAAGTCTCCATTTTGGAGTAGGCTGAATGGACCCATTAAAAGTAAGAGAATGATAATACTTTAGTTTATAAGCCATAAGTTTTTCGCTATAATTCTCTTTTGTAGAATTAATACGGAAACCGAATTGATATACGAATGTAAAACTCCATGGAATTTCGAAAGGAGCATATCCGTCATTATCCTTTAATTTATCTTTATCCTCTTCATACTCATCGGATTTCTGTTTTGCACGAGGTAATCCTGTAAGCGGGTCGATATCCATACCGGCATTAGGGTTAAGAGGGTCGAAAGCATCTTCTGCCGAATCCTCTGTATCTTGATCTTTTTTCTTTTCTTTCTTTTTAAAAGTATTATTATTGAATGTATACGTAAAGCTTGTATTTGTACCAAGGAAGTGCATTGGCAACCCATGATTCCATCTAAGTTCATTAGTACGAACGATATTTCCCTTCTCATTAGGCAAATAACAATAGGGGTCGAAACTACCATTAAGAGAAAGGCTAAATTTTTTTGTAAACTTAAGACGCAGAGATACACTAAGGTTATTCCAATTCATTGAATCGGCAGCAAAATTATATCCCCACGAAATAGCCAATTTATCGATAAGGCTTACCTTTTTATAAGACATACCCGTAGAATCGGATTTATCTTTAATTTTCATTTCGACGTTATTATCCAAGCTAAAATTAAGAGAAGCCGATTGACCTCTGCCAGGCACACCATAGAGACCATTGCTATAAGGAGAATATACAACTTCCTCGGTAGATATACCGTTAACATTATTTTTATCAACAACTGTTTTTGTGTATGAACGATAAAATTTAAATAACGGAGAGGAGAAGTCCGGATTATAAGAGAAAGATATAGAAGGCGTCATGACGTGGCGAATTCTATCTACCTTGTCTCCGAACCATTTGCGAATAGGGGTATAATAACCATATAGCTTGGTATTCATAGAAGCCGAAGTTCGGAAATCATATACGCGATAGAAGCCATAAGTAGTATCGCAAACCTCGGTTTGACTTGGCGTATCCCAATCTCTCAAAATTCTATTGAAGTACCACCTATCGGTATAAGTTTCCGAAAAACTGATATTAAGGTATTTGAAAAGAGTGAAAGAAGCTCTAATAGGAAGTTCGTGTTTAATAGCATTTCTCCAATCCTTCACAAAGTTTGATTTAAATAACAAACGCTCTTTAGTAGAAATGGAATTGGAGAACGACATGGTATATGACAAAGAAATCTTCTCGTACCAACGCTCTTTACCAATTTGCACTTTACGGCGAAAAGGATATATTGTAGCCAAGTTTACTGTAAGAGACGGAAGGGTAATACTAATTGTAGAGTCTTGAGTTTTTTGAGTAAGGGAGGCATTAGCAGATATACTCCACTGACTATCAGGAAAACGCTGAGTATAGTTGACAGTAGAAGAAGTAATATTGGAAGACATCTCAGACGGATTGTAATAGTTGTTAATATTACTAGTATTGTAACCACTTGTTTTAAAGTCGACAGAAGCAGAGAAGGAACTATACTGACTGGCTTTAGGGTCTTGTTGATGGCGCCAAGTGATACCGAAATTACGAGCTCTGCTATAATTCTCCATATTCTTGATACCACGTACATCTTGACGGAAAGAAGCGGAGATAGAACCATGGAACTTATATCTAAGAGCATAATTACTAGAAACAGAGATAGCCCAAGTACCTTTTGTATAAATTTCTCCTAAAATTTCCAAGTCAACATAATCATTAATAGCCCAATAATAACCGCCGTTTTTGAGGTATAAACCACGTTCCAAATCTTCGCCGAACTGAGGCATGATGACTCCGGAAGAATATTTATTAGTGATAGGGAAAAAACCGAAAGGCACGGCGATAGGAAGAGGAACATCCTGCATGACGAGATAAGCGGGACCGGCAGCAATAAAACTACCGGGCTTTAATTTACCCTTAGTAATATGCAAGTAAAAATGAGGATGATCATGATTATCACAAGTAGTATACTTTCCATCTTTCAAGAAGAAACTCTGGTCTTCAAACATTTTGGTTTGATCAGCTACAATAAATCCCTCATCTTGGCGAGTCACACCACCCTTTACATAAGCACGATGAGTCTTAAAATTATAACTCATATATTTTGATTGGTATTCCTGACCATTATCCACGAAGACGGGGTTACCGACAGGATTACCGGTAGAATCAACGCCGCCAATAGCATAAATAGTAGCGCTATCTAACTTAAATCGGACATATTCCGCTTTCAATTCAATAGGAGAAGCCTGCTTATATTTGACTTGACCATCACCATAAAGAAATCCGGTACCATCGGCATAAAAGACAATAGAATCTCTAGCTTGATACTCAACTTCAGCCTCGAGAAACGACTTATTCTTATTCGATATGGAATCGATAGCGACAGTAGAGGAATCTGAACTCAATAAAGAAACGGAATCTGCAGAAATTGAGATGTTATTAACAGAAGGTAAAGAATCGGGAATAGAATCATGAAACAAATTATAATTGGGAGAAACGTTTACAGAATCGATAATAGCAGGCAAAGAATCGTTAGCCAAGGGTATCGAATCCGATTCATTTAGAGCAAAAACAATATTATTGGCATGGATAGACGAAAACAATAGTCCAATCATACCAACTACTATATATAGTTTTTTCAGGTATATATTATTATTTATCAATACGTTTCTACTCTAATTTCTTTATATTTAATTATACGAATTTCAAACCTACAAATTTACTAAAAATATATGAGATACACACATTATTATAAAACCTTTTTTATGTCATAGTAGAAGAAAGAAAGTAAAGAAATATCATTGTTAATTTCGTAAAAAAGTGTATCTTTGCAAATTAAATCAAAAACAATTTACAATGAAAATAAACACAATATATTGCATAATCATCTTTCTACTAATCACTACGATAAGTTACGGAAAAGATTTCACCGTTGTAATAGACCCCGGTCATGGCGGAAAAGATCCCGGGGCGGTAGGAAAAATAGGACGAGAAAAAGACATCAACCTAAAAGTAGCCCTAATGCTAGGTGAGATGATAACTACCAATCATAAAGACGTAAAAGTAGTATATACTCGGAAAACGGATAAATACGTAACCTTACAACAAAGGCCTGCCATTGCCAATGAAGCAGATGGAGACTTGTTCATCTCAATCCACACCAACGCAAGTGAATCGCGTTCTGCTTCAGGTTCCGAAACATTCACGTTAGGACTCTCAAAATCAGACGCAAACTTTGAAGTTGCCAAAAGAGAAAACTCGGTAATGCTATTAGAAAACGACCATGAATCGTATCAAGGATTTGACCCTACATCCCCCGAATCATATATCATGTTCGAATTTATGCAGAGCAAATATATCGACCAATCGGTAGAAATAGCATATTACACTCAAAAGGAATTTGTATCACAAAAAAGATTGGACAGAGGAGTACGCCAAGCAATATTTTGGGTACTTCACCAAGTCAAGATGCCAAGCATATTGATAGAACTCGGCTTTATCACCAATTCAGCCGAAGAGCAATATTTAATCTCTTTTGACGGGCAGAATGCATATGCAAAATCCATTTACAACGC
Source organism: Candidatus Aphodosoma sp. (assembly GCA_051870785.1). Taxonomy (GTDB): domain Bacteria; phylum Bacteroidota; class Bacteroidia; order Bacteroidales; family Paludibacteraceae; genus Aphodosoma. Next base: position 24,892 of record JBJECF010000041.1, read on the forward strand.
ATTCAAGAAGTACAAACACGAGTATGACAAACGCACTATCAGCGTTAACACATCCGGCACAACAATAAAAGAAAAACCGGAACCGGAAAAAGAGACCTTTGACAAACAAACAGAGAAAAAAGTACCGGAAAAAACCGAGACTAAAGAAGAAGTAAAAGATGTAACAAAACCGGACAAAGCAGTTGATAAGAAAGGCGAAGATAACGTCAAAAAACAAAATAGCACCACTTTGCAAGATAGCAAAAAATCAGAAATAAAAAAAGAAAATACCGATAATAAAAATACTGAGCAAAAGACAAATACAGAAAATAAGTATCCTGCTACCAATAATTTGAATATAGTATTCAAAATCCAAGCATTCTCGGCAAAGATGGAATTGGAAAAGAATCATAGTGATTTAATAAAGCTCAAAAATTTCCAACCAATCAGTTTTATAAAAGAGAATAATTGGTATAAGTACTCATGTATAGAAACACAATCATACGTAGAAGCAGAAGAAAAATTGATAGAAGTAAGAAAAAAATTCAAAGATGCATTTATTATTGCATTCAAAGACGGTAAAAAAATATCAGTAAAAGAAGCATTGAAATTAATAAAAACTAAATAGAAAATAAACATGGCACAAAAGAAATTCTTTACAAAAGAGGTAAAAATAGGCATTTCGTTTATTATAGCACTCACTATCTTAATAGTAGGAATTAACTTCCTCAAAGGCGTAAATTTATTTACACCGACAAACCATTATATATTGAAATATGAACAGATAGACGGCCTTGTTATATCCAATGGAGTTTATATTAAAGGATATAAGATTGGTCAAGTAAGGGATATAAAATACGACTATTCGCAAGAATATCCATTTACTATCGACATTACAATAAATAAAGACATCAAGTTACCAAAAGGGACGATAGCCTACCTCTTTGATGAGAGCATTATGGGGGGCAAAGGCATCAATTTAGCCTTTACAGATAATAAAGAGTATCACCATTCCGGAGACACGTTGATAACAGATGTAGAACCGGGATTACTAGCCTCTATAAGCTCTATATTACCATCATTACAAGCAACGGTAAATCACGCGGATTCATTGATAATCTCGGCAAATAATCTCATCAACTCAGAAGAGATAAACCATAGTTTGAAGGAGATTAAAAAAATTACGACAAATTTGAACACAACAGTAAACGGAGTAAACCGAATAATCAATAAAGATTTACCGGGAATAATGACAAATCTCGACAGCATATCATCCGATATAAAAATAGTAACATCCAATTTAAAAGACGTCAATTTTAAAGATATAATGCTCTCAATTGACACAGCAATAAACGGAGTGCAAGATATTGTAACGAGAGTAAATTCGCCTGAAGGCACAATAGGAGCATTAATAAACGACAGATCAATGTACAATAATATTAACAATACGATAAACAGTGCCAATGCGTTATTGATTGACCTTAAAGCAAATCCAAAACGCTATGTAAACATAACCGTCTTTGGTAGAAAAGAAAAGGAAAAATAGTACAAATTTGGAATTGTTCCAAATAAAAATAATCTTGAAAAATTCATTTTCAAAAGAATGAATAATCTATAAAAGCCCAAATATAAACGATTTGGGCTTTTATTATCCGGTTAATCAACGCAAATTTATTACACACTTTAAAAAGCTTGAAAATCAAATTATTAAAAAATAAAAAAAATTGTAAATACTAATTTTCAAGTAGTTAAAGTAAAGTGTTTGAAAACTAAAAGAATAGTAATACTTACACTTCCCATAAAGAAAATAGAGTTTATTAATTGAAAAAAAAAATCGAACTTTGCAAAGTAAAAGTAATGGTAATTTCTTAGATTAATTTAAAGAAATAATCATACTGATAAACGGCTATGAATTATCGATTCCAATCAAAAGGAAGAGATAATTTTTTTGTCTAAATGAAAAAAACAGAGTTAAAGGATGAATAATTACAGAGAGATATGGAATACGACTTTGGGAATACTCAAAGTCAACATGGAGGAGACCCAATATAAAACTTGGATTTCCCAAATCATTCCATTATCCATAGACTCGGAATATTTCGACATACAAGTCCCATCAGATTTCTTCAAAGAGTATATCGACGACCATTACGCCGACCTCATTTGTCAAGCATTGCAAAGGAGTTGCGGAATTCCTTTAGATCTTAGATATCATATTGTAATAGACCCGAATATGGGTCATAAAGGCACAACAATACAAAGTAGCCAACGCCCGATAGAACTGAATAACAGTACAGCAGCGCCGGAATCAACGCAATCATTCTGCACTAATCTAAATCCAAAATATCGAATAAAAAATTTCATAGAAGGCACCTCCAATAAATTGGCACGAACGGCAGGAATAAATATTATCAACAATCCCGGAGGAGTATTTAATCCGTTTTTCATCTACGGAGACTCAACTGTAGGGAAAACACACCTTGCCAATGCTATAGGATTAGGTATTAAAGAGAAACATCCGGAGAAAAAGGTATTGTATGTATCGGCAAACGATTTTATGATACAATATGGAGATTCAATTAAAACGCAGCATACGAACGATTTTCTGAAATTCTATCAAAGTGTAGATGTATTGATATTGGATGATGTGCAAGATTTGGAAGGCAAAGAGAAAACGCTGAATACTTTTTTCCACATTTTTAATCAATTGCATCAGATGGGGAAACAGATAATAATGTGCTGTGATAGAGACCCAAGTGAGCTACAGATGTCGGAACGCATCATTACCCGATTCAAATGGGGCTTAAATACCAAAATCGAAAAGCCGGAATTGGAATTACGCAAGAAAATACTTAAGAGTAAGGCATTAGATTTTGGAATGGAAATAAGCGATGATATAGTGGAATATGTAGCTACTGCAGTAACAAATAACAGAGCATTAGAAGGCACATTAATGTCGATGTTGGCAAATGCGAGCATATTTAATACAGAAATCGACATCAATCTAGCCAAAAAGATAGTTAACAATGGCGACCATAAAAAGTCGGCACCAACACCGATTTCTTTAAACCAAATATATGATATAGTATGCAACAACTACTCTATCACGCACAGCGAATTGATTTCAACAAGTAGGAAGAGTTTGATATCCGAAGCACGCCAAGTTGCAATATATCTTTCAAGAAAACTAACAAATAATTCGCTTACGGACATAGGAAAATCGTTAGGGAACCGCAATCATGCAACTATTGTATATGCGAACAAAACCATTAACGACTTAATAAGTACAAATCCTACTCTAAAAAAGAGAGTTCAACAAATTGAAAGTGAAATAAATAACTTATAAATCATATTTCATCAAACCACATAAAAAAAAGTATTTCTAACGAAATACTTTTTTTTATACATTCATTTTGCAGAATAAAAAAAATGGTGTAACTTTGAATTTAAAACCAAACATACTATGATATACAAATTTGTAATAACAACAGACGAAGTGGCAAACTTTTCAAGAGTAATAGAAATTAACTCAGACGCTACATTTTTGGAATTTAACAATGCCATACTTGATAGTGTAAATTATACGAAAGATCAAATCACATCATTTTTTACATGTGGAAGGCATTGGGATATGGAAACGGAAATCACTTTAACCGATATGGATAATAATCCTGAAAACGATTCATATCTGATGGAGACTACATTTTTGGATGAATTTGTAAAAGACGAAGGAGATAAATTAGTATTCATATTCGATCAAATTTTAGAAAGAGCTTTTTATATCAAATTAGAAGAGATAAAGAGCGGAGAAATAGACCAACCCGTTTGTGTACAAAAAACCGGAAAGGCACCAAAACAAGAATCCACTGAAGACGATATAATGAACCACATTACATCACCAAATACGGTTTCAGTACTCGGAGAGGACTTTTACGGAGACTCAGAATTTGATTCAGATGAGTTGGATGCAGAAGGATTTTCTGATTTTGACTCAAACGACCTCTATTAATGGGAAACCTATTCGTAATATTAGGTCCGACGGGAGTAGGCAAAACAGACATCAGCATAGAAATTGCGCAACGACTCTCATGCTCTATAATATCGTCCGATTCCAGACAGATATACAAAGAGATGTCGATAGGAACCGCGAAGCCGGGTAAAGAAGAACTTCAAAGAGTAAAACATTACTTTATATCCACACAAAGCATTACTGAACATTACAGTTCCGGACAATATGAAATAGACGCCATTCCAATCGTAGAATCAGAAATAGAGTGGCATGGAAATGCACTGTTAGTAGGAGGTTCAATGCTATACATCGATGCTGTATGTAAAGGGATAGACGATATTCCCAATATAGACCCGAATGTAAGAGAAGAAGTCAGCCAACTGTACGACCGCGTAGGATTAGACGGCATCCGAAATCAATTGAAATTATTAGACCCTGTGCATTACAGTGAAGTAGACCCGATGAATGCAAAGCGCATCAAGCATGCGCTTGAAGTATGCTTACAAACAGGGAAACCATTTTCTAATCTACGCACAGGTATTGCAAAGAAGAGAAATTTCAATATCGTAAAAATAGGGTTAAGACGTGAGCGAGAAGAACTCTATGAAATGATAAATCAAAGAGTGCTGAAAATGGTAGAAGCGGGACTGATAGAAGAAGCACGCAATCTTTATGCATACAGGAATTTAAATTCGCTTAACACAGTAGGATATAAAGAATTATTTAAATATTTTGAAAACGAATGGACATTGGATTATGCCATTAATATGATACAGCAAAATACACGCAGGTATGCCAAAAAACAAATGTCGTGGTTTAATAAAGACCGAGAAATACAATGGTTTCATCCGGAAGATAAAAAAGCCATACATGAGTGTATAAGTCGGCAAGCGTAGCAGTAAACAGAAAACATTTTGCTATATTGAGATGATATAATCAATGCAATGTATATGCGGAACAATAAACTAAAATAATGATAGACACAATACTAACAGGAATATTAATAGGAATATGCGTATCAGCTCCGGTGGGGCCACTCGGAGTATTGTGTATACAACGAACTCTATCTAGGGGAAAATTACACGGATTTATAACGGGTATGGGAGCAACCACATCCGATATAATTTATGCTTTATTAGTTAGCCTTGGAATGAGTTTCATCTTAGATTTCATCAATACACATCAATTTTTAATACAATTAATAGGGTCTGTTATTATCTTACTATTCGGATTACATCTATTTTTAAAAAAGCCGAAAAATCATCTACCTGATATAAAAACACCTAGGAGTAAAGGCGATTTGATAAGTGATTATTTATCAGCATTTGCCTTGTGTTTTAGCAACCCCCTTATAATGTTCCTTTTTATAGGGCTATTCGCACGTTTTCAAATTATCGAATCAGGTAATATTACAAATAATATCATAGCATTTATATCCATATTAGTAGGAGCAACAATATGGTGGATACTACTTACTATGATAGTCGGCTATTTCAAGAGTAAATTTAAATTGAGAGAATTGTGGATAATAAATAAGATTACCGGCTCAATAATAATATTATTGTCAATATTAGGAATCATTCTAGCATTTTAGATATGAATAATATGTCGAACTATGGTTTTGTACGAGTAGCATCAGCAGTACCGCAAGTGAGAATAGCTGATTGCCAATGGAATATCTCTCATATAGAGAGAATGATAGAAGAAGCAGAAGAGAATAACGCATCGATAATAGTATTTCCGGAATTAAGTATAACTGGATATACATGTGGCGACCTATTCAATTCTCATCTATTGCTCGACCAAGCACTAGAAGCCTTAAACGATATAGTATGTTTCAGCAGAGAACATCATATTACCATAATAGTAGGAGCACCGATTAACACTAACAACCAGCTCTTTAACTGCGCAATAGTAATACACGAAGGAAATATAATTGCTGTAGTACCAAAAACATATCTGCCAAACTACAATGAATTTTACGAGATGCGATGGTTTGCATCGGCGATGAATGCCAATGTAAAAAGCATCAATCTATTAGATCAAGAAGATATACCATTCGGCAACGACATCATAATAGATACCGAGGAGTATAAATATGCTATAGAGATATGCGAGGACTTATGGACACCGATACCACCGAGTTCGCTACACAGCCTTGCAGGAGCGCAAATAATATTCAATCTATCCGCATCAAATGAGTTGATAGGCAAGAACAATTATTTAAACAAACTTATCGAGCAGCAATCTTCACGCACAATATCCGCTTACGTATACAGTTCTGCCGGATACGGTGAATCGTCCACCGATTTAGTTTATACAGGAAATGGAATAATTGCAGAAAACGGAGTGATATTAAAGAGAAGTCAACGCTTTTTAGACGAACCGCAATTAGTATACGCAGATATAGATTTAGACCGGATAAATACTGACAGACAGAAGAACAGCACATTTAAAACAGGACTATCTGCAGTAAAAAACACCAATTACGCACCTAGGTTTGTAAAATATTCAGCACCGACATATTACTTTGAGATAGAGCGAGAATTCTCCCCTACCCCATTTATTCCTACGGATGAAAATATGGAGAAGACTTGCGAAGAGATAATGAATATTCAGGCAACGGGGTTGTATGCAAGACTAAAACGCATCAATTGTACAAAAATGGTCATAGGCATATCTGGCGGATTGGATTCAACATTAGCATTCTTAGTATGTATCAGAGTGTGCGACATGATGAAAATAGACTATAGCAACATCATAGGAGTAACGATGCCGGGGTTTGGAACAACGAATCGCACCTACACCAATGCTATAGAGATGATAACGAAGATGGGGGCAACATTGAAAGAGATATCAATAAAAGATGCATGTATACAGCACTTTAAAGATATTGAGCATAACATCGAGGTTAAGGATATAACATATGAAAACAGTCAAGCAAGAGAACGAACTCAGATATTGATGGACCTATCGAACAAGTACAACGGCATAGTGATAGGCACAGGAGATTTATCGGAATTGGCATTAGGATGGGCAACATACAACGGCGACCAGATGAGTATGTATGCAGTAAATGCAAGTATACCGAAGACGTTGATAAAATATTTGGTACGCTATGCAAGTGAACATTACGTACCGGAATATGTAAAAAACAATCTGCTGGATGTAATCGACACACCGGTATCACCTGAATTGCTACCGACGGCAAAAGACGGCACTATAGCACAAAAGACGGAAGATATAGTAGGACCATACGAGATACACGACTTCTGCATATATTACACGTTACGATACGGATATTCACCTAAAAAGATATTGTATATAGCCAAGAAAGCATTTGCGGGAGAATATACGGAAGAAGAGTTACATTACTGGTTGAATAACTTTTTCCGCAGATTTTTTATACAGCAATTCAAGCGTAGTTGCATGCCTGATTCACCAAAGGTAGGTTCTGTATGTCTTTCACCACGAGGAGATTGGCGAATGCCATCCGATGCATCGAATAGGGGCTGGTTAGACGATTTGATGTAAAAAATAGAGGTTGCACATAAAAAAAATTATTCTTAACTTTGCAAATTAAAAATTAGCAATGTCACAAAAGAAAAATAAAGCGAAAAAAGAATCGTTTTTCAATTTACACTTTACATCTACCATAAGTATATCATTGGTACTATATATGGTAGGTGTTATTGTTGCGCTTTATCTCAGCACGAGTTATTATGCACGGCAAACGAAAGAGAATATCTCTATGTCAGTAATATTACAAGATAGCATACAAGGATCTGATTTAAAGCGATTAGAGAAATATTTGAATGTTGCACCATATGTTCATAAAGTAGAATATATCAGCAAGGATAGTGCGCTAACAGAGCATATAAATGCTTTGGGAGACGACCCTTCGCAATTGATTGGGTACAATCCGTTAAACGCATCATTTGAAGTATATTTAACATCGGAGTTTGCAGATATAGACAGCATACAAAAGATAATAATACCGAAAGTATCACACTTCTGCGGGGTAGAAGATATAGCATATCAAGAAGATATGTTAGAGATGATGACAAAAAATATAAAACGCTTGTCGATACTCTTCAGCTTCATAGCCTTAGTACTGCTATTTATCTCTATAGTATTGATAAATAATACGATAAGGATATCTATATATTCAAAACGATTCATAATAAATACAATGCAACTCGTTGGCGCACGTAATGGATTTATAAGGAAACCATTTGTAAAGCGGTCGTTTATAAATTCGTTAATAGCCTCAATCATAGCGATATTGCTTATGGCAGGAACTGTATATTTCATTCAGAATCAGTTGACGGGCAATATCAACATAATACAAATGGAGATTTATTTACCGGTAGTAGTGGCAATATTTATCATAAGCTTTTTGATAAACTATTTAGCGACAATAGCAGCGGTAAACAGATACCTAAGAATGAGTACTAATGATTTATATTTTATATAAGCGATGAAACAATTTCCATTCACAAAAGTAAATTACATCATAATTGCAGTATCGGTATTGGTAATAATAATAGGATTTATACTGATGCATGGCAGTTCCACCGAAATCGCATTCAATCCGGACGTATTCAGTTTTAAGCGCATCACTCTTGCGCCGATAGTATGTATGATAGGATTTGCCGGGATGATATTCGGAATAATGTGGAAAACGAAAGATAAATCAGACAAACAATGAGTATCTTAGAGTCGATAATATTAGGCTTAATTCAAGGTCTAACCGAATTTCTACCCGTAAGTAGTAGTGGTCATTTGATAATAGGACAAACTATTTTGGGGTTAGATATATCTGCGGCGGATAGTTTATCCTTCTCAGTAGTGGTGCATACAGCCACAGTGATAAGCACATTAGTAATATTATGGGGCGAGATAAAACATCTGTTTATCGGCACGTTCACTACAACGAAATGGAACGATGACAAGGAATACGTATGTAAGATATTACTTTCCATGATACCGGTATTCATTGTAGGTATGTTTTTTAAAGATACCATAGAAGATATTTTTGGAGAAGGCTTGAATGTAGTAAGTATCTGCTTGATAGTAACCTCTTTATTATTAGCATTTGCATATTTTGCAAAACCGAGAGAAAAAGAGAATATCTCATATTTTCATGCTTTTATAATAGGACTAGCACAAGCAATAGCCGTATTGCCGGGCTTATCTCGATCAGGCACAACAATAGCAACAGGGCTGCTTTTAGGCAATAAAAAAGAGAAGGTGGCGCAATTCTCCTTTATAATGGTAATAATACCAATATTAGGAGAAGCCTTTTTAGATTTATTGAAAATGCTAAAAGACAGTAGCGCATTTACGAACATAGAGATGTTACCATTGCTCTTTGGCTTTATAGCGGCATTTTTGTCCGGATGTTTTGCATGTAAATTCATGATAAACATTGTAAAGCGAGGCAAACTGATATATTTTGCCATCTACTGTTTTATAATCGGTTTGGGCTCATTACTTTATAGCATATTTTATTAATTATGGATTTCATAGCCGGAGAAGTAATATATATCAACAAACCGCTTGAGTGGACCTCTTTTGATGTAGTGAACCGCATACGACGAGTGTTGTGCAGGACGTTGAAACAGAAGAAATTGAAAGTAGGTCATGCCGGGACATTAGATCCATTGGCAACCGGGGTTATGATATTGTGTACCGGCAAGAGTACCAAGCGCATAGAGGAGCTTCAAGCGGGAGTAAAAGAGTATATCGCAACACTACAATTAGGAGCAACGACACCCTCATACGATTTGGAGCATCCGATAGATGCGACATACCCAACGGAGCACATCACACTACCGCTAATAGAAGAGACGCTTAAGAAATTTAAAGGCGAGATATGGCAGAAGCCACCGATCTATTCGGCAGTAAAAATCGACGGCAAGCGAGCATTTGATTATGCGAGAAAAGGCGAAGAAGTAGAAATAAAACCAAAGTTATTGGTAATTGATGATATTGAGATATTGAAGTTCGAAGAGATGCAACTAACGATACGTGTAGTATGCAGTAAAGGTACGTACATACGAGCATTAGCACGAGATATCGGCGAAGCCTTGAATTCCGGGGCGCACCTAATAGCACTGCAACGTACTCGCGTAGGAGATATAACATTATCTCAATGTTATGAAATAGAGGAATTTATTTCAAAAATAGAGAATGAGCAATTCTCATAAACAAACAAAAGAGTAATAAAAAAATAAATAGATATAACGATGAAACTTTCACAATTTAAATTTAAACTACCTGAAGAATTAATAGCGAAATATCCTGTATCATACATGTATGATCCGGAAGGCAATATAGTTCCGAAAGAAGAAGGATTTAATTCGTACAGAGATGAGAATAGGCTAATGGTATTACACTCACGCACGAATAGAATAGAGCATAAAATATTCAGGGAAGTATTGACTTATTTTGATGAAAATGATTTGCTTATATTTAATGACACGAAAGTATTTCCGGCGTTAATGCATGGCAACAAAGAAAAGACCAATGCAAATATAGAAGTATTTTTATTGAGGGAGCTCAATCAGAAATTAAGACTATGGGATGTATTGGTAGAGCCGGCACGCAAGATAAGAGTTGGTAACAAGCTATATTTTGGAGCAGACAACTCTATGGTAGCGGAAGTTATTGATAATACGACATCCAGAGGTAGAACGGTAAGATTTTTATACGACGGCACGCATGAAGATTTTAAGCGTGATTTATTATCATTAGGACACACCCCACTACCACCCCACATCAATCGTGAGCCGGAAGCTGAAGATGCAGAATGTTATCAAACTATTTTTGCATCAAAAGAAGGAGCTGTTGTAGCACCGGCAGCGGGCTGTAATTTCTCAAGAGAAATAATGAAATGGATGGAAATAAAAGGCATTAAGTCGGGCTATATTACATTACATTCGAGTCTGGGTATGTTCAGAGACATCGATGTAGAAGATTTATCCAAGCACAAGACCGATTCGGAGCAGATGGAAGTCAACGAAGAGGTATCGAAGCTATTCAATGCGACTAATGCAGCAGGCCATAGGATTTGTGCAGTAGGCACTACTACCCTACGCGCGTTAGAGACGGCATCAACAGCGAACGGCATGATTAAGCCATTTGAAGGATGGACGAATAAATTTATATTCCCGCCATACAATTTCACAACGGCGAACTGCCTTATATCTAAGTTGCAGATGCCGATGAGCACTATGCTTATGAACCAATGTGCCTTTGGAGGGTATGATGTAGTGATGAAAGCCTACGAAGTAGCCTTGGAAGAGAAGTATAAATTCGGATTTTATGGGGACTCAATCTTAATACTCCCTGATTGATAAAATATTACAAAAACGGGCAAATAAAACATGAGCAAAGGCACGAAATATCAAAAAATTTTCGTACCTTTGCAACGCTTTAAGAAAAAGTGAATATAAAGATATTTTAAAGCGAAAAAAGGGAAATAAATAAAGGAGAGATGCTCGAGTGGTTGAAGAGGCACGCCTGGAAAGCGTGTATACGCCTAAAGCGTATCGGGGGTTCGAATCCCCCTCTCTCCGCAAAACACGCTAACAATCAATAAGTTAGCGTGTTTTTTTATTGTCGCTTTTATGGCAATCCGTATAAAACATGGAATAAATTCCTTATAAAAGAGACCAAAATAGTACCTCCAAAACCTACGCTTTTTTGCCTAAGGGGCTTACTTTGGGAAAGAAAGTACGAAACCTAATTTTAAAGTGCTTCGGATTGTAATTTTATGCCTTCCTATGTTTTACCGAACATCAATAACTCTTTTTTTATAGGCACGACGAAAAAAAGGAAGATTTGTCGAGGCTGCTTTGTACACCCTTTTCACTCTCGTGCACTCTCGGCTACACTCGGCATAACTCGCGCAAGCGCAGTTCTGCACTCATTTGCACGAGAGGTCGAGCGTGGATAAATCGCTAACTTTGTAATGTGAAATTCATAATCGTGCTTTAGGCTTGCACAATGTTATATGACAATCAATTCTGTTAAGCGAGAATGACTTTATATTTCTCCGCAGTTTGGACTCAGAGCGGAGAAAGCGGCAACACCTTAAATAATCAAGTGAAGTGGTACGGCAGACGAGAGAGCAAACATCTTCGCAGTGCCTACAACGTCCGAAGCCGAGTGCATCAGCCAATGTTCGGTAAGCGACATTACGCCTTTACGCTTACTCTAAGCAAGCCTCCGCAAAGACGACCCAAGCGGCATTCCTTTGAAAATTGCTCCTCCTCCGCCACTCCAACAGCTAACCCATAACCACTAACCACGGCGCAGCCGTTATTTCCGCCACAAAAGAAAAAGCCCCGGAGGTATCTCCGAGGCAATGCGTTATGGGATAGACCGCGAAAGCAGACGCGAAACTCGTTTGAGCGAACCCTTTCGGTCGAGACCTTAGGCTCGATTTACGATAGCCCGACGGCGGTGCCGGAACGCCCTTATAAATCTTTATATTCTAAAACTTCCATTTCTTCAGCAACTACTTTTACTAAATCTCCGTCTGTTTCCATTATGATGCACCCTCCATAGTCGCAATGAGGTTTCACATAAAAAGAAACAAAATAAAAGAATGAGCTTCGGAAGTCTTGTATATCAGTGAAAACAGCGTGAACTCGTGAGAATTTCAGGGCAACAATAGATGAGTAGCAACGAAAACGAACTATGAAAAAATCCTGTTCATCATCGTACTCAATACCTGCTAAAGTGTCATCGTGGAAGTTAGAACAATCATTCCAGATTTCAACGAAAGCGTCAAAATCTTTAATAAATGATCTGCATTTTTCTTCAACAACACATTCGTAACTCATTAGTCCCAGTCGTTTAGTTCGTCAACAATTTCATCAATATCTTCTTCATCGAACACATCGGGTTCCCCGGTGTTCCGGTAATGGTCGTAGTCAACCCACATATCGTGTTCAACGTCGCCATTATATGAACCTAAATCGTCGTAATCGTCCATAATTATATATTGAAAACTATATCTTTATGTTTTTCAATATAGGTTTAAAGAACATTATGAATTTCTCTGTGTTTACTTTAAGCCATTCAAACAATTCGTAATGTTTGGATTTGTCAGAAAGGTCGCAATTCAAAACCAAGTCTATTGTTGAAGATTTTTTACCATCAAGACGACGCCAATCAAGATTCGGACAGATTTCAGATGTCGCTTTTTCTTTGTACACTAATAAAGCATCAAATAGTTTCTTTTCAATATCATCATTAATATACAATTGAGTAGTAATCTTGTTGTCCCTTTGGTTAATTAGCAGACAGATTCCTGCTTTTGAAGTACCTATGGCAATGTTCATCCAATGGTTATCCGAAGCTCGTTGTGGTCTAAACAGTTTAGAAGGATTATCATTCATATACTCAATGAATGAAAGCCAAAACTCATATCTGAATTTTTCTGTATCAGTCTTATCATCCATTGATTTTTGAGAACTTGCTGAACGTGCAGATTTAGAAGAATCATTCGGTTTAGCAATGACGTTGAAAACTGGTGCAGCGCAGCTATCATCTATTTTAATAAGTTTAATTTCAATGCCATAGAAATTAAACTCTTTATCGGTAATGTTATTCAACTAATCAATAGCAGCACGGTGCTCCTCTGTAAATCGTTGTGCTATCCAAATTATAGTAACTGCATCAAGACCGGCTGCGTATGTCATAATTTGACCAAGATGGGTGTGGTCTGTTTTTTCGAGTTGGTTTTCAATCAAAACAAATTTTTCCGTACCTGGTTCTTTACAAAGAATGTCTGCTCGATATGGTCCTACATATTCTTCTTGTGCAATAACTTCAAGTTCATCTATATTAATCGCTTCTGCAAGAAGTTTCATATTTCCTTCTTGAGCTAACCAAGGAGTAAAATCACTCGATTCACTTTGCCAGCAATCACGAAGTTCAACAGGCGTAATTGTTGATAATTTTATTTTTGTCGTCATAAATATAATAATCTTATTTCAAATCACCATTAGAATAACGAACTGCCAAACCGATAGCTTTACCAAGAAGTGGAGGTACAGCATTTCCAATCTGTACAAGTTGCTTGTTTTTTGGTCCCTCGAAGATAAAATCATCGGGGAAAGACTGCAAACGAGCCATTTCACGAGCCGTGAGCACACGAGGCAATTTCGGGTGAATGTTCACACCGCCATGATTCTCTTTTATTGTACACGAAGCCTCGTTCCACGGACATTTTTTCCATGCGTCGGAATATCCTTTGTACAAACTTTGCCCCTCTGGTAATTCAAGCATTCTTTGTGCCATATCGGGACGATGTTTTGTAGGCACATGGTTGAACGCCTTATTTTCGGGCATTTCCATAAGGTCAGCAATAGCTGCACCTGTGGTGATATATTCCGATGGTTGCAGTATCGGCTGTGGGTGATAGTTTTTCAAACCTTTGCGGTTACCTATAAAGATAACACGCTCTCGCTTCTGCGGTGTGTAATAATCGGCAGCACAAAGTGTCATCACATTCATCTCATAACCAATAGCTCGAAAATCATCAATGATTTTCTTTTCAACAAGTCCGTCAAGCATACTTCGCAAGCCTTTCACATTCTCGCAGATAACGAAATCGGGCTGCAAATGCTCAACAATTTCTATTAGTTCGAGGTACAACGAATTGCGTGGGTCATCAACAATTCTATTTCCTGCCATACTGAACCCTTGACAGGGAAAGCCTCCTGCTACAATATCGAGATGCCTGCCATTGAGTTGCCTCTTTACTGTGTCATAGAATTGTGCCTTTATTTCTGGCGATTTAATATCGCCATTAACAAATGGGTGGTCAAAGTTGCGATTGTAGGTCATACAAGCCTCTTTGAACCAATCAAGACCGCAAATGCCTTCAAGCCCGGACATCTCAAGTCCTTTAGACAATCCACCTGCACCGCAAAACAAATCGACAAAAGTCATTTTTGATTTTGTGGGATGTGCCCAAAACGAAGATATATCAACTAAATTCGGCACTTTAGGAGTATATGTTTGTTTTACTGTTTCCGGCTCACCAAATAAATTGTATTGTATATTCACGCTCGTTTCAGTATGTGTGCGGTTTTGATAATCCAACAACGCACTCTCTGAAATGGAGTATTTTGTGCCTACTTTAGTGCTTTCAATTTCACCACTGGCTACTATACGACGCACAGCTTTTTGCGTAGTATTCAATATTTCTGCTACTTGTTGTATGCTGTACATTCCGCTCATCAATCTTCTTTAAATAATTCTGGATATAACTTTCTCATAACAAAATCCACGCTTTGTTGGATTGCTTCTTCGCTCAGTCTGCGAACGGTTTGAATTCTGTATTCAACCGGGTCATACTGATAGCAACCTCTACAACCTAATTCCTCGGTATAATCTTCGTTTCCCTCGTAAAACGAATAAGGATTACCTGATATGTTTTTGGCATCCCAACGCTTATCAGTCATTTTACAGAGTTTGCAAATTTGGCGTTTGATATCATTAGCTGCTTTACAAAGGGGCTGAAAATCTTCTATCCTTTGCGTTGCCATATCGGAAACTCGCATATCATCTTTTCGACCGTCTTTGTGATCTACTTCGATAGTCGTGTTCTCGGATGTGCCTTTCACGCCAAGCATAACACACTTGCGTTTGCAGATTTCGTCTTTTATATCCTGACGTATATTTTGACTGAAATGCGGGTCTTCATTATACCCGGTTAAGCGAATACCAGTGATGCCGTTTCCTTTTCCGGCTCTTTCGACTTCAACCTTATAGGTACGTTGAAGGCGTGAAGACTTTCTGCCCCAGCTCCACCCGTTACCAAGTACTAAATCTTTATATCGTCCGACAAATTCCGAAGTATATACCCAACGGCTTTCACCTGTTTCTTCGTTTGGTTGGGCTAACTCCAAAAATAAGTCTATCAAATTATTCTTTGCCATATTATTTATTTTGATGTTTTCTTAAATACAAAAATATACTCATGCTTAAATAGGAAATTATCGCTTTTTAATGCTCGATATCTCCAAAGTGATTCTATACCAAGCTTAGCTCTATTTCCCACCATATCTTTTATTACGATGCCTTTTAACTTACAGTTAAAATTTCGCTTAATTGCGTACATCAAATAAAAACTGAGTGGAATAACCTCGCTATCCCTATAAATATCTCCTATAACAAGACAATAGTATTTACCGACCTTTAAGAATTGCCAAACATTTCTTGTCGCTTCAATAAATTTTGAGATAAATTCGTTGAGACTTGAGATATTTGATAAATCTTCTTTCTTATCAGTGAATTTCACGATATCAAGGTACGGCGGATGCGACATAATCAAATCTACAGTACGCTTGCCAACTGCTTTCAAATCTGATTCAACAAACGATTTAACTTTTTCGCCATTTGCTATATCACAATTGTGAATAAAGTATTTGATTGGCGAATTTGAATCCATCTTAGACTCAACGTACTGGATAATTTCATCATTTATATCAAACCCTATGTAATCTCGCCCCAAACTTTCACTTTCAAAGAGTGTTGTACCGCTACCCATAAACATATCAAGGACTACGCCACCTTCGTCAGCGTAGCGTCTAATCATTTGATTGGGGATTTGTGGAACGAAGTTGCCATGGTAAACATTTTCGTGTTTCCCACCTTTAGCTCGCGGACCTATAATCCACAAACTATCAGTATTTATGTCAAGTTCTTTCCATTTCGATTTATCGAACTTCATAGATACAAAAAACTCCAATGTAGCATCTGAAGGCGACCAAACCTTGTGCAACTACAAAGGAGTTTTCCTTAAAAGTCACCGGCAATATTGCCGTTATATTTTCTTCCTATTTCTTGGTCATTCTCAGAATTTATTGCTTGAATTGCAAAGTTACGAATTTTTTCTTATATAATGTATAAGAGCATCGTATGTTTTTTAGCATATCTTCTGCAATTCGTTTGCAAAGATAATTTAAGGTATGGGCAAAAATCAAGCACACCTATCTTATAAATTCTAAAAAAGCAAACTATTTTTGCCTTTAATAATGCTCTATCGCTTCTATAAATGGCACATCGGTAGGCTCGCACGAGCGGAGCGGATAACGCTCTATCGGTGCTCGTTCGTCTGTGCCGTAGCCGATGCCGGAACAGAAAGCGAGGGCTTGTTCCTCGGT
Organism: Candidatus Aphodosoma sp.; assembly: GCA_051870785.1. Taxonomy (GTDB): domain Bacteria; phylum Bacteroidota; class Bacteroidia; order Bacteroidales; family Paludibacteraceae; genus Aphodosoma. Next base: position 42,070 of record JBJECF010000041.1, read on the forward strand.
GGCAAATGTTTCGGGTTCGGGAAAATAGAGCGTGTCGTCCTCGGAGAGATATGCTTTGAAGCCGTCGAGGTCGTTGTCGGTGATGAGTTCGATTGCCGTTTGGTCGGTGATGACGTAAACTTTTATATCCATTGTTTCGGTGTTAGGTAGGTTTGAGGAATAATTAAGAATTTCATTACTGAGGGTGCGAAGTGCGGAACGGAGTGTGCGAAGTTCTGCATCGGTGAAACTCACCGGCTTGCCGTTGACGATGTTGTTGTTGAGCCGATGAATGAACCATGAGCGAGAGCGATTGAAAAATCGTCGGGCGACGTAGGCGCAGTTGATGTGTTCAAGCACTTCTGCACCCGGCAGATTACGAATGTTGAGCGGTGAATCGTTCATTTTAGTATGGGTAAAATGTTAGAGATTTCACCGTCGATGCCCTCGAGATAGGAACGCAGTTCCGCATCTGCTTCGTGGTCATCGAACATTCGTTCAAGAAGTTCACTCGTAGCATCGAGCATCGTGTATGCTTGCTGCTTGGAAAATATGCTGCCGCCTGTTTTCCACTCGATGTATGGTCGAAAAACTCCACCGAGTTTGCCTGTTTTATAGGCTTCGACCATATCAGCGACAAATTTGTCTTGTTGTATAAAGTAGTCCATAGTTTATTGCTTTGCTTCTGCAAAAATTATGCAAACGAGAGCAGAATCTGCCAAACTTGTTTGAGCAGTTATGCCGAGTGCCGCTAATTTTCCACAAATTTAATAAACATTTGTTGCTTTTGCAAGAAAAAAGGCAAAAAATTTTGCCGTGCGATAGGGATTTGTTCGGTCAAGCCTCACACGGCTCGCAAGCTCGGGTGATGCCGAATGGCGGAGACCGTGGCTCCGTTTACGATAGCCCGGCGGTGAAACCGCATCGCCCAGAAGAAACCGGTATCAAATCACCCCTGAAACATTGATAGAGAAAGTATCACGGTACGGAAACTTCTCGCAGCCGATGTAGAGCGTATCAAACGCATCTGTGCCGTCGGTGCGGTGCTCGAGGAGGTCTTCTTCACTCTCTGCGAGTTTTTCGCCGCCTTTGTCTTTGCGGAAGCCGTTGCGGCCGCGGCTTACGCCGGCTGCTTGAATGGCGAGGATTAGGTCGTCGTTATTCTGTCGGTTGAAGAATGGCATAAGGTGTTGCTTGCCGGCAAAACCTTGGTTGATGAGAAGGTATTTCTCGTCGTGCCGCAATAATCAAAAGTTTTCTTACTGTTGCTTCCAATACTGCTGTTTGGCAGTAATAAATGTGTCGAGGGTGTTGGAGAGGAGGGCTTGGGAGACGGCATTGTTGGTTGCTTCGGAGGAGTCTTCGTTAAATTCCACTCCTGTGATACGGCTTACTAATTCATAATATGTATCGGTCTGCTCCATTATTTCCGCATCTTCTTCGCTGAACGGAACTAATTGGTAGAACTGCACTGTACGGCCTGAAGTTGTGTTTACAAATGTGTGTTTAGTAATATCAGGCATTGGATTCTCGATATATACTATTTTTAAACCACATTTTTCTGCAAGAGTGTCATCCTCAATATATATTCCGTCTCTTATGTTGGCTTTCTCTGATATCAGCGTCTCTACTGCCATTTGTATTATTCTAACAGGCCAAAAATTTTCCGGTTTCTCGCAGCCATCGTCTGTCACATTCCAGTCAGTCGGTAAATACATCACAAATTCACAATAATCAGGTGCATGAATTTCATGGCGTGTTTCTTCGTCATTATCAATTCGATGCGCTCCTAAACCAATAGTAGATAGAGTATAATATGGTTTACCGGCAGTTGGTTTTATTACCGCCAAATCCACTCCATATTCCTTCAAGCCTTCTACATCCCCTACTCTATATATCTCACCGAAAGAATTTTCTATATAATTTTCTATTTCATTATATTCTTCTTCACAATAATATATCGGCATTTCCTCTATAGGTAAATCATTGAGGTACATGCTCCAAAAGCTGAGTATAGATTTCATCTTCGCCGTCATATCTTTCGGTTGTAAAACTACACGTCCGAACTCCCCATTATCATCTATATCCAGCACTATTAAATTTTGAAATTGTATTACTAGGTTTACTTTGGACCAACTACATGTTTCATAACGAACGCTTTTACCATCAGATTCAAAATTTATAGATATTCCATACTGGTCTATCCAATAATGTATATTATTTGAAAGTGACTTATATTTGACTCTCAAATTCCAAATAGACTTAATATAAATTAAAAGATAAACTCCTAAAAATATCATCATTGGAGACCATCGATTAAAATACAAACCAAATATCAAAATAATCACAAAGAAGATAGCATTGCCAATGAATTTATAATTCAAAAAATCTACAACAAAAAATTTTGAAATATACTCTATAAAAGAGATATTTAATTTCGATAAAAAAGGGAAAGCAGAGGTTAAAAACTCTTTGCTTTGTACTGTTTTTTTACTGTATCTAATCATAATGGATTATATAATATTATTTACAAATATGATTTTTATTGTTACATTGTGAGTTGGGTGATTCAACTTCGATTGTAGAATGATTTATTCCTACATTTTCAAGAGCTGCATGAAGATATTGAAGTATTTCGTCTACATCATCAATAGATTCGGCTACCACATGCACTGTAAGGGCAATTTGAGTTGTACTTAATGGCCAGATATGCAGATGATGAAAAGATTCTACTTTTGGAGTAGAAGAGATTATTTTTTTTATTTCTTCGATATTTATTGAAGCAGGTACTGCATCGAGAGATAGATTCAAGCTCTCCTTGAACAAAGAGAATGAACTAATAGCAATAACGATAGCAATTATAATACCTACAATAGGGTCGATAACATATATTCCTGTGTAATTAATAACAATACCGGAAAGTACAACACCAACAGAAACGAGAGTATCAGCCATCATGTGCAAAAATGCGCCTTTAGCGTTTAAATCGGTGTGAGAAAATCGTAAAAGCATAAACGTTGTAACTCCATTAACAATAACACCAACTACCGCAATCCACGCAATTAAAGAGCCCTCTATCGCTACAGGATTAAGGATTCTCTTAACTGATTCAAATAAAATAAAAGCAACAGTAACATAAAGTATTACGGCATTAAAAAAAGAGGCTTCTATAGTAGCTTTACCAAACCCGTAAGTATATTTTGAAGAAGGTTTACGATTAGATATTTTATAAGCAAACAGAGCCAGTAGAAGAGATGCTACATCGCTCAAATTATGTCCTGCATCACTCAACAATCCCATAGAATCGTAAATAAAGCCAAATATGAACTCAAGAATTGTATATATCAAATTCAAAGCGATAGACAGATACATTACACCACCGAAATTATTCACGGACATATGATGGTGATGATGATCAGCCATATGGGATTTGTTGTGATTACTCATAATATATAATGTAAAATTATTCTACTTTAATAAGTTTCAACTTCGGTTGTTCGAGGCGGATACTGAGCCATTGAGTAACAGCTTGGGAAAGAGAGTCGTTATACTCCGATTTCCAAGAAACGTTTACAATAGGCACTGTATCTATTTTATTTGTATGCGAATTATACTTCACTGCCGTAGCAAACATAAGTTCGTTTATATCCGGATAAAGTACTTTAGCCTCGGACACTATCTGCTTTACAGGCAGGTTATTATTCCCTTTTGACAACTGATATTCAAGCACTTGTATTATAGAGTCTCTTTCGCTTATTTGCTTTTCTTTAGTCTCGATAAAATCTTGTAGCATAGCGGCTTGTGTTTTCACATCGAGTTCTCCGCCAAAGGCTTGTTTTATTACTAATTTCGTATCTTTTAAACCGAAATCTGCCAAGCGTTGTTGTAGCACTGCAACTTGCTCATTAGTAAGAGATTTACCAACAAGTGAGAGTTGTATTTCGCAACCTTTTTTATTATACACTTTATTAGAACTAACAATATGCACGCCATCCATTACTACATTTTTTGAAATATCGCTGACGTATTGAATAGCGGAACTATTAAAAGAGGCTTGCTTTATAACGTCAACAGCGAGGAAGATGCTCGGCACTAAAACTATCATGGCGAAAACGAAAATATACCTCTTTACACGTCTCTCTTTGACAGGGTTGATAAATGTCTTTTTCGGGAATTTCAAATACCTGACCATCAAGAATGTAGCGAGAGCGATAAAGAAGGAATTAATAAAGAAAAGGTAGAATGCACCGAAGAAATAGCGGAGTTGCCATGTGCCGATACCGTAGCCGGCGGTACAAAGGGGAGGCATCAAAGCAGTAGCGATAGCCACGCCACTTACTATGGTAATTTTTTCTTGTTTACGAGATTGAGCAAGAATTCCGGCAAGGCCACCAAAGAGGGCAATGAAAACGTCGAAAATGGTAGGATTTGTACGGGCGAGGAGTTCGGATTGAGCTTCTGAGAGAGGAGTAACAAGGAAGTAAAGACTTGATGCCAATAGCGAAATTACGACCATTAAAAATAAGTTTTTCAACGATTTACGAAGAAGGGATAAGTCGTAAATACCAATAGATAGACCGATACCCATAATAGGACCCATAAGCGGAGAAACGAGCATGGCACCAATTATCACAGCAGTAGAGTTGACATTCAAACCCACAGATGCTATGATGATAGCGAAAAAGAGTACCCAAACGTTATCGCCTTTAAATTCAACGCCTTTTGAGATATTATTTATAGTAGTAGCGATATCGGTATCATCAGCGATATTGACAAGATCTTTCAGTCGTTTCCACAATTCACGGAAAAACTCTTTAAAGCTAAACTTACGATGGACATCATTTTCGGTATTGGACCCGTTATCAGCAACAGGTTGACTCGGATTATTAGCCGAATTATCATCTGATATAATATTTTTATTTTCTTCCATGGTATTAAAGATTAAAAAAGGAGTTTATTCTTCGAAATAAGAGATGGTTTTTAGGATTTCATCGGCACTAAGGCGCATAGCGAAAGGAGAAGCAAGTATGTGATTAAGAGGGATAAGAGCGTATTTACCAAAGACACTGTTTCCTGCCTTATCCAGTTTAGGGCCATAAGTACAGAATACTCCCCTACCCGGGTCAATATCCATTATCAATCCGCCCACACCGCTTTTACAAGAGAGGGCTCGAACTCCGGCGGCGATGAGAGAAATTTCGCCTGTATGCTCATACAAGCCGTACGAATTCATAGCGTTTACAGCACGAACAACATTATTCTCGCTGAGCAGTTGCTTATCGCCACGCTTACCACCTCGGGCAAGGACGACAGCGGCTGTAGCTAACTCCTTAGGAGTAATGCCGATAGCACAAGCTTTTGTATAATTTTCGAGAGCGTATTCTCCATGCCTGATAGAAGAGAAACGCCCGGTTGCGACAAGGCGCATTGCGAGTGCGCGGTTATTAGCATTAGTAGCCATCTCGCTTTGAAATACATCGTCGAGAACCTGCAAGTCGGGATTTTCGGTAAGATTTCGCATAAAATCAAGGAAATCTTCGAAATTGATGATGGAACCGGCAGAAGAAATAGCACCGGCATTATTAAGAGGGTGACCGGGACGATTTTTTTTACTCTCCGGTTGCAGAACGGCATCGGAATTGAACTGCATGGCAGTAGGCTCGATATAAGATATATCGTTAGGAGTAACCCCTTGCTCGAGGGCATAGATATAAAGAAACGGTTTGATAACGGACTGAATGCTAACCTTAACATTAAGACCATTACCAACACAAATTTGATTGCCGAGGAGGTCACCTACCACGATGGCGGACTTAGTGGGATCAACATTGGCGAGTTGGGGAATATAAGAAGCCAGTTCGCCGAAGCAAGCATAATCTTTTGCCCAATCGTATATATTTTGCACGATAAAAGGAGTAATCCCCATATCTTCGAGCGAGAGAGTGTGGGGAGTACGAACCTGGCTATCAAGAATTCTTTGTAAGATATTTGTCTGCATATAATATAATTACATTTCGCTCTCTTTCATACGTTCTGCATTTTCGGCAACGATGAGTTGGTCGATACACTGCTGAATATCGCCATCCATAAAAGCGGCAAGATTATAGATAGTATAATTGATACGGTGGTCGGTAATACGGCCCTGTGGGTAATTATAAGTACGAATTTTCGCAGAGCGGTCGCCGGTGCTAACCATAGTTTTACGGCGTTGAGAGATGGCAGAGTTATGCTCTTGAAGGGCCATATCATAGAGTTTATTACGGAGCATTTGCAGAGCCATTTCGCGGTTAGCGAGTTGAGAACGGGCCACTTGACATTGAATCATGATACCGGTAGGCTTATGGGTGAGTTGTACTTTAGTTTCTACCTTGTTTACATTCTGACCGCCAGCGCCTGAAGAGCGAGCAGTTTGATACTCCAAGTCGGCAGGATTAATCTCCACATCGACCTCTTCGGCTTCGGGCAGAACGGCAACGGTAGCGGCAGAAGTATGCACACGACCTTGAGTTTCAGTAACCGGCACACGTTGCACGCGATGCACGCCTGACTCATATTTAAGGATACCATAAGTACCGCCATCGCCGGTAACGTTAAAAATAATCTCTTTATAGCCTCCGGAAGTACCCTCGGTGCAAGAAACGACTTCCGTTTTCCAGCCCTTTTGTTCACAATATTTAGTATACATTCTAAAAAGGTCGCCAGCAAAAATGGCAGCCTCATCGCCACCGGTACCACCACGAATTTCCATAGTACAATTTTTGGAATCCTCGGGGTCGGCAGGGATAAGTAATATTTTGATTTCCTCTTCTAGGGGAGTGACTTTAGGTTCCAATTCATCCAACTCAGCGCGAGCCATTTCGCGTAAATCGGCATCATTATTAGAGACAAGAATTTCTTTAGCCTCCTCAATATTTTTAATAATCGTTTCGTACTCTTTTTTCTTAAGAAGAATTTTTTCGAGATCGGAATACTCTTTATTGAGTTTAACGAAACGCTTCATATCGGCAATAACTGAAGGGTCAGTAATAAGAGTTGAAACCTCTTCGAAACGAGCAGAAAGACCATCCAGTCTGTTTATCAATTGGTTATTCATATAGTTTATTATTCTTTTACAAAATACAAAGGTACAATTTTTCCTTTGAATAATAAAATAATTAATAACCATATAGTTACAAAATTAAAAATCAACCAAAGGAAATAAAAATCAAAGAAATGCAGAAAAACATATTGTAGATTCAAAAAATCTTCGTAAATTTGCACCGCAAAGATGAAGGGGGTATTAGCTCATCTGGTAGAGCGCAACACTGGCAGTGTTGAGGTAAGCGGTTCGAGTCCGCTATGCTCCACAAAACAAAAGCTTTCTAACAATAGTTAGAGAGTTTTTTTATAAGATATTGACAATATAAAAAGGGAGTACCGAATAATTGGCACTCCCTTTTTAATATAGGTAACAAATGATTATGTATTAAATTAATTTACTCCCGGATAATCGAAAGTAACAGTAAAAGACATAGAATAATCACCGTTAGTCACAGTAAATTGAACATCTGCTTTAGCGGCATTTTCCGTATCTTTTGGAGCGAGGTGATATTGAATTTCTTGAGCCATACCGGCAGGAAGATTTTCAACTGTCCACACTTGAGTTTCTTCACCATTTCCTGGGAGGCATTCATTGATGCACAATGAAGAATTGAATTTAGATAAATCATAGTTACGTTTTTCTGTGATATTAACGCTGAAAGATTTATCTGATTCATTCTCAATCATAAAATAGAAAGGCATTTCCATTGCAATTTCATCCACTTCAGTAACAGTGATTGTAGCCTTATCAGCAACGAGTTCTCCATCGAAATAAACGCCAAAAGGAGCCGGAGTTTCACCATTACCACAACTTACCAAGGCAAGCATAGCTATAACAGCTAAAGAAAAAAATTTGATTAGTTTCATATTTTCAAAAAATTTTAAATTAAAGATTATCAATGAATAGATTCGCCAAAAGCGATTTCGGCAGCTTGGAAGACCTCTTTTGTATCGGTATTAATGAGGACAGCGACAACGGAACAATTTTCCGGAACATAAGCCTCATCAATAGTTACAGAGTATTCTTTTTCCATTTCAGCAGAGATAATTCCGAGTTCATCACCCCATAAGGAATTAAGGCATTTACGGAAAACATGATTATGGTGATAGTTTTCGTCATAACCATCATGAAGACGTTGTAACCCGATAATATTACTTTCAAGGAGCCATAATTGAAGAGAGACATTATCAGAAGGGTTATCAATTAATGGATTGATATTCACTTTGATAGTATAATCTCTATCGGAGCCGGATTTAGCGAGTGACACAGAGTAAGAAGGTTCGATAGCACGTTGAGCCATAACTATAGCCGTCCATTTATTATACACTTGTATATAATCGCCGTCGAATTTAGTACCATTAATTACTCCTGCAGGGAGACCGGTAGATTGGGAGCCACCATAAAACTTAAGATAATCCATAGCCTCTTTAGAGCGAAGGTCAAGAGCTTTTCCATTAGGATCTAACTCGGTAAAACCGTGACCATCAGGGTGCATACCTACAACAATAATGTTATCCGGACATAAACCAATAATTTCATTAGCAACGGCAGCGGCGTCAGGACAGTTTACGCAAGCCCAACCTGTAAATTCTGTAAGAAGAACAACACGGTTTGAAGGCGCAAGTTCTACCTCAATAAGACGATCATCTTCTTTGATTACTTCACATGAATACATAAAAGGAAGAATCAAGAGAAATAGAAATACTTTTTTGAAATTCATATTATATATTCATTAAAAGTTAACGTAATAAGAAAGAGAAAGACCCTTTGAAGCCGGAACATAACGGCAAACGCCACCTGAACAGTTATAACCGGCGCGAGTACGACCGTAGCCTAATTGAATGCGGTGGGCACCCCAGTTATAAGTAGCAGACACTTTATAATAGTGATTACCTGTTTCGTCCATATTCCACAAGTCAGAGATTTCAATCATACATTGTTGGAAAAGAGATAACTCATAGAGGACATAAAGCCAAGAACCTCTATCTTGTTTAGTATGAAGATATTCTGCTTCGAAGCGCATACCGACTTCGTCGATAGGACGGTATTTAACATCAGCAACGATAATATGAGATTTCACGATATCACCATTATGACCATGACCTTCAACAACTTTTTGGTTGTATTGTTGATACATATACATAGCGGTCATGGAAACCTTTTTTGAGAATTTCTTTTGGAATTCGAGGTGAGCATCGAGGTAATAAGTTTCGTCTCCCATTCCAAAGAAAGGAGAAGTATAACCATTAGTACCTTGTAAAGAACCGTTTACTTTTTCCACTTCTATAGTTTTAAGGCCGCGGATATAAGTACCATTCAACTTAAAGCTGGTACCATATTTACCACCCATAGGAGTTTTACGTTTAAACGTATAACGAGCTTCTGCTTGGAAAGCCCATTCTCCCTGCATTTGAGTTGCGTACGGATAGAAAGCGGCGAGCATATAGGTATGTGTCATAGAAAACGCCGGCATATGGTTGATATAACCGGCAGTACCGGAACCGTTTCTATCTGAGCGGAAATTCATATTATCCGAGCGTTTTGCTTGAACAAGGAAGCTCATACCCTTTTGCGAATAGGCAAGAGAAACGAGGGCGGTAGAACCCGGTTTATAGATATAGCCATTATCGTTACAAGGATCGTTAGCCTTGTAAGCGTATTCTATGAGAGCATTCCAACCGCCCTTTTGAAAGCGGACACGCACATCGCCTGCGCCGACAAATGTCGGCAAATTAAGACGGTGAAGAGGGTCCGGTTGGATAACCTCATCAGGGTCGTATTTACTAACATAAGATGCACCGATAAGCAAGCGATAATTACCATCTTGCATAACTTTACTCCACTCGTCGATATTAAGTTCGAGATCAGCCCCCATAACAGCGCCTAAATTATAGTTGAAGCCATAATAGTTTTCGGCACTATAGTTAAAGTACTTACGTTGCATACCGCCGAGCATTTTAAGGTTTATTCCTTTATAAGGGCGGAGAACAATACGGGCACCGCGGAGAGAGTTATCGATACCGAGGGGACGATCTTCATAAGCGCGGAAGATAAGCCCCGAACCGAATTGGTCGTAGACATTACCTACAGTCATTTCGAACCATTTATATTTACCGGTAACAAAAACATTAGGGATACCACCTCCGGCAAAAGCATCTTCAAACCCCGGAAGAGGTTTATGAAGGAGTTCAAGACGGGCACCTGCAGTAACATAAGTACTTGTAAGGGATAAATCCACATAAGAATTACTCAAGAATTTACCTGCATAATCGGTAGCACCGATAGCTTCATCTACTTGAGGAACGAGCATATCCGATTGCACACTACCATGAAAAGCTACACCATTACCACCCTCCTCTTGGGCTGAAATGCCAAAAGAAGAGATGAGGAGTAGAGAAACAGTAAGAAGTAAAAAACGTTTCATCAAAGGTGAAAATTAATGAATAAAAAATTATTTTTTCTTCTTTGTTAATTCACGCACCTTTTCGATAAGATGTTTTTCAGAACCAACTGTATAACCTGAGCGTTGATCTACGATATTACCATTGCCATCGATAACGAAAACGGTAGGAACGAGAGTAACGTTCATAGCGCGTTTAAAATCACTGTTAGGGTCAAGAAGGACGTCATACTCCCAACCTTTACTATCAACAAGAGGTTTTACTTTATCCACATTTTGACCTTGGTCGATAGAGATAGCAAATAATTTAACACCGGTTTCTTCTTCCCAATCTGCGATAACTTCGTTAATAGCATCGAGCTCTTGTTGGCAAGGTTTGCACCAAGTAGCAAAGAAACTGATAATAAACGGTTTGCCATTGTTGCTTAATTTAGCAGTATTAACAGTTTTACCATCAATTGTTTTAAGAGTAACAGATGGCAATTGAGCGAAACTCAATAGAGAAATTAACGCTAACGAAACGATCAAAAATAATTTCTTCATATCAGTATAAATTTAAATTAGTATTTTCAATATGCAAATTTAAGATTTTAATTTTAAACCGAAAAGCAATTCTTAATTTTTCCACCGATTTTAACATAAAATATTAACCCTATAATATTTTTTAGTTAAAATCAAACTAATTTACGACCTACAGCCTCAGCGATAGGTATTAAAGAGTTGTACATTTCGGTAAATTGGAGGCAATCGAGCTGTTGAGCAGCGTCGCTCAAAGCGCATTTTGGATTCGGATGTGACTCGATGAGCAATCCATCGACGCCCATGGCAACACAAGCGCGAGCGAGACTTGGCACACCATAATCGTAACCCATAGCGTGACTTGGATCGAGGATAACAGGCAGGTTGCAATGCTCTTTAAGCCAAGCGACACCGCAAAGGTCGAGAGTAAAACGAGTATATGTTTCGAAAGTGCGAATGCCTCTTTCGCACAATATAACATTCTCATTACCTTGAGATAAGATAAAGTCGGCACAATTAACGAATTCTTGGAGAGTAGTACCGAAGCCACGTTTAAGAATTACTACTTTATCGGACTTTCCACAAGCGGTGAGCAGACTATGGTCGTACATACTTTTAGCACCGATTTGCACGATATCGGCATATTCTATAACGTCGTTCACATGGGTAGCGTCGCGCACTTCGGTAGCTATTTTCAATCCATATTTCGAGCGCATTTTATCCAATAATTTAAGCCCATCAATACCGAGACCGCGAAAAGTATAGGGGGAAGTACGAGGTTTAAAGCAACCGGCACGCAGTACTTTAATTCCCAATTTTACAAGCATTTGACAAATGGTATCTATTTGTTCTTCGCTTTCTATAGAGCAAGGGCCGGCAATCATTAGAGTATTTTTGCAATCACCGCCAATATAAGTGTTGGCTATATTAATTTTTCTCACTTCTTTATGATACTCTTTAGAAGAGAGTTGCATATCGGATTTCATCACCCATTCTGCGAGGGCAAAAGGTGCAAGGGCAAACGGCATTGTTTTCACCGATGAAGAAGTTACGAAAACATAATAATCAGGTTTTTTAATAACGATAGCTTTAGTTTGTTCTGCTAAAGCGGTTACGACATCTTGAGATAGATTTATAGGCAAATGAATTATCATAATAATCTATATTTCACTACGAATAAGGTTAAAGAATGTAACTGCGCCAACAGGAATATTATCATCATTAACTACGGGGAAGAAATTGACGATAAAATTTTGTTTAGCAATTTCATTCAACATATCTTTAATTGTTAGATTCTCATTAAGAGAGAAAGGTTTAAAATTAATACAATCTAAAGTAGAAATTTTATCGAAATTATCGGCATTTTTAATAAAAGCGCGTCTCATATCGGCATTGGAAGAGATACCGATAAATTTTCCATCGTCATTGACGAATATTACGAAACCGAGAGAGAATTTTTCGATAGCGAGAAGGACGTCATTCACCGAAGCATTATTGAAATTCAGCACGGGAATATTCTCCATCATAAAATCTTTTATTTGGAAAGAGGAGGCAATATCTTTACGCAAATCGATTAAAGCTCTTGCGGGAGAATTGTTTTTAGCAAGATAGGATCCACATACTACCCTATTTACACCGATATTACGAAGCACGAAAGCGACTTCAGCATTTACACCACCATCGACAAAAATACTTTTGCTTTGATAATTAGCTCGGAAATGGCGAATCTTTTTAAATACATTTTTATTAAAAACACCACCACTAACACCGGGAGTAGTAGTCATAAACAGCACGAAATCTACGTTTTCGAAATCATCTATAACATTATAAGGAGTATCATTTGTAATACCGATACCCCATTTAGTATTGTTAAGATGAGGGAATACACTGTGTTTTTCGGTTAGATTTTCGTATTGAAACTGCACGTAATCGATTTTATACTTATCTATATAATCGAAATATTTAGCAGGATGATCGGTTATGATGTGTAAATCTATTGGAGTTTTAGATATCTGACGAATTTGTTCGATATCGTTGAAAACGCTAACATCATCGTTACAATCGATATGAAAACTATCTATATACAACACGTCGAGTGACTTTACAATTTCTTGTAAAGACAATTTTTTATCATATGCATAAATAGAAGCAGAAATTTTCATATCAAGTATTGTAACAAGCAAAAAAGGGAAATAGGGAATAGACGAAGCTATCCCTACTCCCTATTATACATTATAAATAACAAGTTTACTTTTTTGTAAACACTTTGATATAATCCACTTCGAGTTCTGCATTACCGCCTTTTGCATTTTCCGGAACAAAAGAGTTGAGCATAGGGAACAAATCACAATCAGGCACAAAATCGGAAGTACGGAAAATCTCCATGTTATTAATATACCAAATAAGTTCTTTCTCGTTCCATTCTAAAGAGTAGATGAAGAAATCGCCCGGATTAATACCTTTTACGTGTGTTGAAGTATATTTAGTTTCGAATTTGGAATTCCAATAGATACCCACTTCGATTTGACCATCAACAGCGTGACATATATTAATGTGTGGAGTTTGTTTTTCACCGACTAACCAAAAAGCATGGTGAACGGATTTATTACCTGTAAATCTCATTTTAGCTAAGAATACTCCACCTTTTTGGCAGATAGCATTTTTACCGTTGATAACGTCGGAAGTAAAATCGTAATCGCATTGAACGAAACCTTTTTGAGGGTGCCAAGCAATAGCTTGAGCTTTTTCTTCGCGAGTAGAGATACGGAGATATCCGTTAACGACAGCCACGTTATTACCTTTATTATTAGCTTGACGCTCGTTAATATAAGAGTAGTTACCAACGAGAGGTTTTTCTTTATAAAATCCGGAGTTCCAAGCGGAAGCGTTCAGAGTATTCCAATCAAAACAATCGTGGAACGACATTTTGTATTTAGACACTACGTCGTATTTTTCCGGTTTTTGTTTGATATAGAATTGGATATCGGGATTTTGAGCGAGCGTATTAAAACGTTTTTCCTGTTGATATTCTTCTACTGTTTCCCAACGTTTTGCATTAGACCAGAACTTATTAGATTCGATGAATTGAGGTTTAGACACCTTTTCTTTCAATTCTTCATATTCTTTTAAGATATAAGAGTTATGCAAACGGATGAACAACTTATACGCTTTAGACGTCTCGAAATCTTTAAATTTTTTCAACTCCGGAGAGTTTTTAACTTTTTCGGGATCATCTAATTGCACTCTATTACCGCTATCTACAAAGGCGAGATAATCTTTAAGTTCTTTACTATCCGCTACAATATAATAGCCTTTTACGTTTTTATTTTTAGATAGTTTTTCGAGCTTAGTGACATCTCTATACTCTTCGGTATCAGAGTATTTACGTTGTATAAGTGTGCGTTTTTTCTCTTTGAATTCGGCGGACTTCACGATTTTGTATAACTCGGTATATTCAGCGAACTCTTTAGAGGAACCGACAGCGATGAAACGTTGGTATTCACGAGCCAACTCATTCATTTTTTCTTCAAATTTGGCGGTTGATTGTAGACTGCCAAACATTTTTTTCCAAAAGAGGTTCATAGTCCTGAAAGAATATGTATTATTATTTATTATTTATTGATATCAATTCATTTTTCAAATCATCAAGATTATCGAAGAATTTCAATGATTTCTTAACGGATTTACGGGCACCGGTACCTTCCTCTTCGAATCTATCGAATTGCATTTTAATGCCTTGCCAATAATTATCCGGATTAAAGATTAATATAGGTTTGTTATGTTCACCCACGATAAGAGATGCGTAGACGTCGAACCATTCGTCAAGAGTGCCATAACCACCAGGGAAAACGACAAAGACATCAGATAGCTGTTTCATCATTGACTTACGGTTATTCATTGAGTCGACTTTAAAAATTTGAGTAGGATAAAGGCTCAATCTACCCTTATCGATAATAGTTTGAGGCACGACGCCGATTATAGAAGCGCGCTTAGAGCTTGCGCCTTTAGCAACGCAATCCATTAATCCACCTATAGCACCGCCATAGACTAACGACATATCATTATCAGCCAACCATTTACCGAAATCAACTGCATAAGATTTATACATCTTATTAATGGCATTGGCAGAAGAACAAAAAACACAGACCTTCATTAAATTTCTCCTTTTTGAATTTTAGCATGCATAGATGCGGCAGCTTTTCTTCCGTCACCCATAGCGAGGATAACGGTAGCGCCACCACGAACGATATCACCACCTGCGAAGATGGTAGGAATAGAAGATTGTAGGTCTTCATTAACCTCGATAGTACCTTTACGAGATACGTTAAGACCCTCGACAGAGTTAGGGATAAGAGGGTTAGGAGAAACGCCGACGCTTACGATAACCTCGTCGACTTCGATAGTTTCCACAGCACCCGGAATAGGTTGTGGAGAGCGACGGCCGGAAGCATCTGGTTCACCGAGTTCCATTTTTTGAAGAACAACGGCACAAACTCTACCCTTTTCATCACCTTTATATTCGATAGGGTTATGAAGAGTCATAAACTCAACGCCCTCTTCTTTAGCATGTTTTACCTCTTCGGCACGGGCAGGCATTTCGCTTTCTGATCGACGATAGACTATGAAAGCTTTTTCTGCGCCGAGGCGACGAGCAGTACGAACGGAGTCCATAGCAGTATTACCGCCACCGATAACAGCAACGCGACGACCGATAGTAACAGGAGTATCTGTAGTGTTTTTAGCAGCGCCCATGAGGTTTACACGAGTAAGATATTCGTTAGAGCTCATAATGCCGATAAGGTTTTCGCCAGGAATTCTCATAAAATTAGGAAGACCGGCGCCACTTGCTACGAATACGGCACGGAAACCTTGTTCTTTGAGTTCTTCTACTGTGAGAGTTTTACCTATAATGCAATCTTTAATGAATTTGACGCCGATTTTTTTAAGGTTTTCTATTTCCACGTCGACAACGGTATTTGGAAGACGGAATTCAGGGATACCATATTTTAGCACACCGCCTATTTCGTGAAGAGCTTCGAACACAGTAACGTCGTATCCATATTTAGCCATATCTCCGGCAAAAGAGAGGCCACAAGGACCGGAGCCAACAACGGCTATTTTAATATTAAGGGCGGGAGCAACCTCAGGAAGAGACATTTTACCGCTTTCTCTTTCATAATCAGAAGCAAAACGTTCGAGATAACCAATAGCCACTGCCTCATGACCGCTTTTAAGGTGCACACATTTACTTTCGCATTGACGCTCTTGCGGGCAAACGCGACCGCAAACAGCAGGGAGAGCAGAAGTTTGTTTAAGCACTTTAGCGGCTTCAAGGATTTCTCCGCGCTCGATATTTTTAATAAAATCAGGGATATGAATATTTACAGGGCAGCCTTGCATACAAGAAGGGTTTGGACAATCCAAACATCTTTGAGCCTCTGCCATAGCTTGTTGTAAATTAAGACCTTGGTTAACCTCTTCTGAATTATGGCTACGATAATCGCCATCCAGTTCATTCATTTTCACACGAGTTAATGCCATACGGTCTTTAGCTTTCATTTTTTGGCGTAATTCTTCGCGCCAAGCCTCATTTCTCAACTCCATAATAAAAAGAGATTAACAATTTTGGTTATTATACTTATTTAAAGCCTCCGCTTCTTCCGGTTTATAAGCGGAAAGTCTCATCATCATTTCATCGAAATTCACTTTATGAGCGTCGAATTCCGGGCCATCGACGCAAACGAATTTAGTTACGCCGTCGATAGTGACACGACAAGCGCCGCACATACCGGTACCATCTACCATAATAGTATTAAGAGAAGCCACGGTAGGTATTTCGTATTTCTTAGTGAGGAGGCTAACGAACTTCATCATAATAGCGGGGCCAATAGTAACGCACATATCCACTTTTTCGCGGTTTATGATACCTTCGACTCCGGCAGTAATAAGGCCTTTATTACCATAAGAGCCATCGTCGGTCATAATCACTACCTCATCGGAGTATTTTCTGACCTCATTTTCGAGGATAATAAGTTCTTTAGTTCTACCGGCGAGAACGGAGATAACCTTATTACCAGCCTCTTTCATAGCTTTAATAATAGGGAGCATAGGGGCTACACCGACGCCACCCCCAGCGCACACAACGGTACCGAATTTATCGATATGAGTAGCGCGACCGAGAGGGCCTACAATATCAAGAACGGAGTCTCCTACATTGAGTGCACATAATTTTGACGAACTAACTCCAATTTTTTGTACAACAAGAGTAATTGTACCTTTTTCGACATTTGAATCTGCAATAGTAAGAGGAATTCTTTCACCTTTTTCATCAACTCTTACAATAACAAAGTGACCCGCTTTACGGGCTTTGGCTATCAAAGGAGCCTCAATTTCCAGTTTAACAACGTTAGCAGAAAAAAACTCTTTATCTACTATTTTATTCATCATGATATTAATTTAGTTTTGCGTGCAAATTTACAAAAAATAATCCACTTATCAGTCAACGATATGCATTTTTTACTTTTTCGTATGAACACGTTTAACGATGAGCAAGCTCAACTCGTATAAAATGTAAATCGGAAAAAATACTATTGATAGAGTAAAAACATCGGAAGTAGGGGTAATAACGGCAGCTACAAGAAGAATAATCACGATAGCATGGCGACGATATTTCGACATTAAACCACTGGAAATGAGATTCATTTTTGCAAGTAGCCATGCTAAAACAGGCATTTCGAAAAGTAATCCCAGGCACAAAGAGAGCATTATCAAGGTAGAGATATACGACTCTAAAGAGATTAAATTTGTAACATTTTCGCTCACTTGGTAGGTACCCAAAAATTTAAAAGTGAAAGGGAAAACTATGAAATAGGAGGTTAACACGCCAACATAAAAGAGGGAAAAAGCGAAAAGCAACAATTTAAAAGAATATTTTTTTTCGTTTTCGTACAACGCCGGAGAGATAAATTCGAAAAGGGAATAAATAATATACGGAGAAGCGCAGAGGAAACCTACCATAAAAGAGACCTTCATGTGAGTGAGGAATTGCTGTGCGAGACCGGTATTTATCAGTTGGACATCAAACTTATTATCTAAAGAAAAGCCGAAAGATGACAAAAGGCTATCTATCCATCGGTAGACAATAAAATCGCTATTTTGGGGAGCGAGAATTATGTTGAACACCAATTTTTTGCAACAAAAAGCGATAATTGAGAATACAAAAACAACACACAAAGAGCGCATAATATACTTTCTGAGGACATCGATATGCTCCCAGAACGGCATCAACGCGCTATCATCCGCATTATTTTTGTTCATTATTGCTATGTTCTTCCTTTGAATCTACTGTTTTATCTATTTTCGAATCGACATTTTCCGTTATATCATCAGTGCCATTCATACCATCTTTAAAGCTTCTGATACCCCTACCGAGACCCTTCATCAATTCCGGAATTTTTTTAGCACCGAAAAGAAGAAGGATAATAAGAACAATAAGAATCAATTCTTGGAAACCCAAACCGCCAAACATATTACACAAAAAGATTAAAGCAACAGCAT
The DNA here is from genome assembly GCA_051870785.1 of Candidatus Aphodosoma sp. Classification (GTDB taxonomy): domain Bacteria; phylum Bacteroidota; class Bacteroidia; order Bacteroidales; family Paludibacteraceae; genus Aphodosoma. The sequence continues at coordinate 60,606 of JBJECF010000041.1, forward strand.
TTCGGGCGAAGGAAACGCTGTTGCAATATTTATATTATTTTGAAACAAAGATATTTACTTTATAGTCGTCGAAATCCAATTCGATAGGATTTTCGATTTTGTCTACGATAGAGATATCCGTAGCCAAAGTTTGCTGAGCGATATAATTAGAGAAGCATTTAACAGCCTCATTAATTTGCTCAAGGGATTCTATTTTAACTACAATTTTATCGGTAATTTCGTACCCTTTATCTTTACGGATATTTTGAATACGATTTATCAATTCGCGAGCAACACCCTCTCTACGAAGTTGTTCCGTAACGGTAACATCGAGAGCGATAGTAAGTACACCCTCATTAGCAACAAGCCAACCCGGCATATCTTCGGTAGCTATTTCCACATCAGTGATATCTATATCGATATTTCCGGCAGAGAGTGCGAGAGAATATTTGCCATCTTTTTCGATACGAGCGATATCTTCTTGAGAGAAAGCTGAGATTACTGTAGCAATTTCTTTCATTTGTTTACCGAATTTTTTACCTAATGTTTTGAAATTAGGTTTGATACGTTTTACGAGAGAAATTGAAGTATTATCAGACGTAACTATTTCGAGTTCTTTGATATTAACTTCGGTTTTGATAAGGTTTGCAACGTAATTCAATTGCTCCATCATTTTCTCGTCGGCAGCCGGAATAATAGCTTTTTGCAGTGGTTGGCGCACTTTTTTATCTGCTTTACGACGTAAGGCGAGAATCATAGAAGAAGATTGTTGAGCGAGTTGCATACACTCTTCGAGGTTTTTATCTATAAGGGCATCGTCACACACAGGGAAATGAGCGAGATGCACTGAAGAGAACGGCTCTTTAGTAGCACCTTTATTCAAATCTTTATAAAGTTGATCGGCAAAGAAAGGAGCAATAGGAGCCATCAATTTTGCCACGGTCATCAAGCAAGTATAAAGAGTTTGATAAGCGGAGATTTTATCGTTGTTATACTCACCACCCCAATATCGTTTTCTATTAAGACGTACGTACCAGTTAGACAGATTTTCGCATACGAAATCTTGTATAGCACGACCGGCTCGAGTAGGTTCGTAAGCCTCGAAATGCTCTTTACACTCTTTGATTAAGGAGTTTAACAAAGACAAAATCCAACGGTCTATTTCAGGGCGATCGGCTACAGGAATATCGTTTTCTTTATATTCGAAACCATCGACATTAGCATATAGAGCGAAGAAAGAGTAAGTATTATATAATGTACCGAAGAATTTACGGCTAACTTCGCGTACGCCGGCGGCATCGAATTTCAAGTTATCCCAAGGAGATGAATTGGTAATCATATACCAGCGAAGAGGGTCGGAACCGAACTCTTCGATAGTAGAGAAAGGATCGACGGCATTACCGAGGCGTTTAGACATTTTATTACCATCTTTATCAAGTACCAAACCGTTAGAGATAACGTTTTTAAAGGCAACGGAATCAAAAATCATAGTACCAATAGCGTGGAGGGTAAAGAACCAACCGCGAGTTTGGTCAACGCCCTCGGAGATGAAGTCGGCAGGATAAATTACTCTACCATCGAAAGCTTCTTTATTTTCGAAAGGATAGTGAATTTGAGCGTAAGGCATAGCGCCGGAATCGAACCATACATCGATAAGGTCGAGTTCGCGTTTCATTGGTTTACCGCTATCGCTTACGAGGATTATGTTATCCACATATGGACGGTGAAGGTCGATATTCTTAGGGTTATAATTTTCATCGCTCATATCACCGACTTTGAAATTCGGATAAGGATTTTCCTTCATCACGCCGGCAGCAACAGCTTTATTTATTTCAGAAATCAATTCTTCTACAGAACCGATACACTTTTCTTCGGTACCATCTTCTGATCTCCAAATAGGGAGAGGGGTACCCCAATAACGGCTACGGCTCAAGTTCCAATCTTGAAGATTTTCGAGCCATTTACCGAATCGACCGGAGCCTGTAGATTGAGGTTTCCAATTAATTGTATTATTAAGTTCTATCATTCTATCGCGACAAGCGGTAGTGCGAATAAACCAGCTATCAAGAGGATAATACAATACGGGCTTATCTGTACGCCAGCAATGAGGATAGTTGTGAACGTGTTTTTCAATTTTAAACACCAATGATTGCTGTTTAAGCATCATACAGATAGCCACGTCAAGAGTTTCGTCCTTATCCGTAAGGTTAGGGTCGAAAGCATTTTTAACGAATCTACCGGCATATTCTTTATATTTATCAACGTTGACAAACTTCTTAACGAAGTCGGCATCAAGGTCTTCGAGGTTAAATAATTTACCCGTCATATCAACCATAGGGCGTTGTTCACCTTTATTGGTAATCATAATAAGACCTGGGACCCCGGCTTTTTTAGCTACGAAAGCGTCATCTGCACCGAAAGTAGGGGCAATATGAACGATACCTGTACCATCTTCGGTAGTTACATAATCGCCTTGAATAACGCGGAATGCGCCCTCGCCAGGATTAACCCAAGGAATAAGTTGCTCGTATTCAGCACCAACAAGGTCCGGACCCATACATTCTCCAAGAATACGATAAGGGATAAGTTTATCCCCCGGGTTGTATGCATCCATATCCAAATCGGCTGCTTTAAGGTTAAATAGAGAGCCAAGAAGAGGCTTAGCCACGATGTAAACAGCGCGGTTTCCGTTATAAGGATTAAAGCTATCTACGGCAACATATTCTATTTTAGGGCCAACGCAAAGAGCAGTATTGGAAGGTAACGTCCAAGGAGTAGTAGTCCAAGCAAGGAAATATACATTACCTTTTAAATTAGGGAAAGCTTTTAACGCACCTTTAACCTTAAATTGGGCTATACAAGTGGTATCTTTAACATCGCGATAGCAACCCGGTTGGTTAAGTTCGTGGGTAGACAAACCGGTACCTGCAGCCGGAGAATAAGGTTGGATAGTATAGCCTTTATATAATAGCCCTTTGTTATATAACTGTTTGAGCAAGAACCAAAGAGTTTCTATATATTTATTATCGTAAGTAATATAAGGGTGCTCCATATCCACCCAGTATCCCATTTTGTGAGTAAGGTCTTCCCACTCACGAGTATATTTCATCACATCAGAGCGACAAGCATTGTTATACTCATCGACAGAGACTTTTTTACCGATATCTTCTTTTGTGATACCAAGACGTTTTTCCACTCCCAATTCCACAGGGAGGCCGTGGGTATCCCATCCGGCTTTACGGCGGACTTGAAATCCATTCATCGTTTTGTAACGGCAAAAAGTATCTTTAATAGTACGAGCCATTACATGGTGAATACCGGGCATACCATTAGCAGAAGGGGGACCCTCGTAGAAAACGAATGAAGGGCACCCTTCACGTTCATCAATACTTTTATGGAATAGATTCTCTTTATCCCACTCTTTTAAAACATCTTTATTAACATCTGACAGATTCAAAGAAGAATACTCTTTAAAATTTTTCATCTAATATGGATATTAATTACAATTAAAAATCTAAATATGAGAGTAAGGCATTAGTCACCGGAGAAAGCGATTTAACAAAATTTTATTACAATCCAATCGGCAAAAAACGGATAACACCTTGCACCCTATTAACTTGCAAAGATACAATTTTTTTTTCAAATAAGAAAGTAGCATAAACAACTGCAATCTCACATTATTGAGTACTGACTATAAACTATTTAGGTAACATAACTATTTTAAACTACGAGCACAAGCACACATTTTCGTCTACAATAACAATCAAAAAAAATAGAACATCCAATAATCTATTCATTTAGTAATTAATTACAACATCGCGATAAAAAATAAATCCGCAACACAAAAAGCGTTGCAGATTTACCACCCCAAAAAATATAGTTATGAAATATCTACATCAATATCTAAATAATACGAAGAGCGACTTCGAGCATATTAGTAAAGGCGGTTCTTCTCTGCTCGGAAGAGGTAGCTTCACCGGTAAAAATACAATCGCTGACAGTACAAATAGTTAGTGCTCTTTTTCCAGCGCGAGCAGCATTCATATAAAGCGCGGAAGCCTCCATTTCAACAGCGAGTACTCCCATTTTCTGCCATTTTTTGGCAGAAGAAGCATCCTCATAAAAAGTATCACTTGAGAGGATATTACCCACTTTATAATTTATATTGAGTTGTTGAGCAACTTCAACAGCTTTTTTCACAAGGTTAAAATCAGCAATCGGAGCAAAAGTACCGGGCAATTCGAATTGATGGGCATAATTGCTATTAGTACAAGCACCCATAGCGATAACGATATCACCGATATGGAGAGTAGTATCGTAAGCGCCGGCAGAACCAACACGAATAATTGTATCCACATCATAGAAATTAAACAATTCGTAGGAGTAGATACCAATAGAAGGGATACCCATACCATGCCCCATAATAGATACTTTTTTACCATTATAGGTACCGGTAAAGCCGAGCATACCGCGCACATTATTAAATTGAACAGGAGACTCCAAATATTTCTCCGCCATAAATTTAGCACGAAGAGGGTCACCTGCCATAAGTACGGTTTTGGCTATTTCGCCATATTTTGCCTCGATATGAGGAGTAGGAGTTTGATTTTCCATAGATTAAAATTTTTAATTCACATCAAAGGTACAAATAATATATTACACAGCCAAATATTAAAGAAAATAATTTAGCCTACTCTCAACAAGCAAGTGCAAAATTAGTGACAAAAAAGCACAAGCAATAAATGTCGCAAGACAAATCACTTCGGTTGAGAGTTAACAGGTTCAAAATGAACACAGATATAACTATTATTTCCAAATCTCTCTTTATATTTTTTTTCTAAAACAGATACGATATCGTGAGCTTCTGTAAGAGTCATATTGCCATCCAGCATAACATGAATATCAATAGCAATATGATTTCCGATTTTACGAGTACGGAGATGGTGTGGAGCTTTTACTCCATCACAAGAGAGGGCGATATCAACAATTTCTTTCTCTACATCCGAGCTAAGGGATTTTTCCATAAGTTCGTCGATACAAGGTTTGACAAGTTGTACGGAAACTCTAACAATAAATATACTGACAATAACAGCGGCTATGGGGTCAAGAACTCTCCAATTATCGCCTAATACCAAAGCTCCACCGATACCCAAAGCCACACCGATAGAAGAGAAAGCATCGCTACGATGATGCCAAGCATTAGCCACTACACTCTGTGAATTAAGGTTTTTACCTTTATAAACAGTATATTGATAGACTAATTCTTTAAACAAGATAGAAACTAACGCAGCAATTAAAGCAAGTAAAGAAGGATCGGGAAGTTGCTCTCCTTTAAAGAAAGCATAAATCATAGTAGCACCATTATAAAAGATACCGCAGCCTACAACTAAAAGGACAAGACCGATTATAGCAGTAGCCAAAGTTTCGTACTTACCGTGACCATAATGATGATCTTTATCTTCCGGTTTGGAAGAGACTTTAACAAAAAGGACTACGATAATATCGGTAACAAAATCGGATAGAGAATGAATAGCATCCGCCATCATAGCGGCACTATGACCTACAATACCTGCAACGAATTTAAATACAAGTAGAATAAAATTGACCAGACTACCAACAAGAGTAACTTTATAAATCTCTCTGTTTCTTTGTTTTTCTTCCATGATAAAAATAATTTATCTTGCAAATGTAATACAAAAATTTGACATAGACAATATCATCTAATTTAAAAAATGAAAATATCCAATCATATCTTCTCAATCATCACATTTTAATTGACCACAAATATGATGTTATTAAATCAAAATAATTAACAGACACATATAAAAAAGGTATAAAAAAGCAGAAGTCTTGCTCACGCAAGACTTCTGCCCACATTATCTATAATCTATAATCTATAAAAAAACCTCCATATTTATTAAAAGTGCATTTCGAGTTACCTCTATTTTGCGATGCAAAGGTAGGGGTTTCTAAGATACCCACCAAACAAAGCACTGTCTTTAACTATCATTTAACATAATTTTCATTTAAAATAAAGGCGCAGTAAAACGATTATTTAATGCAATTAAAGCATAATCAACCAATTACAACATCACACAGATTAACAAAAGCTATCTATAAGCCCGCAATAAAATATGCTACATAACATTTTCAAGAAAACACAATAACATATTTTGCTATATTTATCAATCAAGTAACATAAATATTTTACTGTTAACTAAATCAGGAATACACAAATAATCATCAAAAAATGAAATTTGAGCGGGACCTTGCATTGTAAAGTCGGTATTAAGGGTAATTATTTGGTCCGGTTTATCGATATTAATTTTACCAATTGTACCATTATTCCAATCGCTAAAATATAGCCAACCATTATTTATTGCGAGACCATCGTACTGACCGAAACGCGAGATAAACGGTTTAGGATCAGGGTTATTAAAATCATCTACTACGTAAATAACATTTTCTTGAGAAGAAGTGCCTGATGGATTATAACTTGCTATGAACAATTTACCATCGGAGAATGCCAAGCCATTAGGTCCCGGCACGGAGAAATATATTTGAACACCACTAATTGCAGGAGAACCATCTTCATTGAGCACCAAAGCCAAAATATGATTGGAGTTGGTAACAGAAATAAGCAAAACATCATTAATAACAAGAAGATGATTTACAAAAACATCTTTACTAGCAAGAGGAATTGTAATCGTTTTTTTATTATCGGCGGTAAGATTTATAGCATGGATACGATTTACATCAGCCACATAAAGGAAATTACCTGCACGAGCCATACCTTTTGGGGCATACAAGCCACAATCGGGACCAATTAAAGTATCCATTTTTTCACCATCATACTGCAATATATAACCACCGGCAACACTATCTTGAATTGGGGAAAGCACATCGGAACCAAAATTTGATACATACATAATATCGTCGTAAACATAGACAGCCTCACAAAAACGAAGTCCATCTTCAAGTACTTTAACCTTTGATTTACATGCAGTTAACAAGGGCATTAAAATAAGCATTACAGAACACAATGCAAAAGAAAATATTTTTTTCATACCATTATAATATTTCTGAAATCGAACGCAAAAGTAATATTTTTTTCGTAAATTCGCAATCAATTACAATCACAAAATAATCAAGAAAAAAGACGATGGAAAATATAATGGACATTAACGAAGCCCTTAATTTTTTTAAATTAACTATCAATGATTTAGTAAAGACAATATCGGTAGCTATGAACCGACAAGCCACATATGCCGATATCTATATCGAATATACAACATCGAATGCCATTACGTTTAAAGAAGATAAAATAGACTATGCTTACGAAGATATCGATTCGGGAGCCGGGATACGAGTGGTATCGGAAGAGCGTTCGGGATACGCATTTACGGAGATAATCACGCCACAAGACCTAATGAAAGCAGCCGGATTTGCAAACAAAATATCTACCGGAAGTTGCGATTATTCACCAATAGACATCAATTATCTCGATATAAAAGAGAATAAATATCCGATTATAAAAAGATGGGACAACTATACTACAAGTGATAAGAACGTATACTTACAGAGGTTGAACGACCGAATCAAAGAGTTAGATAGTGATATCAGCAACGTAAATATCAACTTCTACAACGAAACAAAGAAGATATTATTCTTCAATTCAAATGGAGATATATATACAGACATAAGACCAACAGCCAATTTATCGGCATCATGCATAATGCACAAAGGCGGAAAGACCGGTAACGCCAATGTATCGCGTTCATTCTTAAAAGGATATGAATTTTTCAATGATGAGATAATAGAAGAGATGGCACAAGAGATAGTAAGAAACGTTCGGCTGAATTTAATATCCACAAAACCTCAAGGAGGCAAAATGCCGGTAGTAATGGGTAACGGAGAGAGTGGCATTCTGCTACACGAAGCCATCGGGCACACCTTTGAAGCGGACTTTATACGTAAGAAGACGAGCGTATTTTGCAATCAATTAGGCAACAAGATATGCAATCCGGGAATAAACATTGTAGATGATGGAACTATACCATATAATAGAGGATCTATAAATTATGATGATGAAGGAGTAGCAAGTAAGAAAACATACTTGATTACAAACGGAGTATTAACCGGATTTTTGCACGACAGGATATCGGCAAGATATTTCGGAGTAGAGCCAACAGGAAACGGGCGCAGAGCATCATTCCGCAAAGAACCTATACCGCGAATGCGAGCTACATATATGGAGAAAGGCACACATTCTTTAGATGAGATGATATCAGAAGTAAAACATGGAGTGTATGTAGAATCGTACTCAAACGGAGAAGTGGAGATAGGAGCCGGAAACTTTACATTCTATGTAAAACAAGGCTACTTGATAGAGCAAGGAAAGCTAACAGCACCTATTAAAGATATCAATGTAATAGGTAATGGACCGGAAGCATTAAGTAATATATCTATGGTAGGTAACGACCTCAGAATCAGCAATGCGACATGGATGTGCGGAAAAAACGGACAGAGATGTCCCGTTTCTTGCGGTATGCCTTCGGTATTGGTAAATAACTTAACTGTTGGAGGTGAATAGATGAAGATAATACACACGGCAGACTGGCATATCGGGCAAAATTTCTACAATTACGACCGGATGGAAGAGCACAAATATTTTTTTTCACAACTCAATGATATTATAAGAAAAGAAAAGCCCGACGCACTATTGATAAGTGGGGATATCTACCACACATCAATACCATCCAACTCATCTACAAAACTTTACACCGAATCATTGATAGACTTACACAAAAGTTGCCCTACAATGCGAATATACGTCATTGCCGGCAATCACGATAGTTACACGCAATTAGAATCTACCCAATCGGTTTGGAGATTAGCGAATACCAAAATATCGGGAATAATAGATTATGATGATGCAAAGAATCCGATATTAGAAGATCTGATTGATTACATACCCGGCAAAGGATATATAGCAACAATACCATATAGGTATATGCAAGATGTTAATATCTTCAAAGAAATCGGCGAGATAATTAAAAAGATAAACAAAGCCGAAGAGCCTCTATTTATGATGGGGCATTTGGCTGTAAAAAACAGTGACTTCCGCGGACATGATATTAATAATATAGGAGGAATAGACTGTGAAGATACCGAATCATTCGGTAACTACTACAGTTACATAGCATTAGGTCACATACATTATCCGCAGACGCTCAGCACAAAAGGTGGAATAATAAGGTATAGCGGGAGCGCATTACATATTAATTTTGACGAAAATTATCCGCATACGATAACGGTAGTAACTTCAACATCCATCAATAAAGTGGACGAAATAAGGGAAATAAAGATAGAACAAAAAGAGAAGATGTATACACTGCCAAATAACCCGATGCCATTTGAAGAAGTAGTAGAACAATTAAAAGCTTTTAACCCGGAAAAAAGCGGCTATCTTAGATTGAATATTTTGGTAAAAGACTATTTACCAAACAGTAGCCAAAACGAAATTTTCAATATCTTATCTACCAAAGAGAATTTAAAATATTGTCTGACAAAAACGACACGTGAAAATAGAGAAGACGAAAAGACGAATAAAAAATATTTCAACACGGAAGAGATAAAAAACATTTCGCCATTAGAGTTGGCAAAAATATCTTACGAAGAGAAGAACGGAGCCATAATGGACGATGAGATGATAGAGTTATTAGAAGAAATTATCAAAGAAACAAACGAAACAATATGATACTGAACAGACTAACTATACACAATATAGCATCGATAGAAGACGCGACAATAGACTTTAACGCAGAACCACTATCAACAGCCTCACTATTTTTGATTTGCGGAACAACAGGCACGGGGAAATCCACCATATTGGATTGTATTGCACTATCGCTATACGGCACATCACCGCGATTACAATCGTCGCCACAAAAATCATCCGCCGACAATGAAGACATCAAACTCTCTGACGAGCGACAATACTTAAGAAGGGGCACTAAAGAAGGCTTTTCCATTTTAGAATTTACGGGCAACGACAAAATAGAATATACAGCAAAAATACTATTTCGATACAATAGGAACAATAATATGGACTTATCCAAGCGAACATTGGAATACGGAAATACAATTTTGAATAAGAAAGGCGAGATAGAGAAGAAGATAAAAGAAGCCATTGATATAGAATATAGCCAATTTTGCCGCACTACCCTACTTGCACAAGGTGAATTTACGAAATTTCTAAAGAGCAACGACGGCGACAAGAGTTCTATTTTGGAAAAGATTACAGGCACAGAAATATATTCGATTTTAGGCAAAATAATATTTGAGAAAAGTAAAGAAGCAGAATCAATATACAAGGGAGAATGTATAAAATTGGACAACATACAAACCCTCAGTGAAGAAGCAAAAAAAGAATATTTATCACAAATAGAGATATTGGACAAGGAACAAAACGCTATAGAAGCACAACTGACCAATTACAGAAACATAAAACAGTGGTTTGACACAAAAGCAGATATCGAAAACGACATAAAAAGCAACAGATTCAGGCTCGAAGTAGCCAATAAAAAAAAAGACGAAACTTACTACGAAAGACAGAAAACATCTACAGATAAAGAGAAACACTCGAGAATTATCGACCTATACCGAAATTCCGAAAACAACAAAAAAGAACTCACTGAATATCAAAGCAAAAGAGAAGAGTATTTCCATAAATTCGGCAATTTACATTCCGACATCAAATACCACGAAAATAATTTAAGAGAGAAACAAAAAAGGGCATCGGAACTCGCACTAAAATACGAATCTATAAAAGATGAAACGGAACTATACGATCAAGCACCAACAATATACGGTTGTATAGACAGAATTTTAACTTACAAAAACGACATAATAAATAAAGACAAAGAGATAACGAATCTGGTAGAAAGACAAAAAGAAGAAGAGCCGACAAAAGCCGAAATAAATAAAAACATTGAAGCATTAACGGCTGAGATTGAGAGACAAAACTCAGAAGCACAAGAGATATTAAAAACATTAGAAAGTCTGGACTTCAACAAATTGATGGCAGACATAAACAGTATCAAAGAGCAACAAAAAAAATACAACGAAGTACTGACTATTATCAATGAATTAAACGAAGCCGAAGAAAAAGAACAAAAAAACAGAGAAATAATAGAAACCCTCAAAAAAAATTTATTAACAAAAGAGGCAGAAAACAAAAAAGAAGAGAATGAAATAAGGGAGAAAAAAGTACACTTTGAAAACATCAACAAAAGTAAAACTATTTATAACGACACTGCGCAACAGATAGCATTCATACGTGCCAATCTAAGCAAAGGAGATGCATGCCCAATATGCGGACACATTATTGAAGCATTGCCATCGGAAGATAACATTAACTATATGGCAGAAGAGATAAAAAAGGAATATGAATCTGCCAAAGAAGCATTGGAATTATTAGAGAAAAAACATACATCAACAACCATTGAAATAAACGATATATACAAAGACATATCGCATTTAGAAAACAACAATAAAGAAGTTATAGAAAAAGCGACTAACCTCACCGACAAGTTAAACGCTATATTATTATATTTAGAGATAGACAATATTTTACAGAGAGAAACAATTGTAAATACAATAAATAACAAACTGATTTACAACGAAAATCATATAGCTACACTGATAGAAAAACAACAGCAATACGACGAGAACAACAACAAGTACAAAATTACGATAAACCATAAAGAAGAGAATAATCGAATTTTGGAAACGGAAAAAGCCAAATTAGAACAAATTACGCGAGACATTATTGCAATAGAAAACAACATAGCATCGATAAAAGCAGTAAACAAGACAAAAGAAGAAGACATCAATAAAGAACTTGAGGTACTGGAAAGCACATCGGTATTCAAACATTATAAAAAGGAAGAAAACCTATACACCATCAAACAAGATTTACAAAAAAAGCAAAAGACATACAAAGCGTTAACGGCAGAAATAGACGAGATAAAAGCAGCTATTGAAGTCGACACAAAAGCAATAACCGAAGCAAAAAACTCATCACAAAAGATAGCTAATCAATTCAAAGGCAAAAAAATAGAGACTCCGATAGTAGAAAAATACACAATGAGAGTATTTAAGACGACAGAGGAAATAGTTACGGAATTATCTTCTCTCTATGATGATATAATAAAAAACAGCGTTGACATTGGAAGAATAGAGAGTACAATAATGGAAGCCAACACACAGATTGATATTTATCTTAAGCAAAACAAGGTGGATTTTAATTACATAAAGGATCTGTATAATACAAGTGAAGAGACAATATTCAAGTATAAGACCTACGTTGCAACTATTGACAAGGAAATAGAGCAAACAACAGCAATATTGGAAGATAGAGAAAAAACTCTTATCAACCATTTATCTCTACAAAGTGAAGAGGTACAAAAAATGGACATCGATGAATGTAAGGCAAAAATTGAAACATTAGAAGATGAAAAGAGCGAAAAAATTACACGCAAAACGGAAATAACTACGATATTAAATAAAGACAAACAGAACATAGATCAATACAAAACACAAAAAGAAATAGTAGATAAAGCCAAGACAAAATACGATATCAACAATCGATTGGAAAAAGCATTTGGAGATTCGGAAGGAAAGAAATTCAGGATGATAGCACAGAGCTATATATTAAAAGAGCTACTATCTAAATCGAACGACTACTTGTGCAAGATAAGTGACAGATACAGACTCTCTTGCCAACCAAGCACATTGAATATAGAGGTTTCTGACGACTATATGGGAGGAAGAACACGACCGGTAAATATGATGTCGGGAGGAGAAAGTTTCATTATATCTCTTGCACTAGCATTAGGGTTATCAAACTTAAATAATCGTATACAAAGCAGTAACATACTCTTTATAGATGAAGGATTTGGCACGCTGGACAGCAACACATTGGAAAATGTGATGAACACATTAGTAAAATTACACGAGATAGGAGGACAGAAAATAGGTATAATCAGCCACGTAGATACATTGAAAGAACGAATATCCACAAAGATAGAATTAACGTCAAAAGGCTCACATTCCGAGATATCCATTTATCGCAACGAATAATATTCTGTAATACTCTATTATACAAATACATAAAACGGCGCATATCAAATGATTGACATACACCGTTTTATTATATATGGAAGATAAGATTATTCCCAACCTTTACCTAACATACGTTGATAACTCTTATAGCGCCATTTAGCATTTTCCTCGGCAGCATTAAAGAGTTCTTCAGCCTCTGCAGGGTATTGTTTCATTACAGAAGCGTAACGGACTTCACCTTTAAGGAAGTTTTTAAATTCGCTCCAATCAGGCTCTTTGCTATCGAGAGTGAATGGGTTTTTACCTTCGGCTTCGAGCATTGGGTTGTATCTCCACAAGTGCCAGTAACCGCATTTAACAGCAGCTTCTTCTTCGGCTTGAGATTTACCCATACCGGCTTTCAGGCCATGGTTGATACAAGGGGCATAAGCGATGATAAGAGAAGGACCAGGGTAAGCCTCAGCCTCACGCATAGCTTTAAGACATTGAGCTTGGTCGGCACCCATAGCTACTTGAGCCACATATACATATCCATAAGTAGTAGCAATCATACCGAGGTCTTTTTTACGAACGCGTTTACCGGCAGCAGCAAATTTAGCGATAGCACCAACAGGAGTAGCTTTAGAAGCTTGACCACCTGTATTAGAATAAACTTCAGTATCGAGCACGAGTATATTAACATCTTTACCGGAAGCGATGACGTGATCGAGACCGCCGTAACCGATATCGTAAGAAGCGCCATCACCACCGATAATCCATTGAGAACGTTTAACGAGGTAGTGACCAAACTCTGCAATTTGTTTACAGATATCGCAATTACAATCTTTTACTTTAGGTAGGATAGCGTCTGCCAATCTACGAGATTCAGCAGCATCATCTTTTTTCTGGATCCATTCAGCGAAGAGTTGTTTCAACTCGTCTGAGCAGCAAGAGCAAGATTGACCTTTGGTCATCAATTCTACGAGGCGATTACGCATTTTTTCGTTAGCGATAGTCATACCGAGACCGAATTCGCAGAAATCCTCGAAGAGAGAGTTAGCCCAAGCAGGACCTTGACCTTTTTCGTTTACGGTGTAAGGAGTAGAAGGCACAGAACCTGAATAGATAGAAGAGCAACCCGTAGCGTTAGAAACCATTTGGCGATCGCCGAACAATTGAGTAATCAATTTAACGTAAGGAGTTTCGCCACAACCGGAACAAGCGCCTGAGAATTCGAAGAGAGGAGTTGCGAATTGAGAGTTCTTAACGTTGGCTTTCACATCGATAAGGTCTTGTTTAGACTTAACGTTTTTAACGAGATAATCCCAATTAGCAGCCTCGTCGAGTTCTTCTTCGATATGAACCATTTTAAGGGCAGGGCCACCTGCTTTAGGGTTACCAGGGCAAACATCGGCGCAGTTACCACAACCTAGGCAGTCGAGCACGCCGACTTGCATACGGAAGTGCATACCTTTAAGGGCAGCAGGAGCTTTTATTTCGAGAGTATCGGCATTGAGACCGGCTTTTTCTTCGTCAGTCATAACGAAAGGACGGATACAAGCGTGAGGGCAAACATAAGCACACTTGTTACATTGTATACAGTTTTCGGCATTCCAAGTAGGGACGAAAGCAGCCACTCCGCGTTTTTCGTATTTAGCGGTACCAGGTTGCCAAGTACCATCTTCGATACCTTTGAAAGCAGAAACTTTAAGGAGGTCACCATCTTGAGCGTTGATAGGACGAACCACTTCGTTGATAAATGCAGGATCGCTATTAGCAACTACATCATCGTCAGTAAGATTTGCCCAAGCAGGGTCGATAGCAAGAGTATGATACTCGTTACCGCGATCAACGGCAGCATAGTTTTTATTAACAACATCTTCACCCTTCTTACCGTAAGACTTAATGATGAATTTCTTCATTTGCTCAACAGCGAGGTCCACAGGAATTACGTTTGTGATACGGAAGAAAGCAGATTGAAGGATAGTATTAGTACGGTTACCGAGACCAATTTCTTGAGCTATTTGAGTAGCATTGATATAATAAACAGTGATATTATTTTGAGCGAAATATCTCTTAACTCTGTTAGGTAAATTTTCGATAAGGCCCTTTTCGTTCCACACGGTATTCAAGAGGAAAGTACCGTTTTTACGCAAACCGCGAGTAACATCGTACATTCTGAGGTAAGCTTGAACGTGGCAAGCGACGAAGTTAGGAGTATTAACGAGATAAGTAGAGCGGATAGGGGAATCACCGAAGCGGAGGTGAGAGCAAGTGAAACCGCCTGACTTTTTAGAGTCGTAAGAGAAGTAAGCTTGGCAGTGTTTGTCGGTATTATCACCGATAATTTTTACAGAGTTTTTATTTGCGCCTACAGTACCATCGGCACCAAGACCATAGAATTTAGCTTCGAACATACCTTCGCCACCGAGAGCAATTTCTTCACGTTTATGGAGAGAAGTGAAAGTAACATCATCTTCGATACCGATAGTGAACATATTTTTAGGGGTAGGTAAAGCAAGGTTGTCGTATACGGAAAGAATTTGAGCCGGGGTAGTATCCTTAGAACCGAGGCCATAACGACCACCTACAACGATAGGGGCATTATCCTTACCGTAAAGGATGTCTTTAACATCGAGATAAAGAGGATCGCCATTAGCACCAGGTTCTTTAGTACGGTCAAGAACCGCGATACGTTTAGTAGTTTCAGGCAGAGCAGCCAAGAAATGTTTTGCAGAGAAAGGACGATAGAGGTGAACGGCGATAAGACCAACTTTTTCACCTTTCGCCATAAGGTAATCTACTGTTTCGCGAATAGCTTCGGTAACAGAACCCATAGCAACGATTACGCGTTCGGCATCTTTAGCGCCGTAGTAATCGAACAAATGATAAGAACGGCCTGTAATTTCTGAGATTTTACCCATATAATATTCAACAACATCAGGTACATTCTCATAATAAGTATTGCAAGCTTCTCGATGTTGGAAGAAATGGTCAGGGTTTTCTGCCATACCGCGAGAAACAGGGTGCTCAGGAGTGAGGGCACGGCTACGGAATTCAGCGAGAGCTTTTTGGTCGATAAGGTCGGCTAAATCCTCATTTTCAAGCATTTCAATTTTTTGTATTTCGTGAGAAGTACGGAAACCATCGAAGAAATTAATGAAAGGCACTCTACTCTTAATAGTAGACAAGTGAGCAACACCGGCAAGGTCCATAACCTCTTGAACGGATCCTTCGGCAAGCATAGCGAAGCCTGTTTGACGGCAAGCCATAACATCCTGATGGTCTCCAAAAATACAAAGGGCATGACTAGCTAAAGTACGAGCAGAAACATGAAAAACGCAAGGTAATAATTCACCTGCAATTTTATACATATTCGGAATCATCAAGAGCAAGCCTTGAGAAGCTGTATATGTAGAAGTAAGAGCACCGGCTTGAAGAGAGCCGTGAACGGCACCGGCGGCACCGGCTTCAGATTGCATTTCTTGAACAAGAACAGTTTCGCCAAAAATATTTTTACGGCCTGCGGCTGCCCATTCATCAACGTATTCTGCCATTGTAGATGAAGGCGTAATTGGATAAATAGCTGCTACTTCAGAGAACATATACGAGATATGAGCTGCAGCTTGATTTCCATCACATGTAATAATTTTTTTCTTTCTTACCATGAGAGTTATTATTTAAATGTAATATATTCAATAGATAAAAATAGCACGACTGAGCCATATGAATAGCAATATATGTACTGACACTTATTTATAATAAACCTTATATCAGCTAATTATGCGCGCATTTTAATCATTATAACACTGCTTGCAAAGGTACAATTTTTTTTTAAAATTCTATTGTCAAAAGAAAAAAATCATTTACTTTTGCATTAAAATAAGAGTAGTAATATTTACAACTGCAATACTAATACATATGAATACTGAAACACAAAAAATTATTGACTTAATAAAGCAGGAAGTGATACCTGCTATCGGATGTACAGAACCTATTGCGGTATCGCTATGTACGGCAAAAGCGACGGAATTATTAGGGGAAAGACCGGAAAAAATTGAATTATTTCTTAGTTCCAATATAATCAAGAATGCTATGGGAGTAGGTATTCCTGGCACGGGTATGATAGGACTTCCGATAGCAGTGGCATTAGGAGCCCTTATTGGGAAGAGTGAATATCAACTGGAAGTATTAAAAGATTGCACGCCAGAAGCAGTAGAAAAAGGCAAAGCATATATAGCTGAGAATCGCATTTCCATTAATTTAAAAGAGACTAAAGAGAAATTATTTATCGAAGTGCATTGCAGTGCAGGGGATAAAACGTCGTGTGCCATCATTGCAGTCAACCACACACACTATATATATTTAGAAGAGAATGGCAAGGTACTTCTGAAAGAAGATCTTACGAGCGACAATCACCAAGAGGAGAATTGCAATGCACCGGAGCTCACTTTACGTAAAGTGTGGAATTTTGCGATGGAGACGGATTTGGATGATTTAAGATTTATTTTGGAGACCAAAAAGTTGAATGATTTGATATCGAAAGAATCTTTAAAAAATAATTTCGGTCACCAAATCGGTCGCATAATGGATAATAGTAAATTCAAGAAGAATTTCTTTGCCGACAGCACATATACACATATTGTATCGAGAACTGCAGCGGCGTGTGATGCACGTATGGCGGGATGCAGTATGGCAGTAATGAGTAATTCCGGCTCGGGTAACCAAGGCATTTCTGCCACGATGCCGGTGGTAGCATACTGCGAAGACCATAACTGCAGTGAAGAACAACTGATAAGAGCACTTGCACTATCTCATTTGACGGTAATATATATTAAGCAAAGTTTAGGACGACTGAGTGCACTATGTGGCTGTGTAGTAGCTGCAACGGGGTCGGCATGCGGACTAACATATCTTATGGGAGGCAAATACGAGCAAGTAGAGAAAGCAGTAAAAAACATGGCAGCTACACTCACCGGAATGCTTTGTGACGGGGCGAAACCATCGTGTGCACTGAAAGTTGCCAGCGGAGTATCATCTGCAGTACTATGCTCTATGCTTGCAATGGAAGAACAAGGAGTAACTAAAGATGAAGGCATCATTACCGATAGTGTTGATGATTCTATAAGGAACATGACGCTTATCGGGCGTGAAGGAATGATGAGTACCGACGAACTTGTACTCCATATTATGACGCATAAATAATATATTGATTATTTAGAGATAAAAAAGGTTATGTCGAAGTATGACATAACCTTTTTTTATTGATTTTTCATATTATAAACAACTCCAAGCTTTATAACATCTGAGTTGAATAAAAAGTAATAAGATAAAAAATCAAGGAATTATTTCACAGCTTTAAAGCTCATATCGAGGCTTTTAACAGAATGAGTAAGAGCACCTACCGACACGAAATCCACACCGCATTCGGCATAAGAGCGGATAGTATCGTAAGTAATGCCACCCGAAGATTCGGTTTCGTATTTACCACCAATCATTTCAACGGCTTTACGAGTATCTTCCACGCTGAAGTTATCGAGCATAATACGGTCTACCCCACCCGTTTCCATCACTTGATTAATTTCATCAAAAGAGCGTACCTCAATTTCTATTTTTAAAGATTTACCGATAGAATTCAAATAATCGTGAGTACGATGAATAGCATTGGCAATACCGCCGGCAAAATCGACATGGTTATCTTTCAAAAGAATCATATCGAACAATCCGAAGCGATGATTACAACCACCACCAATTTTAACAGCCTCCTTCTCAAGCATGCGAAGACCTGGAGTAGTTTTACGGGTATCGAGAACGCGAGTATGAGTACCTTTCAACAATTCGACGTAACTAGCTGTACGCGTGGCAATACCACTCATACGTTGCATAATATTAAGCATCAAACGCTCGGTTTGCAATAAAGAGCGTACACTACCCTCGACCACGAAAGCAATGTCACCTTTTTTAACAGCATCACCATCTTTAAGGAATTGAGTCATTTTCAAGCCCTTATCAAAGATATTGAAAATACGTTTAGCCACCTCAACGCCAGCCAAGATTCCATCTTCTTTAATAATCAATTGTTGCTTACCAATAGCATCGGCAGGAATAGAAGAGAAGGTTGTATGGTCTCCGTCTCCAATATCTTCGGCAAACCACAATTTTATCATTTCATCTAAGTTGTAGTTCATTATATTTGATTTAAATAATTATTATTCAATAAGTAAGCACAAAAAATGCATTATACTAATCGAATGCAAAATTACGAAATATTTATGGATAACGCAAATAAAAAAACGGCATCTCGAATGCACGTTGAAGAATAATTAGTATATTTGCACGTCAAACTAATAATTAAAAGGAAATATGAATACATTAAAGAATTTTAACCTTACATTAATCAATGGATTAATCATTTTAGTAACGCTCTGTTTTACATCATGTAGCACAACTACGGAAAAGGAGTTAACCACTGAGCAACAAGCGGAAATAGTGTTGAACAACATTCATTCCCGCAAGAGTGTGCGACATTTTACCGACGAAAAAGTAAGCAAAGAGCAACTGCTAACACTTGCAAAAGCAGCCATGGCGGCACCAACAGCACGTAATGCACAACCATGGCAGATTATAGCCATTGACGATAGAGCGATATTAGATTCGCTTTGTGAAGTATTACCTTACGCCAAAATGCTCAAGCAAGCACCTGCAGCAATGCTAGTATGCGGAGATATGACAAAAGCGATAGAAGGGGAAGGACGCCAATTTTGGATACAAGATTGCTCGGCAGCTACAGAAAATTTGTTATTAGCAGCGGAAGGAATGGGACTTGGTGCGGTATGGACAGCAGTTTATCCTGACAACGAACGCCTTGAAGGAGTATATAAAGTGCTTAATTTGCCATCATATATAATTCCGCTCAACGTAATTCCTATCGGTTACCCAACGGGGGAAGATATGCCCAAAATTAAATGGAACGAAGAGAGTTTTCATTATAATGGTTGGGAATAAATATACTTATCAGTAGAAATTATTAACGGCACAACGACTTAATAAAAAAGAAAAAACATTACAAATAATTTCGGAGATGATAAAAGATAAAATACTATTCATTTGTCTCGGTAACATCTGCCGTTCTCCAATGGCAGAGACTATAATTAGTCGCTCCTTAATTTCTACCTTTGGACGCAACCAGGAGCATAGGCTG
>JBJECF010000042.1:0-24909 GCA_051870785.1 Candidatus Aphodosoma sp.
GCTCTCAATCTTCCACATCGACAACAACTCTCACGAATGTTTCACACTATAATTCTCAAAACTATGCAAATCAACTACAACAAGTTCACTGAACAAGAACTGAGGGTAATCCTCAAAGCCGCTCGTACAATCAACTATGGTTTCGGGCTTCAGTTCCCGAGCTATAAAGAACAACTGGCTCTCCTGCTTGAAGACGAGCACTTCCGTGCAATCAATCAGATTGTGCATCAAACGTACAACGCACTGCAAGCAATCGCCTACAAGCGTGGCGAGAATCCCGACGAATAAAAACCGGGAGTTCTCCGCTAATCGCGGTCTGTCTTTTAAATCTTTTAAATACACAGCCTCGTATATTTCTATAAGAATAAATTTAGTCTCTTTTATTATTATATCATTTCTTTTTCTTTAATGGAAGCAGATCCACTAAACCTTTCCTACTTGGCATTTCTGCCGACTTACAATGTATATAAGAATTGCAAGTATGTGTAGAGTAAACATCCCCATATTTTGCAAGCCAATATACTAAACGTCCACTCGGGTGTTTTTTGTTCCCAGCAGCAGATATATAGCACTTTTTCGGAGAAAGATTCTCTATGATTGACGTATTCAGATTCCTACGGCTTCCATGATGAGGGACTTTAAGCAACTCAACATTTCTCAACCATTTATATTTGTTCAACATCATCTGAAGAGAAGTGGTATTTGCATCTCCAGCAAATAGCAGTCTTTTACCAACCTCTGGTTCATACAAAATAATGAGGCTGGAAGCGTTGTAGGGAGATGGATCTTCGTCATTGTCAATCACACTCTTTATATCCTTCTCATCAATCTTGAACACCTCGTCGTATGCTTCTTTTGAGCTATCTTCGTATGTCTTAATACCATAATCTGCTACCATATGCTTTACTACCTCTGCATAGTATTCAGCAGAAGGGCCAACAACACATATTGGAAGTTTAGGGTGTTTGTAGCCGTCAGTTACACTTATTACCCTTGTGCATTTTTCTAATGCAAGATCAATAAGGTTGAGATTGGCATCTGTAGATTTTTGCCAAATCTTACGGACGGCATTTATTGCACTATTTTCGTTTCTATATCGTTGTATATCATTGACGTCAAGAAATTTAGCAGGATCGGTCAACCAGAATGTTTCTATAGTAATATCATTATCTTGAAGTAAATCGAAAAAGCCATCTTTATGGTCACTGTCTGGATGTGTACATATTGCCAAGTCAATATAGTAACTTTCATAATAATCATTAAGATGCTTTTTTATTATAGCAGCATCACCTACATTACCAGCATCAATCAGTACTATGAACTGCTCATCACCAATATAGTGTCTGATAAGTATCGCATCAGCATCTCCCACTTTCAGGACTTCGTATTCATATTTTTTTTTATTCTCTTTCATATTCTTCTCCAGTAATATATGCGTTATACATAGCTCTTGCATAATCATTGGCTTTAGATTTGTAGGATGTATAATCTATAACACCTAACAAAACCTGAGCAAATAAAGCCACCAACAATATCCTTGTGTATGGCATATCTAAAATTAGATTCACAATAAGTGCAAGAATGATTGCACCGATAGCATACACACAAGCTCCAAGATAATTACGACAGAATCCGTACTTTCGATTATACTGCTGAAGATTCTCGTTTTTACGAGTTACCTCTCTTATCTTTCCAACAGCATCAACAATAGCACGTTTAGCCTCGGATGGATTCGCAAGTTCTTCATCTTTTGACAATAGTTGAATGCCAAAGTCAGCCTTCACTTTTGCCGCAATCTGTTTTATTTCAGTTTCAGACTTCCTCATATCACTGCTCCATAGAAGAAGTTTTGTTGTTGGCATCTCTGTTTCATCTTCCTTAAACAGGCGAAACTGAAACAACAGTTTAGAGGCATCGATAAAAAGTAGACGAATCCAATAGGCCAATGCGCCATAAATCAAAGCCACCGGGATAAGTAATCCGATTTTTGCAATTATCGACTTCCATACATCAATGGTTTCGGGTACAAACGATGTGACATACCATGTAGTCAAGATGATGGGGATTATCATTCCTGCGATAGCAGGATACACTCTTGCCTCTTTTTCGTACTTATTCATTCTTTTTCATTGCTTCACATTAACATAAATGCACTTGGCAAAATTCGTGCCAAAGTTAATTTGCCAATTTTACGCCATTTACCTGTCAATACACCCAGCCATTGGATTTCCGATTAGTTTTCGGTAGAACCATCTGATCAACAAGCAAATTATCGTCATTGTATCTATTAAGAACACATGTAAATAGTACTACCGACAGACTTTTTAGAACTGCTTCTATATGAGATGGGTGGAGGATATTTATTATAATATAGCCCTCCGCGGAAGTCTTTTGCCCATGCACTTAGAACATCGGCAAGCCGCCCGGTCGGTGCGTCGGAACAAGATAGTGTTGCAATGTGAAGCCTCTACGCTCCGTGGCAAGCACTCCGTCTCCAATGGCTGCACACCGCTACGCTTTTCAACACACTCTTTCAACGGCTAACGCTGTTGTCCGACACCTCCCTTGTACAAAGTGCAATTAGGCAGAGCCTTCTCGCTACATTCTCCACTGCTAGCAAGAGATATACTTACATCGGCTTCTTTCCCACATCAAGGTGCACTCGCATTATTCGCCTGCGGCAGAGCGGATTTCTCGCCAATGGAACACGTCGGCAAACATTATTCGCTACGCCCTACACGGCGGACATCTGCACGTCAGTACGAGCAGTAGCCGGTCGGGGTCGGAGCCGGAGATTGTGCCAACTCTTTGACATACACGCCTACACGATACCTAACTCGCTGCGTTCACACGGTATCGCTCCGTCGCCCGGTCTTTGAGACGCTACCGCTTTGGCGCAAACTCCTTTGGCAAGCCACTCCGAAACCGACCTATGCTCCAACTGACTTGTGCTGCTGTCCTCTCGTTCCGTTCTCCGCACAAGCATTGCCGACAATAGCAATTCCATTGGCTACATTTGTTTATCGTTTACCGCTCATCGGCTGAAGGCTCGCAACTTCGTTGCCACGATGAACGATAAACGGTTTTCGTTTAACGCCTAACGGCAGAGCGGATTTACCGCATCGATGCTCACTCGCCACACTAAATCGCTACGTTTGTCGGCGGTCTTTCCATGCGGTCGGTTATGGCAACACTTCGTGTCGGTCGGACGTCGGAACAAGATAGTGTTGCAATGTGAAGCCTCTACGCCTCCGCGACACCACACTCGCTTCGTTCCTGTGGTATCTTGCTACGGCAACGATTCTGCACACCGCTACGCTTTACAACACACTCTTTCAACGGCTATCACTGTTGTCCGACACCTCCCTTTGCCCAAACCTCCCTTGTGAAATCCTACGCCTTCGCACTTCGCTCACACGAGGCGAGCAAGTATCGCTGCTACATTGATTTAACGCTCTGGGCGGTGCGGCGTGGCACTCTCTCCATTGCGCCTATGCCGGCTTCCGTTACGCTTATTTCGAGTTTTGTTCGGGCAGTCTTGACGTGGCGACACCGCACAGTAACTTCGCCCGGCAAGCAGGTCGAAGATACTTCTTCGGCGGTATCGCCTCTAATTGCCTGAACAACTCCAAATCCGCTCCGCTATCGCCGTCATCATCTCCATTACGCACAACCTCGTCATCACCGCTCATCGCATTGTTTAACCTTGCCTTTGGCAAGAGAGAGGTGTTGCCGTGGGCGACAAAATCTGCAAGCCGATTTTGTCACGCACGCCAACGATTTGACCGCACATCGCTCGCATATTCCGCTCGGATTTTAAGGGCGAGGTCGGTGAAACGATTGAGGGCAGGGGGGGCTGGACTGACGCCAGGGCAGGTGGAATACTTCCCCTGCACCCCTTAATCGGCTATTACATAGCCTTTTAGTGTTTTAAGCCCTTTACTGGCGTGAAAATTCCGAAATGCCGGCTTTGTGAAGATAACATTGTCTATATTTTGTGTCTCTGGCGATGTTATCTCTTGCTACGACTTCTCGGGGCAGTGTTATTCGCTTCAGTGGACTTCTTGGCATATCGCTCATTTTTACGAGATAATTTGAAACGGTCATTTTTAGACTATTCTATGCCAAATTGTTGACAATAGTAGAAAAATGTGCCGATACCGATTTGGCGAGTTGAGCGAAGTAGGTTGTTGAATTTGCAGTCGCACTCGGCTGGATTGTAACCGCTGTTTTGCGAACTGCACAGGTGAAACCACTGCCTTCCGCTTTCGCCAAGCGAGGACAGGGCGGCACCGATTTTCACCCAATCTTCATAATTGGCTGTGAGGTCTATGTGCCGCATCGCTACCTCTCGGCACAACCGTGCCACCTTCTCTTCCACATCTCCCTCAGCGTAGCCGCTTTGACACCACACACGAGGCTTTTTCGGTTCGCGATAGATACCGCTGAATGGCTTGGCATCAAGGTTGATGTAGGGATGCTCATCATAACTTTGGCAGCGCAATCGGCACACGTCGCCGCAAGCACGGTCTATGTTGATGCCCATATCGGCGAACACACGCACCAACTGTTCAAACTGAGCCTTGTGCAACTGCGGATAACGTAGCGGAATGATTACGAAGTAACCCTTGCCACTGACAGAGTGAGCAGCGTATGCCACTTCTTCAATTCGGCTAAGCACATCTGCGATGAGCGTATCAAAATTCGCTATATGCCCATTGTCCTTACGGTCTATGTCAACGCATATAAGTCCGCTATGCCGCACAAGATGCCCGGCTGAACGTGTAGGCGAAAAGACACCGCTAATCGTGGCTTGCGGCAGCGACATCTTTATCTGCCGTTTTCGCTCGGCATCCGTGCATGAACGCAGTTCAGCAATTGCCGACACATTGACATTCGTCAGGAAATCGTGAAGCGTTGAAAGATGTCCGATGCGGTCTTTCACGCCACGATATACGGTAATTTCTATTTCATTAAACGATTTCATTTTGTCAAAAATGAGGTTAAGGTTAATTCTATATATTTCATCTTGATTTTCAGCTGTTTAGGTATTGACTTGGTATTAACCTTTCGTTAACCTTATAGAGTGTTCATCGGGTTAATATTTGGTTAATACCTTGTCAATACTTATTACTCTGAATTTAAGTGAGTTACGAGCAAATTAACCTTAACCTGCTTTTCCGCTTTTTATTTTTGAGATATAAGCCGGTGAGACGCCAATCAGTTTGGCGATTTGCCCTTGCGGCACATCGGGATAAAGTCTCAAAAACGCAGAAAGCAATTCGGTCTTGTTCATCTGCTCGGGTTTCACAATCGGCGGCTGTTCGGCAATTCGTGAATAGACCAGCAGAGCCATCTGCTCGAAGTATTCCATACAGCGAATGGCATACTCCATCGGCTCTTTCCGCATGATGTTGTAGTCACAACGCATACCGCGTTGCTCCGCCAGGTCGAGCACGTGGACTATTCCGGCATAGCGGAGCACCTGTATCTGCAATTTGCTGTAGATTGACGCCACATAGTCGCAGTCTGCCATAGCCTTTTTGTCTTGCAGATAGTTGTGGTAGTCGTCATACAAGGCATCTGCATCTTTGCCGAGCGACACCTCGCCGTCAGTGCTGCGGACAAGCGTATAGTGGTTGCCGTCCGGACTGTGATAGATTCCCTCGTAGAGCATCCGCACGGTCTGCGCCCACTCACAAGCGATGCCGTAAGGCAAGGTCTCGTGACTTCGATGCGGATACTCGATGTCCTCGGCAACGCTGAACAAAAAACGCTGGTTTAAGCCATTTGTCATGAAGAGTTCGCTGCCGAAAGTGGAACGGAGCATACCTGTCTGCAAGTCGCCGATGATGTTGAAGAACGGGTCTTTGATTAGCATCGTAAAGCCGTTCTTGCGGTCAACCTTAATGTCTTCGCAATCGAAAAGCCGCAGCAGTTTGGATATGGCAGATGTACCGCCATTCTGATACTGGTTCTTTGAGTCGAACATGCCTTTCAGTTCGGGATAGATACCAATCGCGCCACGTTTGTTACCTCGTTTGGCAATAGACTGATTTTGCGGCTCGCTGGTATCGTTGTTCATGAACAGTATCTCGCTGCGGCGTTCATCGGTGCAGTCGTCAAGGACGATTGCCGGACATTTTGGCTCATCTGCACGGTCTTTGGCAGGGATTGCTTTCCAATCGTCATACTTACGCTTATACTCTGCATAGAGTTCCTCGTCTATACGGCGAAGCGGTTGCGTTACGAGTTTCATCGGGTACGACTTGTTGCTGCCACTCCGTGCCACCGACACAAACCACAGCACTAACGGATTCTTATAGATGCCTTCGTTTACTACCACCTTCTTGCCGATAGCGGTAGATGCTGTTGCGAGTACGGCTGTGGTCACAAACTCACGCGGGCAATGGTAGATGTTGCACACTGCGTTGATGTAGTTCTGTATCGAAGCCGGAAGTCCGTCGATGGGAAGTTCGGGTCGCTGCTTGTTGAGCGACAGCGACCCTTTGGGCTTAATTGTTATTTTCTCGGCCATTGCTTCTTCTCTTTTCGTTGTTCGATAGCGGCCTCAACATCGGCACGGCGATAGCGGCGTTTGCCGCCGATTTCAATTTTCTGCAGTGTGCCGTTCAGATTCCAACGTGATAGCGTCATCTTCGACACTTTCAGCATATCCGCCACCTCCTCAATGGTGAGCAGTTCCTTTGAGAGATTGGCACGTTCTATCTGCAACCGAGCCACATCGGTTGCGGATTCGATAAGGCGATGCGCGAAGTCGCATAGGTCGCCGGCGGAGATTTGGAGAATGGCGTTAGGCATAGCAGCCGCCAATTCGAGAAGATTAATATTCGAGTTATTATTAATCATATAAATTTGTGCCCTCACGCAATAACGGTGCTCTCGCGTCGCTTCGGGCGGTGGCATCCAAAAGCTCCGGCTCTCGGTCATTGAGCAATGCCAGTCCATCGCCATCGGATGCACTGCAAAATTATCTCACGACACATCATTTCTAAAAGACACATATATAGTGTGAAGGTAATTATATGTAATCTATTGATAATTAGTATATGTTAAAAGTAATTTAACGTATAACAATAACACTGGGTTTCACGTTATGTAAGTATGAAAAGTTTACACTCATACATTACCTCCGAACTTGGCTTGAAAATGTCTTTTCCAAAGAAGGCATCAGACAATCTTATCCAAGCCCAAAATTCTACCTTTGCCAAGAACTATAAGTTTTATGAGATTTCCATTTCGGGCATACGTGTTATAGTCGCTCAACGGATAAATGGAGATAAATTCAACGGCTCCAACATCGCAAAAGAATTTCACTCGATGAAGGAATACTTCCAATTCATTCTGCTTATAGAGTTGCCTGTTATGGATGCTGTGTTTCGCCGACTGCTCGTCAGTAAGAAAGTGAACTTCGTTGTGCCGGGACATCAATTCTACTTTCCTGAGTTGCTAATTTCTTTTACGGAAAATAACTTGACAAAGAAAAGCTCGCCAAAAACCTTGACCATATCAGCCCAAGTGCTTTTGCTGTATCATCTTCAGAAGAAGTCGTTGGCAGGAATACCATTCAAGGAGATAGCCGAGCTGATAGGCTACTCGGCAAAGACGGTGACGCTTGCAGTGATGGAGTTGTGTAATTTCGGAATAGCAAGGGTGGAAAGCGTAGGGCACAATAAGGTCCTGCAATTTTACAAGCGTGGTGCCGAACTCTACAACCAAGTTGATGAAATGTTGCAAAGCCCGGTGATTTCATCTGGCTATACCGATTATGATGTAACGAATTTAGGGCTGACGAACGTCTGTGAAACCTTTATATACAGAAACGACATGGATTCAAATGAGTATTGGGATTATGGCATGACATCACAGAAAGCAAGAGAGCTGGGCATAAAGGTCTATGCGACCCCTGGGGAATATTCGGTTTCCGTATGGCGATACGACCCGGCATTGATGGCAACCGACGGCAAAGCCGATACTTTGTCAATACTCCTCTCATTCATCGAGACATACAAGGGAGAACCAATACCTTTCCGAGGTGATTACGAAAGCCACAAAAAGAGTGTGCTTGAAACAATCAAATGGGCGGATATAGAAGAAGCAGAGAAATAAGATTACGAAATTCTATGACTATTGTTATTGCAGCAGGGACAATAACATAAAAGCCTTTTGCAGGAGATATAATTTTGCCGGACCTATTTAAACGGTTGATGGCTGTTTTTATGTATGTTTCGCTCATACTCGTAAAGTGTCCTTTCACATCTTCTGATGTAAAAGTATAGTAGCCTCGATACAAACGTTGCTCAACCTATTCAGATATTGTCCGTATCTCTTTCATATCTCAGATTTGCAATCCAATTGCAATGGCAATCATTTTATGGTTACTTTCCAAATCCAATTGCAGATTATTTGCAACAAATTCAATCAATAGCATCAACCATCTCTTTTCTCATTTCTTCATCAATCTCGCGATAGCGTGCGAATGCTTGACTGCCAGGTGCGTGTCCGCTCAAGGCGCTCACCATTCCCTGATCCTTGAATTTCTTGTAAAGATTGCCGATAAACGTGCGTCGGGCAATATGCGTGCTCGCCACCTCGTAAAGTGGTCTGTTTTCCGGAAGCCTTGTCTTTGGATTAAGCACCACGACAATTCTGTCTATGCCGGCTCGTTTCAGTATTCGTTTGATGGCTCGATTGTAAATGTACTTTGAATCCATGCACGGAAACAAAGCATCTCCCTCATATTCACTGTACTTCTCAACAATCTTGCTTGCCGTGGAGTTGAGCGGCACTTTTATGGTTTTGGGGCGTCCCTCTTTTGTTTTTCTCGCCACATAGTGAAGTTCGCCGTTGATGATGTGGCTCTTTGTGAAAGTAAACAGGTCAGACTGCCGACATCCAACGCAACAGTGGAACACGAATATGTCGCGGAATATCTCATCTCGCGGTGTATCGCTGAAATCAAACTCTTCCAATCGCTTGCGTTCGTCAATCGTAAGATAATATGGCGTGCCATAAGTACGTTGTCCCATCTTGAATTTGACAAACGGATTATATGACACACGTCGATTGTTGAAAGCCCAATTGAATATGGTCTTAATAAGACGGAAATTGCCAATGATTGTGTTTAGGCTTTTCTCGCCAACACGGGCATTTGTTTCTTCCGTTGCACTCAGTTGAGGAAACTCTTCTACCAACTTATGCTCGTTGATTTGAAAGTTCTCAAAGTCTTTGAGCAGGTTCTCATCAACAGCCTCAATAGTCAATAAGAAACGAGGATTAGTGATTTGTCTATAAATCTCGTAACGGAGCAGAGAACGACGAATAGTAAGATACCCTTGTTTACGAGTATGCGACTGAAATGGAGTGGAAGTTTCTTTCAAAAAATCGTCAATCAGTATAATAAATGTGGATTGCGGAACTTCAGGTGCTAAAGTTTTGTGAAATGCCTTTATAGTTTCCGGCAACCATGTTTTGTCAATATCGGCACCATTCATGCGGATATACTCACTCTCAATGTAGGTGAGTAGCCGACTATATAACTCTTTTACTTCATCGGCATTGACAGCCTCTTCAGTCTTTGTTCTTGAAGAAGTGAGAACGAGGCGAGTAGATGGTTTGCCTTTAGAGCTGACATATTTCTCCGTTTTTACAAACATTGGAGAAATCCACAAATTGGTCTTGGCTTGATAATCAATCTTGCCAAGGCGAAAACGAACTGAAAGCTCAACACGACCTTGTCGGTTCTGCTTTTTTCCTACACCTAATTCAAATGACATATCGGATAAAATTGGAGGGTTATTTCTTGACCACAAAGTTAAGAAATACTCTTCATATCACCAAATATTATCCCCATATAATTCCCCACAAACGCTGTTATTTTATGATTTTTACTGTTACTCTCTATTACTGTCACAAAATGCCAATATTAAACTTAATAATCTATATATTAACTATATAATCAAATTTATATGTTATTTAAGCATAACATATAATCACATTAAATATCATACGCGACTATCCAGTTAATAGTAGCGGCAGTTGGAGAGAGACCTACAACAGAGAGAATGATAGGTCTGGCACAAGAAGCTCCTTCGCGTATTTGCACATCATCCAAATAATGGTATGCATCACCGCTACCATAGTTACTTACAGAGTAGAAAACCAAAGAGATTGATTGACCGACATAACTGTTTAATGAATACGTATACTCGGTCCAATCCGTAAGATTAACAATATTTGTATCCAAAGGGTTAGAAAGGTAAGTAGCACCGCCATCCGTTGAGATATACACACTGAGTTCGCCACCTTTTGGATTTTTCAACCAGAAACTTAATACCATTCCCGATGAAGAAATTGTAATTGGAGCCGACACCAAAATACCTGTTTTACCTGTTGAAGAATTCCAACTATCAAAGACATAAGAATACGAGCCTGAATGCGCACTCCTTGTACTTACTTTCCAGTTATAAGAGCTCGATGCCGTTCCGGACGTCGTCCATCCGGTAGGTGTAGTTCCATCCTCAAACCCCTCTGAATAAACTATGTTTTGTGCTCCTACATCAGCACATGCGACTACCAAGCAAAACACACATAATAATGTAATTAAAAAATTTTTCATAAGCACATTTTTAAATAAACATATTTGGGTAATAATTTTAAACCTTGTTATAACCCTGTAAATGACAAATTGGAATAAATAATATTTTACTCTATTTTAGCCATATATCGAGCGAAGCATCCGCTTGCTTAAAAAGCATGCCAAGTCCGTTCTCAATTCGCGCCTTTTTATCTTTTCCGAACTGTAAAAAACGAGTGATTTCCGGATTATAGATTACATCATACAATATGTGATTACTCGTCAAAGCACGATAAGGAATAATAGGATACATATCACTATCAGGATACATACCGAGCGAGGTGGTATTGATAATTACTTTATGCTTTTTCAACTCATCATCAGTGACCTCTTTATATCCGATAGTATTGATGTTACTTACACGAGATACTACGGTAAAATTAATTTTATGCTTACGGAGTACATACTGCACAGCTTTTGAAGCTCCTCCATTTCCAAGCACAAGGACTTTTATTTTTTCTTTTGGCAAAAGAGGAATAAAAGTACTCTCAAAGCCTATACAATCGGTATTATACCCGATAAGCGAATCACCGTCTACCTTCACACAATTAACTGCTCCGATAGCAAAAGCCTCCTTGGTGATGGATGTAAGATAAGGCATTATCTCTTGCTTATAAGGCATAGTAACGTTAAATCCATCTAATTGATGCTCATAGGCAAAATCGATAATCCTCTCTATATTAGGCAAATCATATAATGTATATTCTGCATTTATACCAAGTTCCGAAAATCTACCGTTCAGATACTTGGATGAAAAAGAATGTTCGAGTCCCTTACCTACTAATCCGAATTTTTTTGTTTGCATTGTTTTTTTCTTTTAATAAGATATTTGACAGTGTAAAACAAAAGCGCAATACACAAAACAGCAACGATAACGTATCCGATTTCGTGAGAATACTTGTTGATAAGGTCCATATTATCACCCACAAGATAGCCGATAACGGCAAGAATAATATTCCATATACCGGCGCCAAGTACGGTATATGCCATAAACGACCATATAGGCATACGAGCCAGACCCGCCGGAATAGATATCAATTGGCGGATGCCGGGAATAAGACGCCCGATAAAGGTTGACACTTTACCGTGATTATTAAAATAATCTTCAGCTTTGCGGATTTTATCGCTGTTAAGCAAACAAAGATGACCCAATTTACTATCGGCAAACTTGTATATCACTGCTCTGCCTAAGGTCATCGACAAAAAATAATTCACTAGTGCTCCGATAAGAGAACCGAGTGTAGCAAATAGGATAATTAGGATAATATTCATTTTTGAGCCCGGCAAAACAGAAACAGCTGCTGCCGGAGGAACTACAATCTCAGATGGAAAAGGGATAAACGAGCTCTCTATTGCCATTAATCCCGCCACGGTATAGTAGTTCATATGTTCTCCATACCAATCTGTAATTATCTGAACATAACCTGCTTCCGACTGTACGGTGTCCGTAGCCTCTATTGCTTGGGGATATACCGAAGCTACTGAAAACAGAAGCAAAAAACAAAATAAAACTCTTTTCAAACAGATGTGTTTCATAACTTTTTATTACTAAATAAATGTCGTGCCGAAGGGAAGATAGAATAAAACTCACTGATATTACGTCTATCATATTCGGCTGCAATTTTTAAATATTTATACGAGTTGTTGATATCTTTTTCCGAAAAAAATGATATAGCAAGGCACATTGCCACAACACCGGACGGGCTATCTTCAAAGCTCTTCTTAAGGAACGGTATGGCTTTTTTATGCTCCTTGAAATTAAAAAGCAATACGCCGAGGGCTGAGATATACTTCATATTCTGAGGATGCTTCTCTACCAACGATTTATAGATGCCCAATGCTTTACGTTCCTTTCCGACTGTGACATAGAAATCCGCCAAATCGCTCTGTACCACCTCTATATCCGGATTGAGATGATTATACTCTTCGAGAAACGATACCGACTCTTTTACCTTGGATAAATTATAGAGTGCACGCCCTTTATTCACTGCTACATCCGTATCAAACGGGTTGATCTTCATACATCTATCCGCTATCACAACCGCCTCATCAAAGAGCTGTAACTCAAAGTATATGTTAATACAAAGTTTCAGCGCATTGTAGTTATTCTTGTTTTTCTTCAGCAGTACTTCCAAATACGACTTTGCCTTCTTTAAATTGCCCTTTAAATAATACGATTCAGCAAATTCAAATATTATCTCATCGTCATCCGAAAAGAAATTTTCCCCTAAATTTAAGAAATAGATGGCATAGTTCGGTGCTTTATACTCGTTATAAACGGTGGCAATCCTCAAAAAAGCCTTCAATAAATCGTCGTAATTAGTCTCTTTTATAAGGTAAAGTTCGAAAGCATATTTGGATTTTTCCAACTTATTGCAACAGACAAGGCTCTCTGCCAAGATAGCAAGTAGCATAGGGTCGCTCACCGCATCAAGGTCGTTGACAAGCGATGACACTTTAGAATAATCGCCCTCCATAAAAGCGATTTTTACGTAATACTCCAAAAGCGACTTCTTGCCGGGATGTAAAGATACGAAATAATCGAGAGCA
Source organism: Candidatus Aphodosoma sp. (assembly GCA_051870785.1). Taxonomy (GTDB): domain Bacteria; phylum Bacteroidota; class Bacteroidia; order Bacteroidales; family Paludibacteraceae; genus Aphodosoma. The sequence goes on from JBJECF010000042.1 coordinate 13,208, forward strand.
ATTTTTGCTTTATTTATCTCGCCTAAATAGATATATGAGTCGAGAATTACTATGCAGTCGTCGTAATCTACATAAGAATAGTTATTACTATTCACCATATTATCAAACTTCTGCAGTAATTCCACTATATCATCATCAAGGTCTTTATATCCCGAATTTTCGTTCATATCTCTTTTTAATCAATTTTACGTAACACTAAAGCTGAGCGAGCAGGGATATATACTTTTAGCCACTCTTTATTTTTCAAGTGCGACGGCATGGTTTTGTGCTCTACTGTATTATCCGAAAATCCGAAACCTCCGAATTCAAGACTGTCTGTATCAAGCACTACATCGTAAGTGCCTTTTTTAACAAGGATACCATAATCGGTAAACGACTTGGTGGGGTTAAAGTTGAATATGAAGATGAGGTCTTTACGCTTGAAAGCCACAAGTTGATCACCCTCATTATCCCAAATTTTTTCTATCACCGACTCGGTAAATTTACGCTCTTTGGAAATAAGGTCAAGCATGGCTTTATCAAATCGAGCAAGATCGGCATAATGGAGATCTTCTCGGTCTTCGAGCGACCATTGGCGACGAGCATATTTATACGACCAATTATTACCTTCGCGGGGAAAATCTATCCACTCCGGATGACCAAATTCATTACCCATAAAATTGAGGTATCCACCATTGATAGTAGAGAGTGTGATAAGGCGTATCATCTTATGCAGGGCAATTCCTCGGTTGACAAGCAGAGTTTCATCACCCTTCTTCATATGCCAATACATATCAGAGTCGATAAGGCGGAAGATTATGGTTTTATCACCAACAAGGGCTTGGTCGTGTGACTCGGCATAAGAAATGGTTTTCTCACTTGCACGGCGGTTCGTCATCTCATAAAATATATGACCGGCTTTCCAATCCTCATCACGCACCTCTTTGATGTATTTTATCCAGAAATCGGGTATACCCATTGCAAGGCGATAGTCAAAACCAACGCCTCCGTCTTTAAACGATACAGCAAGTTCCGGAAGTCCGGACATCTCTTCGGCTATAGTGATAGCATCGGGGTTTATTTCGTGTATAAGTTTATTGGCAAGGGTAAGATAGCAGATAGCGTCGCCATCTTGATTGAGGTTATAGTAATCACTATAAGCCGTAAAATCTTGACCGAGACCGTGATTGCGATAAATCATCGACGTTACGCCATCGAAGCGGAAGCCGTCGAACTTATACTCTTCGAGCCAGAATTTACAATTAGATAGCAAGAAGTGCAGCACCTCATTCTTATTATAATTAAAGCAAAGAGAATCCCAAGCGGGATGTTCGCGACGCTCCCCTCCATGGAAATATTGATACGGAGTGCCATCGAAGCGGGCAAGCCCCTCTACTTCGTTTTTAACAGCATGAGAATGAACAAGGTCCATAATCACGGAAATATTATTTTTATGAGCCTCATCAATAAGTTGCTTAAGCTCGTCAGGCGTGCCGAAACGCGATGAAGCGGCAAAAAAATTGGAAACATGATAGCCGAAGGAGCCGTAATAAGGGTGCTCTTGTATTGCCATTATCTGAATACAATTATATCCTGCTTTTACGATACGTGGCAACACGTTGATACGAAATTCATCATAAGTACCTATTCTTTCTTCTTCGGTAGCCATTCCGATGTGGCATTCATAAATTTTAAGAGGAGAAACGGTAGGACGGAACTTACGTATTTTGAATTTATAAGGGTTCTCCGGCATCCATAGTTTAGCGGAAAAGATGTGTGTAACAGGGTCTTGCACCACATAGCGAGCCCAAGCGGGGATACGCTCGCCCTCGCCACCGTTCCACACGATAATAAATTTATACAAATCTCCGTGCTTCAAGATTTTCTCATTTACCTTAAGCTCCCAGATACCATTATCTTTGCGATCGAACTTGAATTTAACATCTTTCTTCCATCCGTTAAAATCGCCAATAAGGTATAACTCAGTAGCATTAGGAGCCCACTCGCGAAATACCCAACTGCGCTTTATCTTATGCACTCCGAAATAGAGATATCCGGAAGCAAAATCAGACAGACATTTATTATCTTTACCCAGCAACTCTTGTTCTTTTTGAATTGCATAATCATGTCGACCCATGATTGCCAATTCAAACGGCTTCAGGTAGACGTCATCCTTTAATATTTTAAGACTATTCATAATCGTATAGCTTAATGTTTCGTTGTTTAAGAATTTCTATTTTTTGAATAGATTTAGATTTTTCTGATATAGCCTTAGAGTATATAGATAATATGTTTGAAAATTGATATGTAGTTAAGAAAATATCTTTCTCAGTTTTGTTAAGATAATAGACGTAAGGTTTTCCCCCTTTGAGGGTAATGCGAATTTTAGCATCTACATTGGTGGCAATGAATTCATCTATGCCATTTAAATACTGATTATCAACGAGTATTACTTCTTTATATTCGGCTTCATCGAGTTGGAAATCCGAAATATTTTCAGAAGATATAACAGGCGTTTCCAAAAAAACGGAGTCCACCGACACTTTTATTTGATTATGCGTTGCCTTTGGTCCGTAATAGAAAGATGTAATAGACACCTCGCCATTTTCGGTCACTGAAGGCTTTAGATAACAGCGACTTGTATTTCGCTCAGTAGTAAGAATTCGGTGCTCGTAAATGCCGGCATCTTGATAAAGAGTATCTTTATAGAACTTGAAATATTTTATCAAAGAATCTAATTTAAACTGAGAGACCTCGATAATAGAGTCGAGCACAGGTATCGACGTCACGCACTGCTTCATCTGTATTTGCCAGCGCAAAGTGTCTGACAATCTGCGATTAGGGATATCTTTCGGGAATAGTACCGATACGGAATCCAACAATTCAAGAGCCAGAGTATCATTACCTTCTGCAAAAGCAACTTTGCTTTGCTCGATGTAATACCCAGCGTTTTTATTGCTATTTCCACATGCAGTTAACAACAAAAAAATTATACAAAAACTAATACTATACTTCATTGGCTATTGACCTGTAAATAATCTGCAAAGGTAAGATATTTTTTTGATATACACATACTTTTAGAGTAAAAAGTTATAAAATAACCTGTCAAAAGCATAAGAGAAGAACGATATATGCGAATAAAAAAAAGTCCGCACACAAAAAATGCCGTGCGAGCCTAAAAAAAAACGGAAACGGTTTACTTTATCGCTTTCGATACCGTCACCGACCCATCGTTATACTCAGATCTTAAATCCATATCGAGCGAAAATATCGGAGAACCGGTCACAGCCTATGCGCTCGAGTTCTCCGAATGTGCGGCAGTACATGGCCCACACCTTCATGCCCCCGATGCCCGGGTCTTTAGACTTGATTTCGCGGATGAACTGAACGGCGAACTCTTCCAGCGCCATGCGGCGCAAGTCACCGTCCGCATCATGCTTGTAATATGCCTGCTTGCTCTTACCAAACAGCTCGGGAACCGTGTATGCTCCCGAACTCTGTGCGTGCAGGCGTCTTACTGTTTGGTGCCAGCTATTTTTCTTACCGAGATATTGAACATCTCCTCAGCAACATCAATCATCATGTCGAGGGCTTCGGCGCGCATTTTTTCGTGACGAAGCTCTTTCTTCAACCGCATGATTTCTGCGCGCAGTGCACTGTAATCCTCGGCGTTGACGTCTTGTCTTTTCTTTCGCATAACCGGTGTCCCTGAAATTTCTGACTCAAATTTATGAATAATATATTCAACCGTGCGAATTTGAACACAGTTTACTTCGGCTATTTCTCCATAGCTCATGTCTGTCTCTGCATACATCCGAAGAACTTCCTCCCGGATTGTCTGTCGTTTTATTTGTGGTAAACTCTGAAATATTATCATATTATTAACTCTTTTATGAGTCAACTTTTTTCAGGGCAAGACAATTCTAAAAATATAAATTAATATCAATCAAATAGTTATAAAACAACAATCGACACAAAAGACGAAATCACTAAAATATTTATGGATATTAAAAAAAAACACTAACTTTGCGGGCAAAGTATTTAAACAATCTAAAATACACTAAATATTTTTATCTTATAATTTAATCTTAATGCTTATGAAAAGAAAAATTTTTAGTCTATCCGTATTTTTTCAATTTTTGTTTGCTTCAGTATTAACAGCACAAAACGAAGTCAACAATCCTTTTGTATGTATTGATGTTACACAAGATTCGGCATTTAATTCTACTCAAATTTCAAAGTCAGCCTATAAAGGAGAAAATGCTTCACAAAAAGTCCAAAATGTATTGAATACATTCTTGAAAAGGCAAAACGATAACTTTTCATTAGATAATGAAAAGATCCTTTATGATGACAACAACAACCCTCATTATCGGTATGATGTTAAATATAAAGGGATTCCTGTATATAATTATCAATATACAGTTCATACAGCTTCCGATACACTAAATACTATTACAGGTTTATCCCTATTTAAAGAGGATATTTCTATCATTTCATCGATAACTGCAAATGAAGCACTTGAAGTCGCTAAGCATCTGTTTCCGTCAGAACAGTATTATTGTGAAATTGAAGGAATAAATAAAGACACATCAGAAAATGTAATAACCCACAATATCCCAACTCCAGAATTAGTCATATACAAAACTGCGCAACAATCTCCCATTCTCTCGTATAGAGTAGAATTATACAGTATTACCCCATTTTTCTCTTACGAAGTATTTATTTCGGCATCTGATGGTTCTTTGGTTCACAAAAATAATTTGATGTATAATGTTACACCTGCAACAGGTTCGGCAGAGCTTGATATACATGGAGAAAAGACAATCAATACTTCCTTTGATGAAACCAAATATATCCTATTTGATCAAGTACATAATATAAAAACGTATAACGTTCATGCAAGCGACACTATTCAGAATGCCACAATTTATGAGGATGATGATAATAATTGGACTATGAGTGAATTTCCAGAAAGTAATCTTTATAGCGAAAATGCCGGATTGGTCTGTCATTGGGCGGCAGGCATAACTCATGATTTCTTTTTTAATACATTTGGTAGAAACGGATATGACGGAAATGGTACATTACTGAAAATTTATGCTAATTACGGTGGAATTGGTTTAGGTATAATGACTTATTGGAATGGTATTAGCGCAATCATCGTTGGAAGCGGTTCTGATTTTTGGAAAGAAAATCATTATGGTGTTTTAGACGTTATTACACATGAATTTGGTCATGGAGTAACATTATCTTCTGTAAATTTACATTCTTCCGGAGAATCTGCTTCCGTTAACGAAAGTCTAAGTGATATTTGGGCTGCTTGTGTTGAAAATTATCTTGGAGGCAGAACACAAGAGCAAATTTGGCAAATGGGAGAGGATCGTGGTAAAATATCAAGAAGTATGTCTAATCCTAAAACTTATAATCACCCTGACACATATCATGGTAATTATTGGGATCCTAATATTGACACCGATACAATTAACACTCACATAAATGCAGGAGTTATGAACCATTGGTTTTATTTGTTAGTAAATGGAGGAAATGGGGTAAATGACAATAATCACGAATATTCTGTGAACGGAATAGGCTTTGATAAATCAATGAAAATAGTTTATAATACACTAACATTATATTTAACCCCATACTCAAATTTCCAAGATGTTAGAGATAAATCTTTGTTAGTGGCACGAAATCTTTATGGTAATGATTCGGAAGAATATATATCTGTTATGAATGCTTGGCATGCTGTTGGAGTCGGTAATCCTTATATACCAACCACAATAAATGGTGAATTTGGAGTATGTGACGGCGGAACGTATTTTGTTGAGAACTTGCCTCCAATGGCTACAATTTCATGGTCAACCGACACTTATGTAGATGGTTTGCCAAATAATCCAATCACTAAACAAAAATTATCTATTATTAACGGACAAAATACTTCTGATATTGTCGTAGAACGTACAGCTTTATTTATGCAAGAAATTGGAGCTGAAACAAGACGTTATGTAGGTGATGTTACATTATGTGCTACAATAACTTGCAATGGAGTAACAAGTAAGATTTATAAGAATTTATTTGCAAATAATAAACTCGAATTAAGTTGTACAAATAATTTATCAAACGGTATTTATCCACAACATCTGTATTCTTATACATTCAAAGCTAATACACTACCTGATTATTTGGTTTGGGATATAGAAGAACCAGGAAAAGCGAAACGTAAAGTATATGGAGAACAAGAAGTGATATTGGCAGGAACAACACCGGGAATTATACGAGTGACAGTTGTAGATGGCGGTGGTTGTGCAGACTATAATTCTCAAACCAGAACAATTATTAATAGGTCAATAGAAATAGCGCATAAGAATCCTGCGAGCTATGGAGAAAATATACAAATAAATACCTATATTTGCAATGATGAAAACAACACTTTCAGTACTTATTCAAATAGTTCCAAGACTCCATATCCGGAAGAATTTGTTATAGAATTGTGGAGCGAAGAATTTGGTATGGTAAAAAAAATTGAAAGTGATTCATATACCCTTGAATTACCGCTTAACGGTGTAATACCTGGTAATTATATACTACGTATGACATCGAAAGATGGAATAATATTATCAACAAGCCAATTAATTATTAATCAATTTTAAATCATTACTGTTATGAAAACACTAAAAAGTAAATTATTATTTATGACCACATTAATGATGGTTATTGCAGTATTTGCCGGTTGCCCTCATAAACCAATCAATCCACCGGAGCCACCTGAAGAAGATTCTACAGAAACGATCAAACAGCAACTAAATTTCAAAGTAGTGTGGAAAAATAATATCGGCACTTCTCTTGAAATCACTTCCGAATCAAATAGTGTAGAAGACGCTACTATTAATGCTATAAATACCATCTTAAAAGAAGGCGAAGAAACTGAATTTGCCTCTGTAAATAAAGTGGTTGAAATTGATTCTGCACATACTCTTGAGATGTATAAGCAAGAGATGTTATCGTCTGTAGTAAATTCTTTAAACAAAATCAGTTTGCGTTATTTTGAAAATGGCACAATGTACTCTTTTTCCGGTAACGGAGAGTTGTTTAACAATGTTAATGATTATTCAGAAATTAACGATAGTTTAATACAGTTAAATATAACAAAAGAAATTCTCTCTCGTGAAGAATTTGCTACTACAGAAGGAGAAGAAAAGAGTGTAGAAATCAAATGGCAAAATAAGTTTACTCTACCCATAACGATAAGGATTAAATCCGTAGCGGACCCTAATCTTAATATTGACAAGCAAATCTCACCGAATGAGGTCGTGAAGATTGTAGATCTATCTTATTATGTATATCCGAATAAAGATGAATTGAATGCAGAATTATTGTCCAATGCAATTAAATCATATAAATCTTCATTGAATGAGGTAACTTTTATTCTTCCTACAATAAAAGATTCCACGGAATTGACTACCGGAATTTGGACGGGCACTGAATATCATAATGCTCTGGATTCTGTATTGGCAGATGTGTTTGATTTGAGTAATTATGAGTTTGACAATGGTTATACTCTGTTACTTTACAACAGATTGCTGTATTTTGATTTGGGGATTCCCTATAACTTTGTAAAATATACAAATTCCGTATACTGGAAGAATAGTATGCAGGTTCCAATGGAAGTAAGCTTAAAATATAGAAAACACAAAATTTATACCTATCACGACGGCGACCTTTCTTGTATTATTCAACCGGGAGAATCTTACCAAATGCCTGATTTTGTCGTCTATTGTTTAAAAGGAGCATCTTACTTTGAGTCACCTTGGAGTAGTTTTTGGAATTGTTATACTATGGAAATGGATCAGATTGTCATTACTTATGGAGACAAAGTATATAACAAAACTCTTGATGGAACGGAAGACTTTTTGAATCAAAGAAATTACGCCCAAGGCTATATTTATACATTTACCGAACAATCTTTTGATAATTAATATATAAATCAAAGATAATTTGACGACATAATAAGTTGATATTATTCTCAACCAACTGTTATATTATGACCCTGCTTGTTGAAGAGCCGGGTCATATTTTTTTCTCGTATTCAATATCGAAGTAAATCCCCAACCTGCCTTATTTCAATCATTTATGGCAAATTCACTCCTATGTTGAAATCAGACTAAAAAACTTTTTCGTTAAAAAATTTGGCGGATTAAAAAAAGTCCACACCTTTGTTGCGTAATTTTAACACAACAATAATTATGAATAAAGATAATGAATTAAGATACTGCTACAAGTATCCACATCCGAGTGTTACGACCGACTGCGTCATCTTCGGATTTGACGGAACAAAATTAAAGATACTTCTTGTGCAGCGAGGCATCGAACCCTACAAAGGAATGTGGGCATTTCCCGGTGGATTTTTGAATATGGAGGAGAGTGCCGAAGAATGTGCACTGCGCGAATTACAGGAAGAAACCGGACTTAAAGGCGCATACTTCCGTCAGTTCCATACATTTACAGCCCCGCGTCGAGACCCTCGTGAGCGGGTCATCACCATTGCCTACTATGCCTTGGTGAAGATGCAGGAGATGAAAGGCGGCGATGATGCTGCCGATGCGCAATGGTTTGCCTTAGACGAGGTGCCGCAACTTGCTTTCGACCACGACCGGATTTTCCGCAAGGCAGAGCAGGCATTGCGTCAGCAGATACATTTCGAACCCGTCGGATTTGAACTGCTACCGGAAGAGTTCACTATCAAGGAGTTGCAAAACCTCTACGAAGCAATACTCGACGTGCGTTTCGACCGTCGCAATTTTTACAACAAGATGAAGCGACTCGGAATGCTGGAGCAAATGGACGAGACGGTAAATCCTTCACAGAAAAAGGAGGCATTCCTCTTCCGCTTTAACAAAGCGAAGTATGAGGAGCTGAAACAAAAGGGATTCAGATTGGAATTTTAGGCTAATTTTAAACACGATAAAAATATGTTAGGAGCAATAATAGGCGACATCGTGGGCAGTACCCGCGAGTGGCACAACATAAAGACAGAGGATTTTGAATTGGTTCCCAAAGGGAGTCGGTTCATAGACGATACAGTGATGACGCTTGCTGTGGAAGAATGGCTGATGAGTGACCAGTATCTCCGACCGGAAACGTTAGTGAAATATATGCAACTGTTAGGAAGAAAATACCCGAAAGCGGGCTACGGCGAAATGTTCTCTCACTGGTTGAAAAGTGACAATCCGCAGCCATACAACAGCTATGGCAACGGCTCCGCCATGAGGGTGAGTCCTGTGGGACTATATGCCAATTCGCTTGATGAGGCTTTGGAGTTGGCACGCATCACGGCTTCCGTTACGCACAACCATCCCGAAGGCATCAAGGGAGCGCAAGCCATAGCGGGATGCGTGTTTTTGAGGAAAAACGTCGGTTGGGGAGCAGAAGAAAATATAAGACAGTTTGTAACAGAAAAAAATAGGATACAACCTTAACTACAATCTTGATGATATTCGTAGCACATACAGTTTTAACGTTACTTGCCAAGGCAGAGTGCCCATTGCCATAAAAGCATACCTTGAGCGAGATGGATATCCTGCTGAAAAAGCATTGCGACTTGCAATCTCAATAGGTGGTGATTCCGATACCATTGGAGCTATGACAGCATCGATTGCAGGCACAAAGCGATTTACCTTGAATGGAGGCGGTTTTAGTGAAGAACTTGAGGAACAATGCCGTGCCTTGCTTCCTGCCGACTTGCTCGACATCAACGACCGCTTTGAAGCATTTGTCAGCCGTCCGTTGAATCAGTCGTATTATGTGGACGGAAAATTGTTTGCAAGCGAATATCTCGGTGACAAGAATAGTGAATTGCCGGAAACAAAGCTGAAAAGTTTCAGAGATATGCGGAAAGCATCACACTGCAAATCTCCCGAGACACAGGAGCAAACTGACTTCGTGAGCCGATTTGTGGAGAATTGCAGGCAAAAGGAGGAGTATCTGAAGATGAGAACTCACGACCGCATTCGCGGCTCGTTAATGGCAGGTGCGGCAGGCGATGCCCTGGGATATACTGTGGAATTCATGAGTCGCAGTAGCATACTTGCGAAGTATGGCGAAAAAGGTATCACGAAATTTGACCTGACTGCCGAAGGTAAGGCATTGGTAAGTGATGATACCCAGATGACGCTCTTTACAGCCAATGGCATGCTGATGGGTGTAACACGCGGGTATATGCGCGGCATTGGCGGACTGCCCGAGTATTATGTTGATAAAGCCTATATTGACTAGTACTATACTCAGACAGGCAGGAAAAAGGGGACCGACGACAATTTCCACGCTACATGGCTACGTAATTTGCCCGAAATGGCCCACCGCCGTGCTCCGGGAAATACTTGTCTGTCGGCATGTGAGAGCTTACTGCAAGGCAAAGAAGTGCAGAACAACAGCAAGGGCTGTGGCGGCATTATGCGAGTGGCTCCCATGGCACTGCTCATGGCCGGTTATTGGAGTCGTGGCAAATCGTTCTACAATGTACAGCAAATAGACGAGGCAGGTGCTGAAGTGGCTGCCGTTACTCATAAACATCCGCTGGCATTCTTGCCATCTGCCATGCTGACACACCTCATCTACAGTGTGATAATAATGGAAGAGACAGAGGTTAAAAAAAATTGCCGACATCGCCCTTGAAACCATAGATGCTCTCGACAACATTTATTGTGGAGAATACGAGGAAGACAAGCATTATCTTGTCAACCTCACCCGTATGGCTGTGACGCTCGCCGCCAACGAAAAAAGCGAAGCAGAGAACATTCGTTCGCTTGGCGAGGGATGGACCGGCGAAGAGGCGTGGGCTATTTTGCAGTACGCCATATCGACAGCATAGAGGATGCTATAATCGCAGCAGTGAACCATGACGGCGACAGCGACTCCACCGGGTCGATATGTGGCAATATTATGGGTGCAATATATGGTTATGAAGCTATGAAGCACAAGCAATTGTTCTGTCCGAAGGAAAAGGAGTTAGAGCAGACCCTCGAACTATCAAACATTATCCTCACAATTGCCGATGATCTCTATACGAGTTGCATTATTAGCGAGTATGACAGGATAGACACACCGGAGAAACGTCGATGGTATGACAGATATTGTGAAATGAAACCGGCAGGATTAAATAACAAAATAATGTACGACAGAAAATTTACCCCGGAAAGAATTTCGGACCTGAAAGCAAACGAGATATTCGTATTTGGCAGCAATTTGGCAGGCAAACATGGTGGAGGAGCCGCACGATTGGCTTATGAACGATTTAGGGCAGTATGGGGCAAAGGCGTGGGACTGCAAGGCAGGAGTTATGCCATTCCGACAATGCACGGCGGCATTCAAGACATCAAACCCTATGTAGATGACTTAATCCGCTTTGCGATAGAGCATCCACAACTTACATTCCTCGTTACCCGTATCGGGTGCGGCATTGCAGGGTTTAAAGACGAAGAGATAGCACCCCTCTTCAAAGGCGCCATCGAAATACAAAACGTCATTCTCCCCGAAGAATTTTTAGCTGTTTTATAGTATCTGAAAAAATAAGTAATTTTGCACGACAAAACAGAGAATATTCCGATGGAGAAACAAGAAAAAGAAACCCTTTTGCGCAAGCCGGAATGGCTGAGGCTGAAACCGAGTAATGCCCCGCATTACGCCAACGTATCTCATATAGTAAGAGACCATGCCCTACA
>JBJECF010000043.1:0-1675 GCA_051870785.1 Candidatus Aphodosoma sp.
AAGGCATCTAAATCATTGAATGGGGCAATTAGGCAGTTCTTTTGTAGAAATAATAATTGTGTTATACCAATGATAGAATTTTTTGTACGAATCACGCTAGCATTACTCCTTCTGTTTAATCCGATTGAAAAGATATCCAATCATGTGATTATATTAGGATTGGAAATAATAGCAGTTAGTATCGAATACTCAGGCTTTCATGTTCTGCCTAAAATCGTAGAATAAATAGTTACTAAATAATTATAACAGGTAGTGTTAATTTTGCTGTTTTATTACAAATTGGTGCTGAACGTGACAATGCAAAGATACCAAATACATGGTAACCAAGTTAATCAAAGAAATCCACCTTCCAGAATGTTGATTCCCAGAGTTTTGTAGTTATGGGGTGTTTAGTGCATGAAGGTTTAGGTATTTCATTTTCAAAGTTTTACTTTTAAATACACCTGCAATTATAGCTCTGGTAGAAAATTAATTGTTTAATGCATTGTGATAAGGGAAGAGTATGGGGAGATGTGCATAAAGAAAAGGAAATTTGATTAATAAGGTAATATTTATCGAAAACCGGCGAATTATGTCAAACATTGTTATTTGACATTAGGTCCATATCTTTGTACAATTTAATTGCCATTTTGGTGATTAAATTGTACGGGAGGACAAAAAAAGATGAATCTGCTTACGAGAGAAATATTGAATCAGACAATAGCAGAAGCTATTGATGCTACCAGAGAAAAAATTTGTGCAGAAGATGAGATATACCAACAGGATGAGAAAGATCTGGATGAATTGACAGTGAGATTTATGGAATTAGATTTGCCGGAGCATGACAGAATGATAATCAATGATTATATCGCCTGCTTACAAACAGTAGATTGTCGGTATGCGGATATTTCTTATATGGCTGGTATTGAAGATGCCATTACTTTCTTAAAGAAGATGGATTTGATAAAAAATACAATTGAATAGGTATTAAGAGCTGCTTTTCTTTTTTTTACCCCACTACTCAAGCCTACTAGAGTATTTAGATAAGCGGTATAGTTCTAATCTTTTCGCTGATTTATGGTTACAATGTATGTAAAAATAGGTCAGAGAAGAGGTGTAAAATACTTGCGTATAGAAGAGTATATTCCAAAAAGAATCTCTGAATTATGCAGAAAACGTGGGTATTCTAAATATCGACTCTCACAGCTTACGGGAATGTCGCAGACAGCATTAGGAAATATAATGTCCAGAGACAGCATTCCGACGATTCCAACGCTTGAGAAAATATGTGATGCATTTGGAATATCGTTAGCTCAGTTTTTTGCAGGAGACAGTGGCAAATTAGATTTGACATCTGATCAAACAGAGTTATTGGATATATGGGATGGATTGGAAGTTAAAGAAAGAGAGATTGTGTTATCTCTTATGAGGAGTTTAAAGAAATAAGAGCAGTTCAAGAAAAAATTGGACTGTTCTTTTTTTGTGCGTTGGAGAAGGTAGGAATGAAGAAAAAAGGAATACTTGGTGCAATTGTGATTGCACTGCTTTGTACGGGATGCGTACATAAATTGAATGCGGTAACAACAAAAGCAGAGAATAATTTTCAACTTCCGGATGTGAAATCTGAAATCAGCCAGGAAAAGTGCTGCATTTGCGGAAATAATGAAAGAAGCTTGATGCCATATTACAGAAAGTC
>JBJECF010000044.1:0-24797 GCA_051870785.1 Candidatus Aphodosoma sp.
ATTCTCAAACTACTTTTTCCTCTTTTCGTGGCCTCTTACCCCATGGGGTAAGAGATAGTTTTGCACTTCGTTTGTGAATATACAAAAATTTCTCTTTAGGGGAATAACTCTTTAATATGTTTGGTAGTTCGAAGAAAATTTATTACCTTTGCAAGCGAATTATATAGTATTTAATAAACTGAATTTTAATAAATTGTATGGCAACTACTGCTGATTTTAAAAATGGAATGTGCCTCGATATCGATGGCCAATACTATTTTATCGTAGAATTTTTACACGTAAAACCGGGTAAAGGTCCTGCTTTCGTTCGTACTAAATTAAAAAATGTTACTACCGGTCGTATCCTTGATAAAACTTGGAACTCCGGTGTCCGTGTTCAAGAAGTGCGTATTGAGCGTCGCCCTTATCAATTCCTTTATAAAGATGATATGGGTTGTAACTTGATGAATAATGAAACATTCGAACAAGTATCTATAAATCCGGATCTCATCAACGGCGTTAAATTTATGAAAGAAGGTGATGAACTCGAAGTTGTAGTTCATGCAGAAAGCGAAACTATTCTTTATGCCGATATGCCTACTCATGTAATTATGGAAGTTACTTATACAGAGCCTGGCTTGAAAGGAGATACCGCTACTAATACTCTTAAACCTGCTGTTGTAGAAAATGGCGCCGAAGTTCGAGTCCCTCTTTTTATTAATGCAGGCGATAAAATTAAAATCGACACTCGCGACGGTTCCTATGTAGAACGCGTTAGAGAGTAAATACTGTAGAATTTTAATATTATAAAGGTGTATCAATATTATTGATACACCTTTTTTATTGATATTTATCCATGATGAAATTTCTATTTATCTATCGTTACAACAAAAGATTTTAATTCTATTTTAATGATAACTGACTCTATTTTTAGAGTCATGTTCTTATTTTTTTTGTTTATATTTATTGTTTTTTTATTGAAATAAATTACTTTTTTACTTGATATTTATTAGGTGAAATATTAAATTATTAATCATGCTCGTTTTTGTGATAGCATATAGTGTTGTTATTGAATACATTAAAATTCTATTTCAAAATTTATTGTTTTTTTCTTTTTTATTTTTAAAAACAATTGTATATTTGCAGTGCTATTGCAAGCAAATATTATTGTAAAATATATTATAGTTCTTTCGCGAGGAACATCAATAACATTTAATCTTAAATATTTAATACGTAAATTTATGACCAAAAAAATCTTTCTCATACCATTTTTGGTATTTATTCTTTTTTCTTGTTCTCAAGAAAGTGACTTAATTAAAGTGTCAAATCAATCCGAGAGTTCGATAGCAAATTCTCCAGCATCTCTTTTAAATGCAAGAGATAATATTATTGCTGAATATAGTGATGTGTTTAGTAATACGTTGATTTTTGACTCTTGGTCTGAAGCCGATTCGACTTCTTCTTTACTCGTAAACATGAATGTTGCTGAATTATCTGATTTTCAACAACAACATGATTTTTCGGGTCGCGCATTTAATTCCTTCTTATACTTTGCAACTGTAGAAAACGTTGTTATAAGTAATTTAAATCTAAACCCTGAGCTATTGGATGAGCTTTCATATGAAAAAGAAGAAGCTTATGATTATCTTATAAGTGATATTCTTACAAATACTAATTTTACGGAACATCTAAATGTTTATGAAGAAGTAGATGAATTTTCAAATGAAGTTATTCCGGTAATCGAGCCTTATGGTTCTGATGATATGTATTCTATCTTGCTGAATGATAATAATTATTTTGTTGTTGGTTACGAGTTCGCTAAAAAAGTTGAAGATAATTTAGTTATCGTTCCATTAAATAAATTTATGCCTCTATTAGAAATTTCTTCTATGGAGCAACTTAATAATCTAATTTCTAATTCAGTATATTCCAGTGAAGAGGTAATTATTTATAACGTTTTTGGCTTCAATACAAATAATGGAGATAAACGAAAATATGAACAATCTGATGGGAAGTATAAATTAAAAGTGAAGATAAGAGTTAGAGATGTAATGGGGCCTCTACTTTCTCGTGAAGCTACTATATTTATTTATAATTATGTCAAGACTTGTATAGGTTGGGTATTGAGAAAATCTCATACAAACTATGATGTTGTTGTATTTTCTTCTTCTGCTATACCATTAGGTTCTGGATTCCCTGATCCTATAATTATACCTATTTCTGGTTTTAAATATAGTTCTTGTATAAGTGATCCTAGAAAAAAAACATTTGGTATGTATTATTATATGAATACATTCCCATACATAGTAGATGTAACGGGAAATGTATCTAATTGGAGACATTTAAGTATTAATTTTTAAAATATTATATCTATGAAACGCATTAATTATTTAATAGGAATTTTTGTTATTGCTTTAGTAATGACCTCATGTGAAAATGTATCTTATGTTACATCACAATATTTCTGTATATGTAATAAAACAGAAAAAAATATAATTATCAAAACTTATGGTGATGGTGTTCTTGAACCAAATAAAATAATACCTATTCAAGGTGGAGCAATAAATAGTAAAGAAGATTACGTATATCCACTTGATACTATAAGCTTGCCGGATTACTATGAAATAGAATATGATGGTAAAACATATGTTGTTGATAAGGAGGTAAAAAATGGTTGGTATTATGAAAGTAATTTCTATCGTTATTATGGTCCGGAAGTAGAAGAATATACTGATATGGAAAGAGAACAGTGGATTTCTGACGGTTGGCACCCGATTAAAGTATATGTTATTCTCTATTCTTTTGATATTACAGAAGAATTTATTAATTCTTTACCGGAAAAACAGCAATAGCTTTTTAGTTTTGAGATAATAGAATATATTAATTTCTTAACAACAAACTTATAACAAAGGGACTGACTCATTTACAAGTGTCAGTCCCTCTGTTTATTCGTATTATAATTTTACCATTTAATATTATTTTGAATAGTGTGTATGTTCATCACAATCATTGTTTTCGGAATGTTCGTCATAGTGATGTACTTCTTCCTCACAATGATGTTCTGTACATTCTGTGTTATGCTCGTGATGATGGTGATGATGACTATGATGACCTTCGCCCAAATATTGTTGTACACCCATTATTATTCCGAAAATTATAAATATCACGCCAACGAATATCTTCATAAATTTACTTATTTGCTTTAATTTTTCGTAGTATTTTCCAATACTATTCAAACTAAAAGCAATGATGTATGAGGTAATAATAACGGGTATTGCCGTTGTCGCTGCAAATATAAAGGGAAGTAAGTATCCAAATGGAGAAACAACGCATACCGGAACCATCATACCAAAAAATAATACAGCATTTGTAGGGCAGAAAGCCATTGTAAGAATTGCTCCTAATAAGAACGCACCTATACTGCCGTGAAACGATGTGTGGTTGATGTTTTTTACAATGTTTATTTGTGGCAATTTAATATAGTCGGATAGACATAAGAAAATGCCCATTAATACCATAAAAACGGTTACAATTATTGTACCCCATTTCTCGAAAAAGTTTTCAAAGCCACTTATATTTGTCCCGGCTTGTAGCAATAGTATTAGCACAACCCCCAGCAACCCATAGCATATCGTTCGTCCAAGAGTATACCATAGTCCGCATACAAATGATTGTTTATTGTTGTTTACATCTTTACTGATATACCCGATAGCAGCAATATTTGTGAGTAGCAAACAAGGGTCTAAAGCAAAAATTATCCCGAGAATAATTACCATCAGCACTGGTGATGAAGTATTGCTCGCATAATCGCTTAATACAGATAATATATTATCCATTATCGGTTTTCCAAAATTAATTGTTTTGCCTGCTCTACGGTATAATGCTTGCCGGAGCTTACTAATTTGTCGTCAATTAGTATTGCCGGTGTTTGTAATACACCTATTTGCAAAATTTTTACAATGTCTTCTATGTGCTCGACTTCTATGCCACCCCCAATTTCGGCAGCTGCTTTCTCTATCGCTTCATGTGTTTGGTGGCATGAAGAGCAACAATTACCTATTATTTGTATTTTCATTATATATCTAATTATAGAGCGCATTCGAGAATTGCACGAGCCACGGCTCCTGTAACGTTTTTACATTCACCGAAACGCACTCCTCTTTCATTAAATCTCTTTTCGATTTCTGTAATAGTTTCTTCTCCAATATTAAATTCCGAAAGTCTTGTTTTTAATCCTAACTTTCTAAAAAATTGTTCCGTACAATTAATAGTTTCTGCAATTTTTTCTCCATCGGTACCTGTTGTAACTCCCCAAATTCTTTTTCCGTATTGTAAAATTTTATCATGCTTTTGTTCACTTAATACCGTCATTGTTCCCGGTAAAACAATAGCTAGCGTCTCTCCATGAGTAATGCCGTGAAGTGCAGTTAACTCATGACCAATCATATGTGTACACCAATCTTGAGGTACTCCCATAGCAATAAAGCCGTTAAGCCCCATCGTTGCATTGAGCATGTACTGAGCCATTACATCATAGTCGCATGGCTTTTCATGCACATAAGGGGCTATCTCAATTAATGTTAGCAGAATTCCCTCTGCCCAACGGTCCATAAGCGGATTAATACCCGGTGCTGTTAAATATTGTTCCATAACATGAACAAAAGTATCAGCAATACCACATGATACCTGATAGTCCGGAATAGAATAAGTAACTTCAGGGTCTAAAACCGAGAATTTCGGATGGTATGAATAGAAAGCATATTTCTCTTTGGTGGCGATACATGATATTACTGCTCCGGAATTCATTTCGGAACCAGTGGCAGGCATCGTCATAACATCACCAATAGGTAAGGCTTTGTTTACTAATTTGTTATTCATTACCAAATCCCACGCATCGCCATCGTAGCAAATACCGCATGATATAAGTTTTGTGCCATCAAGTACAGATCCTCCTCCTACTGCTATAATAAACTCTACTTTCTCTCTCTTGCCAAGTTCAATAGCTTTGCGTAGTGTCTCTATTTTAGGATTAGGTTCTATTCCCCAAAACTCTACTATGTCGTGATTTGCTAATGCTTTGATTACTTGGTCGTAAACTCCATTTTTCTTTACACTGCCCCCGCCAAAGGTAAGCATTATCTTGGTTCTCTTGTCAAATTGCTCTGATAATTGAGCTATAGATCCTTTGCCGAAAATCAATTTCGTAGGATTTTGAAATGTGAAGTTAAGCATATTGTCTAATTTTTATTTGTTTTAAATTGAATATCGTATAATTTTTTGTATTTGCCATTTTGCTTCATTAATGTGTCGTGGGTGCCTGTCTCTATTATCGCACCTTTATCCATTACACATATAATATCCGCCGATTTAATGGTAGATAGCCTATGCGCAATTATTATCGTAGTTCTATGCTCCATAAGCTTCTCTATTGCCGATTGTACCAATTTTTCTGACTCGGTATCCAATGCCGACGTAGCTTCATCGAGTATCAGTATAGGCGGGTTTTTCAGTATTGCTCGTGCAATGCATATTCTTTGCCTTTGACCCCCGGAGAGAAGCATCCCTCTGTCCCCTACCATATATTCGTATCCGTCGTCCAATTGCTCGATAAATTTGTGTGCATTAGCTATCTTGGCTGCATTCTGTACCTCTTCAAAAGTCGCATTTTTTACTCCGAAAGCTATGTTGTTGAAAATAGTATCATTGAATAGTATCGGCTCTTGATTTACATTTCCTATTAAGTTACGTAGTGATACCATATCTATATCGCGTATCTCGTGTCCGTCGATGAATATGTTACCCTCTGTAATGTCGTAGAAGTGAGGTATAAGGTCTACTAATGTGGATTTACCTGATCCCGATTCTCCAACAAGGGCTACTGTAGTACCTTTTTTAATAGAAAGATTGATATTACGTAAAATCCAATTATCTTCTTTAAGGTTGTATTTAAAAGAAAGGTTTTTAATCTCTATAGAATCGTTGAAAGTAGAAAGTTGTATCGGATTTTTATGAATTATCAAGTCGTTTTCGGCATTCAGTATTTCATCGATTCTTTCGAGAGATGCAGTTCCTTTTTTTATGCTATAGCCGGCTTTCGACAAATCTTTAAAGGGCTGGATAATACTATAGAATATCACTAAATAATAGATGAATTCCGGCGCTGATATTGTAGAATTTCCCGTTAATATAAGCTTGCCACCGTACCATAGCAAGATAGCTATGACCATCGTTCCTAAAAATTCACTTACAGGATGGGCAAGTAAATAGCGGGTTTGAATCTTGTTAAAAGTACTTCTGATGTTATTATTCAGTGCTCTAAAACGAGCTGTAAGTTTGCTCTCTGCATTAAATGCTTTGATAATTCGCAGGCCTCCAAGAGTCTCTTCTATTTGCGACAGTAAGTCTCCATTCAACTCTTGCCCTTTAGTAGAACGTTTCTTGAGCGAACGCCCTATTCTTCCTATTAATAATCCGCTTATCGGTAATAATATTAATACAAATAGCGTAAGCCTCCAACTCATCGAGAATAACACTACTATGTATATGATTATCATTATCGGATTTTTAAACAACATTTCTAAAGATGCTATTACCGAATTCTCTACTTCAGAAACGTCATTACTCATCCTACTTATTATATCCCCTTTCCGTTCTTGAGAATAATAACCGATAGGTAGAGTTATCAATTTGTTGTAGATTTGATTTCTCATATCTCGTAATACTCCGGTTCTGATAGGTACAAGCGCAGCCCCTGCCCCGAAAGTACTTATTACTTTACACAGAGTCATCGTTACTAAATATATCCCGAGTATTACAAGGGCTGTAGAAGCACCGTAATCAACTATTATTTGCTCAATATAGGCATAAATGTTGTTTTGTATTATATCTACATAACTCTCTATTGTAGTTGCTTCCGATAGATGTATATGAGAATGACTTTCTCCTGTTAATCCGAAGAGTATCTGTAATACAGGTATAATGCTGGCAAAAGAAAACAGATTGAATATTGTAGATAGCAAATTTAAAATAATACTTAATACTACGTATCTCTTATAGCCGTGCAAAAAACGTTTTAGTATAGTTATGATATTGTTCATCAGCACTTAATGTCTTTAACCATCAATTGTATTGTGGACGGTTTGAAATAGGTATTATCTTCTATAGTGTAAACAATATTTATCGGCGTCTTATCTTTTAAATATTTATTGAATAAACTCATTTTAAATGCAATTCCGGACATTCTGTTTGTGATACTGTGGTCGGTAATCTCTAATTTTAAATGTTCTTGTGTCTGACCTACAATCTTGGAGTTGTCTTCAAAATCGTAAACTTTATTGGTGCAGAAATAAGGTTTCGGATTTCCTGGTCCAAACGGCTCGAATCTACGTAATATATTCACAAAATTGGTTGTGATATCCTTAAACTGTATGGTGTCGTCAATCTCTATTGTCGGTGTTAAGAGCTCAGCAGTAATGTGCTCGTTGACATATTCGCAAAACTGTTGTTTGAATTTTTCTAAATTCTCCTCTTTAAGCGAAAGTCCGGCGGCATAAGTGTGACCTCCGAAATTCTCTAATAGGTTGCGACACGAATCTATAGCTTCGTATAAGTCAAATCCTTGTATCGAACGTGCAGAGCCACTTATCATATCGTTGGCTTTGGTAAGCACAATAGTCGGCTTATAGTATTTCTCCGTTAGTCTTGATGCCACAATACCCACAATGCCTTTGTGCCAATTAGGGTTGTAAACAATTATCGACGAGTCGTTTGTGTCGGTAGTCTCCTTTAAAGCCAATTCAGCTTCGTTGGTGGTATTCTTGTCGATATTTCTTCGTTCGTCATTGTAAGTATTGATGTTTTTACTTAATTGATAAGCTTGAGAATAATCATTACTGATAAGTAATTCTACTACTTCACGTCCGGATTTCATTCTTCCTGAGGCATTGATGCGCGGACCGATTTTAAAAACTATATCATTGATGGAAATATTTTTTTCGTGGGTTATCTCGCATACTTCCATAATGGCTTTGAGACCGCAACAGGGCTGTTCATTTAATCTTTTTATACCGTAGTAAGCCAATATTCTGTTTTCTCCGGTGATAGGTACTATGTCGGAAGCAATACTTACTGCAAGTAAATCGAGGTGTTTGTTTACCTCTGCTACGTCGATGCCGTTTTTAATAGCAAAGGCTTGCATTAGCTTATAACCTACTCCGCATCCGGATAGATGCTTGTAAGGGTAATCGTCGTCCGAGCGCTTTGAGTCGAGCACTGCTACCGCTTTTGGCAATTCGCTATCTGTAGTGTGATGGTCGCAAATTATACAGTCTATGCCGTAGCTGTTTGCATAATTTACTTCATCTATCGCCTTAATACCACAGTCCAACGCTATGATAAGGTCGATATTGTGCTCCTTGGCATAATCTATTCCTTTAAAAGATATTCCATATCCTTCATTATATCGGTCCGGAATGTAATAGTCCAATATCTGTGGCGAACAAATCAGGGGCTTTAAAAATTTATAAACTAAAGCTACAGCAGTTGTGCCGTCAACATCATAGTCGCCATAAACAAGGATATTCTCTTTTCTCTCCAAAGCTAAGGTAAGCCTATTTACGGCTTTGTCCATGTCTTTGATTAACATCGGATTATGTAATCCTTCTAACTTTGGATTAAAAAAAGATTCTACCTCTTTGGGCGTCGTTACTCCCCTTAATATAAGCATCTTGGCTATTGTAGGGTGTAAATCGAACTCTTTTATAAGCTTCTCTTTATTACATTCATCTTCCGTGCTTAATTTCTTAAAAAACCATTTGTTTTGCATTATATTGTTTGTTTGATTATCAATTCCGAAATACTTTGGTTGTGCATATCTTTTTATCTTTTAAAGTTTTACATTCTAAATCGTACACAATACCTCCAAAGTATTAAACTCTACAAATGTAATCATTTTTGCTGAATATATTACCTTGAAATCCTTTTTTTTATAACAAAAAGATATTTTTTTGATTCCATTTATTTTTCGCTTTCCCAAGATGTCGCTTATTACACCAAAATTTATTGTTAATAGATTATTAATCCTATTCCATATCACTAAGTTGAAAAAAAATTGTACCTTTGCGTTTTGATAGATTTTGGATAGCTTTGGATAAAATGGATGATAAAATAAAAAACGAAATAAAGAATGCTATTGCCGTGATGAAAAATGGTGGCGTGATATTATATCCTACCGACACAATTTGGGGTATTGGTTGTGACGCTACTAATCCGGATGCCGTTGCTAAAATTTACGATATCAAGCATCGCTCCGAAAGTAAATCCATGATTGTGCTTGTGGATTCCATCTTTCGTGCCCAAAAATATGTCAATGAGTTGCCCGATATTGCGTGGGACTTGGTTCCTATTGCCGATAAGCCGCTTACTATTATCTACGACGGTGCCAAAAACCTAGCTCATAACCTTATCGCAGAAGATGGCTCTATTGCCATTAGAGTCACTTCCGAAATTTTTTCTGCCGAGCTGTGCAATCGTTTCGCTAAACCTATCGTATCTACTTCAGCAAATATTAGCGGTAATCCCTCCCCTCATTTTTTTGCAGAAATAGATCCACAGATTATTAATGATGTAGATTATGTTGTTGATTATCGAAGAAATGATATTAAACCCGCCACTCCTTCGTCTATTATTAAATTGGGTGTGAATGGCACTATAAAAGTTATTCGATAATTTAACCGGAAGTACTCGTTTCGTTACCATGAATCGTAAAAGAATTACATATTATATCGTATTTGATGTGCTGGCGGCTCTTGTGGTATGGATATTATTTTATCTTTACCGTAGAGCTACTAACGATTTTGTGCTTTTTGCCGACAAAATAGAGTATTTCTTGGTGCCGTCATACAGCCTTTCACTCTCTATGATTGCATTCCCTCTCGTGGCTGTTTCTATGCACTATCTTACTGGGTATTATAATGTTAATGTAAGGCGCTCGCGTCTTGTCGAGTTTTTCTCTACTATCGTCTCTTCCTTCTTTTCCACTATAATCATCTTCTTCGTAATGCTTATCGATGATATTGTAGTAAGCTATACTTTTTATTACAGGTCGTTCCTTATCTTGTGGGCTCTATTCTTCTTTTTTACATATCTTTTCAGACTCGTCCAAACGTCCATTTATATAAGCAGGTTGCACAGTGGTAAGGATTGTAAAAAAGTTCTTATAGCTGGAGTGGGGGATACCGCTACTGAAATATCGCAAGTAATAAAAAATAATGCCTACTCAAAGGGCTATCGTATTGCAGGTTATATATCAGTGAATAAGTCGACATATAGTTCCGACAAAAATATTCTTGGTGGCGTGGATGATTTGGAAAGTGTGGTGGAGAAGTACTCTATCGATGCTATCATTATCGCCGTTGACGATATGGATAACGACCTCATATTCTCTATAGTAAACAGAGTGATACGGTATAATGTGGATGTATGCCTCGTTCCTCGTCTCTTTGAAATAGTGATTGGTAAAGCGGTAGTCTCAGATATCAAAGCCGAACCTTTTGTCTCCGTTACCAGGTCGGTAATGCCTGCTTGGCAACAGTCTGTAAAGCGCGTTTTTGATGTGGCTGTGAGTTGCTTTTCTCTAATAATCCTCTCGCCTTTAATGCTTTACCTTGCCATTGTAATTAAAAAAGATAGTAAGGGCCCTGTGTTTTATAAGCAAGAGCGTATAGGGTATCACGGCAGTCCTTTTATGATTTATAAATTCCGTACAATGTATAAAGATGCGGAAAAAAATGGCCCTTTACTCTCTTCTGTCAATGATGGCAGAATTACTAAATGTGGTGCTTTTATGCGTAAATATCGCTTGGACGAGATTCCTCAGTTCTTTAATATCATTAAAGGGGATATGTCTATCGTAGGTCCTCGTCCCGAGCGTCGTTTCTATATCAATCAAATAGAACAAAAAGCCCCTTTTTATTGTATGATTTATCGTGTGTGCCCGGGGTTGCTCTCTTGGGGCCCTATTAAAATAGGTTATAGTGATACAATAGATAAAATGGTGCGTCGCTTGAATTACGACATTATTTACATGGATAATATGAGCCTTTATCTCGATATAAAAATTATTTTTTATAGTCTTGAAATAATTTTTAACGGAAAAGGTCAATAAAATACTCTTCTTATTATTATGTTGCTTGAAATTAAAAATATATCAAAGTGCTATGGCAATGAAATGGTACTCAAGCCATTCAATTATAGTTTTGATAAAGGTAGTATTGTGGGAATATTGGGTCCTAATGGTGCCGGAAAATCTACGCTGATGAAAATTATAACGGGCTATATCGCACCAACTTCAGGTGAAGTTATTATTGATGGACACCCGATGTCGCCTTCTGCAGTAGATGTTAAACGTAATATAGGCTATTTGCCGGAATTGAACCCTCTTTATGATGATATGTACGTGACGGAATATCTTGCTTTTGTGGCAAAATGTTATAACACAACGGATGTCCCTGCTACCGTTAATAGTGTTATTGAGCGTGTTGGGCTTTCAGCTGTTCGTACAAAAACCATAAGGCAACTCTCTAAAGGTTACCGACAAAGGGTAGGTATTGCAGCTGCTGTTATAAATTCTCCGAAATTATTAATCCTCGACGAGCCTACTTCCGGTCTCGACCCTATGCAGCTCATCGAGATTCGTCAACTTATTGCTGATTTAGGCAAAGATAGCCTTGTACTCTTCTCTTCTCATATCATGCAAGAGGTGGAGCAAATTTGTAATTATATTATTATTCTTAATCATGGCAATGTAGTGGTTTCCGGCGAGAAAGATGTTCTTGTTAGTCAATATGGTTCAGTAGAAAATTTGTTTTGCGATACTTTAAAATAATATGGAATTCGATATACATAAATCAAACAGAGAGTCTGATAAAGATTTGGATAGAGCTCTTCGTCCCCTCTCTTTTGAAGATTTCTCCGGTCAGGATAAAATTGTAGAGAATCTGAGCATCTTCGTAAAAGCTGCTCGTCTTCGCGGTGAAAGTCTCGACCATACTCTCCTTCACGGACCTCCGGGGCTCGGTAAAACCACCCTTAGTAATATTATTGCCAACGAATTAGGGGTGGGCTTTAAGCTCACTTCCGGTCCTGTTCTCGATAAGCCGGGCGATTTGGCTGGTATCCTTACATCTTTAGAGCGAAACGACGTGCTGTTTATCGACGAAATTCACCGCCTCAGCCCCGTCGTCGAAGAGTATCTATATTCCGCTATGGAAGATTTTAAAATAGATATCATGATAGATAAAGGTCCGAGTGCCCGTTCTATCCAAATAGATTTGGAGCCTTTTACCCTTATCGGAGCCACTACTCGTAGCGGTCTGCTTACCGCTCCTCTTCGCGCTCGTTTCGGTATCAACTGTCATTTCGAATATTACGACGATAGTATTCTGGTTAATATAATCAAGCGTTCCGCCCAAATACTCTCCGTGCCTATCGATTATGATGCTGCCGTAGAAATTGCACGCCGTAGCCGTGGTACCCCTCGTATCGCTAATGCTCTGCTCCGTAGAGTGAGAGATTTTGCTCAAGTAAAAGGTAATGGTAGTATCGATAATAATATCGCTTGCTATGCCCTCGAGGCTTTGAATATCGATAAATATGGTCTCGATGAAATAGATAATAAGATATTACTTACTATGATAGATAAGTTTAAAGGTGGCCCCGTGGGGCTTTCTACTATAGCTACTGCAATGAGCGAAGATGCCGGCACTATAGAAGAGGTTTACGAGCCTTTCCTTATTAAAGAGGGCTTCATTAAACGTACTCCTCGCGGTAGAGAGGTGACCGAATTGGCTTATCGTCATCTCGGTAAAACTATCGAATCGAAACAACAAACGCTCTTTTGATATTTATAGTGTGCTATCAGCTAATAATTAATTGGTTATCCGGCTTTTTGCCGATAATTAATTCCTGAGTTCCTTTTATGTCGATGTTTTATTTAGTATAATAATGTCTAATCTTTCTAAATTAGCTAAAGATACTGCTATTTATGGCCTTAGTAGTATTGTAGGTAAATTCCTCAATTGGTGCCTCGTGCCGATGTATAGCTATGTGCTTCATGATGCATCGGAATACGGAGTAGTTACTAATCTCTATGCGTGGACTGCTCTCGTTATTATCATACTCACTTACGGTATGGAGACGGGTTTTTTTCGTTTTGTTAATAAATATAAAACTACAGAAGAGGCTAATAAGGTCTATACTACCACTCTTACATCTCTGGCAGTTACTTCGCTTCTGTTCATCATATTTATCGTTTCTTGTCAAAACGGTGTCGCCTCGCTATTGGGATACCAAGCTCATCCCGAATATCTCTCATTGCTCGGTATCGCAGTCGCTTTAGATGCTTTTAATTCTATTCCATTCAGCTATTTGAGGTATAAAAGCCGCCCTATAATGTTCGCCACTTTGAAGTTGTTTATGATTTTCGTAAATATCTTTTTCAATATCTTCTTCCTTGTGGCTTGCCCAAAAATAATGGAGTGGAATCCGGCTCTTGTCGATTGGTTCTATAATCCCGATTATCAAGTAGGATATATCGTTGTAGCAAACGTTATCTCTACACTTTCTGTTACTATTGCACTTATTCCTTTTATCATCGTCGATAAATATCGTTTCGATTGGGGGTTACTCAAGCAAATGCTACGTTACAGTTTGCCTCTATTGTTGTTAGGTATAGCAGGTATTATGAATCAAACGGTAGATAAAATAATTTTTCCTATCGTATATCCCGATAAAACAGAAGGTCTTCGCCAACTTGGCATCTATGGAGCATGCTTTAAAATCGCTATGATAATGATGATGTTTACGAATGCCTTCCGCTTTGCTTACGAGCCTTTTGTATTCGAGAAAAACGGCTCTGCCGATAGTAAACAGAGTTACGCCGATGCCATGAAGTTTTATATCATTACAGCATTACTCATCTTTATGGGAATGGTGTTTTATATGGATGTATTCCAATTCGTGCTCGGTAGTCAATATCGTGGCGGTCTCGACGTTATCCCTATCGTACTTGTTACATACCTCGTTCAAGGTATTGTTTATAACCTTTCACTTTGGTATAAGTTGGTAGATAGAACCTATTGGGGAGCAATATTTTCCATTATAGGCTTCGTTATTACTCTTTTGATAAATATTATCTTTATCCCGAAAATTAGCTATTGGGCTTGCGCTTTCGCCTCCCTTATTTCATACGTAGTAATGATGTTACTATCGTATTTCCTCGGTCAAAAATACTATCCGGTGAATTATAACCTTAAGTCTATAGCCATTTATTTCTTGCTGACGATAATTCTTACTATTGCAGCTATGGCTGTGCCAATCGAAAATCTATGGCTCAGACTCTTATATCGCGCTATTTTTATTATAATTTTTGTCGTTTATCTTGTTCGCCATGACCTTCCGTTAAGCTCAATTCCTGTAGTAAAAAATATTGTAAAAAAAATTAGGTAAGGTATTGTATAATTCTGATAAAACTTTTACCTTTGTGTGATTTTAAAGATAGAATGTTTATAGGGTTAAAATCCTGATAATTAAATAGTATTATAGAACTAAAATGGGTCTTTTTTCATTAACACAAGAAATTGCAATGGATTTGGGTACCGCTAATACCGTCATCATCCATGATGGTAAGATTGTTGTGGACGAGCCTTCTGTCGTTGCAATAGATACAAGAACGAATAAAGTAGAAGCAGTAGGTAAAAAAGCTTATACTATGCAGGGTAAAACCAGTGGTGATATTCGCACTATCCGCCCTTTGCGTAATGGTGTTATTGCCGATTTCCACGCTGCCGAATATATGATAAGAGAGTTGATTAAAATGGTGCCTCGTAAGGGTTATCTTTTTAATCCTTCTTTGAAGATGGTTATCGGTATCCCATCCGGTTCAACCCCGGTAGAGATGCGTGCTGTACGCGATTCTGCCGAGCAAGCCGGAGGCCGTGACGTCCATATGATTTACGAACCAATGGCTGCTGCCCTCGGTATCGGCCTCGATGTAGAGGCGCCGGAGGGTAATATGGTTGTCGATATAGGTGGCGGTACTACCGAAATCGCGGTAATCTCTCTCGGAGGTATCGTTTGTGACCAATCTATTCGCCTTGCAGGTGATGCCTTTACCGAAGATATCATAGAATATATGGGTCGTCAACATAATATCGTGGTAGGCGAAACTACAGCCGAAAATATTAAGAAAAAAGTCGGCTCTGCATTGATGGAATTGGGTGATGAAGCCCCGGAAGATTTTATTGTCCACGGTCCTAATAGAGTCACTTCCCTCCCTATGGAGGTGCCTATCACCTACCAAGAAATAGCTCACTGCCTCGATAAATCTATCGGCCGTATCGAAAACGCTATCCTTAGTGCGCTTTCTAAAACTCCTCCGGAGTTGTATGGCGACCTCGTACAACGTGGTATTTATCTCGCCGGTGGTGGAGCTCAATTAAGAGGATTGGCAAAACGCCTTACCGATAAAATCAATATTCAATTCCACGTCGCTGATGACCCCCTTCGTGCTGTTGCTCGTGGTACAGGTATTGCCCTTAAAAATGTAGATAAATTCAGATTCTTATTAAGATAATGTTGAATTAATGTTTTAATAAAGGAGCAAAATAGGTATGTTATACTCTGTTTTTTGCTCCTTTATTACCTTTTATATGGATAGAATTATTCTCTTCTTTAGAAAGTATCTCTCGATATTCGTGTTCGTAATATTAGAAGTTGTCGCTATCTTGCTCGTCGTTAGAAAAAACGATTTGCAACAAAGCGTCATCTTTAGATATTCCACAAATATCGTGGCTAAATGCTATTCTATCTTTACTTCTATAGAGAATTACTTCTATCTCGATGAGGTGAATGAGCACCTTGTGGCGGAAAATAATAGCCTTCGTATGAAAGTGGACTTGTTGCAAAATCAAGTTTCTTTGCTCGCTTCCGATTCCGTCGCACTACCTGATGTGGTTTCCGATGTCGACTATATCTCCGCTAAAGTGGTGTATAATAGCGTTTATCGTACTCAAAATTTTATTATAATCAATAAGGGTGCTAATCATGGAGTGCAACCGGATATGGGAGTAATCTCTCCTCAAGGAGTTGTGGGTGTTGTAATGCGCGTTAGTAACAACTATGCTGTTGTAATGCCCGTTATTAATCCGGATCAACATATTAGCGTGAAAATCAAGTCAAATCAGCAACTCGGTATGCTCGTATGGGATGGTAAAGACCCTAAATTCTCACAAATGGAGGAGATTCCAAGCCACGTAAACCCTATTGTGGGCGATACTATCGTAACCAGCGGATACTCGGCTATTTTCCCTGAAGGCCTTACTATCGGTGTTATAGATCGCGCTATTAGCGAAGAACATGCCCCTTTCTGCATGGTTAATGTCAAACTCGCCGTCGATTTTCAAGCACTATCTTACGTCACCGTTACTGCTTATAAAAATAAAGAGGAATTAATGAATCTCGGCAATTCAATAATAGTAGATAATGAATAACAATTTTTATATATGGTCGTTTTGTTTGGTAATGCTCCAGGTGTTACTTTTCAATAATATAGAATTGGGCGGACTTATCAATCCTTATTTCTATATCTACTTGGTGTTGATAATGCCACTCTCTCTAAATCTCTCTGTACAATTACTGTTGGCTTTTGTCGCCGGCTTGATAGTGGATATCTTTTCCAATACGTGGGGTATGCACGCCGCCGCTACTACTTTGGTTGCTTTCGTACGCCCATATCTTTTAAAACTCCTTGTCTCTCAAGAGGAAATAGAGAAACAAGTACTCTCACTCTCTTCTTTGCGTCTTGCCTCTTATATCAAATATGCAGTCACTATTGTCCTCATTCATCATATTACCCTCTTTTTCCTCGAAGCATTCTCTTTTGCCGCATTCGGCTTTACAATTCTTAAAGCTTTATGTAGCTCGATAGTTACTCTGCTCCTTATCTTTATTGTAGAGAGAGTTCGTAAAAAATAATCAATAGTGTAGTGTAGATTATGTTTAATACGGATAAATTTAAACATCGAGCTTTTACTATAAAAGTAGTCTTATGTGTTGTCGTATTGATTTTTATTATACGCCTTTTCCAATTGCAGATTATTGACGACTATTCAGTTCAAGCCGGTCGTAACGCTTTCTACCATAAAGTAATATATTCCCCTCGCGGATTGATATACGATCGTAACGGTAAACTGTTGGTGTATAATCAACCTACTTACGATTTGCTCGTTACTATGTCCGAAATTCCGGGTCCGAAATCTTCTAAACCTCCTATCGATACGTTAGAGTTATGTCGTTTGCTCAAAATTAGTAAAGAGCAATTCGACAAAAGAATGGATAATCTGAAGGACCGTAGAAAAAATCCAGGTTATTCCCCTCTCACTCCGCAAAGGTTCATAACTCAGATGTCGCCGGAGGATTATGCTATTATTCAGGAGAAACTCCGTAATTTCCCCGGCTTCTCTATCCAAAGTCGTACACTTAGAAATTATAATTATGGATACGCCTCTCATGTGTTGGGCTCTATCGGAGAGGTAAGTCGCTCTATTCTCGATAAAGACTCTACTTATCGTATGGGAGACTATATCGGTGTTACCGGTCTTGAAAAGCAATACGAGAAAGAGCTTCGTGGTGCTAATGGAGCCGAGATATTACTTCGTGATGCTTTCGGTCGTATTAAAGGTAGTTATCAAGAAGGCGCTTTAGATATTACCCCTGTGCCGGGTGAAAATCTTATTACTACTCTCGATATCGAATTACAAAAGGTGGCAGAAGATTTACTTCAAGGTAAAATAGGAAGTGTCGTTGCCATCGAGCCTAAAACGGGCGAAATCTTAGCTCTCGCTTCAAGCCCTACTTGGGACCCTACTCACCTCGTTGGTAGGGAGAGAAGTAAATATTATCCTCAATTGCAGAACGATAAAACAAAACCTCTGCTCAATAGAGCTATACAAGGTAAATATTCCCCGGGGTCCACTTTCAAAACTATTCAAGCCTTGGTCTGCCTCGAAATGGGTGGTATCACCGAAAATACAATGTTCCCTTGTAACGGTCCAGGCTCTTCCCCTATAAAATGTACACACCATCACGGCTCACCTGTATCTATTGAGAATGCAATAGAGCAGAGTTGTAACCCATTTTTCTGGCATGCTTTCCGCTCTACTCTCGAAAAAAACGGGTATGGTAAGAATAACGAAACTTTTAAGGCTCGCTATACCGAATGGCGTGATAGGGTTTTTAGTTTTGGCCTCGGCTATAAATTCAGCGATTCCGACGTAATCGGTATGGTTGATGGCTCTATTTATTCCGAAACATCATACTCTAAAATATATGGTAAAAGAGGGTGGAAAGCCCTTACTATCCGATCTAATGCTATCGGTCAGGGTGAGGTAGAACTTACTCCTATACAGCTGGCTAACGTGGCGGCAGCTATAGCAAATAGTGGATATTATATCACTCCACACCTTAATAAAAACGACTCTATGCTATCGCACCGACATCAAGTGGATGTACAAGAAAAGTATTTCCCTATAGTTCAACGTGGTATGTGGAGGGTGTGTGAGTACGGTACCGGCCGCCATTACAAAGTGCCCGATATACCAATGTGTGGAAAAACGGGTACTACCGATAATAGCCATGGTAAGCCTCACTCCATATTTTTCGGTTATGCCCCCGCCGATAACCCGCAAATTGCTATCGCGGTAATTATCGAAAACGCCGGCTTCGGTTCTACTTGGGCTTGCCCTATAGCTTCTTTATGTATCGAACAATATTTAAAGGGCGAAATTAAAAGAGAAGATTTGTATAATCGTATAAAAACATCAGTTCTTAATCCTAATGTCAAAAAGTTTTAATGTTTTAGGGGCTGTCGATAAGCCCGTTATTATAATGTATCTGGCATTAGTCATTATCGGTTTAATGAATATCTATGGTGCCAGCTATTCCGAAGAGCAATCATCAATTTTCGATTTGAGTTATCGCTCAGGTAAGCAAATACTCTGGATTGGTATCAGTTTTGTCGTGGCAATATGTATTCTTTTCTCCAGTAAAAGTCTTTATAGTGCCGTGGCTTATTGGCTATATGGCTTGATAATAATAGCGTTGATAGTTACCCTTTTTATCGCTACAGACATTAAAGGCTCACGCTCGTGGATTACTTTAGGTGGCTTTTCTATCCAACCTGCCGAATTCTCTAAATTTGTTACGGCTTTGGCTCTCGCAAAATTTATGGATGATACACAATTCAAACTGCTTAAACCTCGTAATTTTGTCATCGTTGCTACATTGATATTTATCCCTATGTTGATAATAGTGATGCAGAAAGAAACCGGTTCAGCTCTCGTCTATCTCTCTTTTATGTTTATGCTTTATCGCGAAGGGCTTCCCGGTATTTTCCCAAGTATTTTTGTAGGTGCCGTAATACTCTTCGTCGTAGTAATCAGGTATAGCGGTGATCTGTTTCTCGGAGTTGATGGTGCTTCTCTCGGATTGATAATTGGTTTGATGATAGTGCTTATCGTGGCACTTATTCTTTGCCGTGCCCTCTCAAAAGAATACAAGTTCTTGCCTCTTATTATTTTGGGCTCTGTTGTCTCTATTATCGGCATTGCTTTTATTATTCATTATTTCTTTATCCCGCTTAATTTTGTCTACGTAATAGCCTGTATCAATGGTCTGTTAACTCTTTTTGTGGCAGTGTTCGCTTTTATTAAGTGGCGTAAGAAGTATTTACATATAATAGCTTTTATCCTGCTCGCTTCATTATTCTGTTTTTCGGTTGGATATCTTTTTGATAACGTACTTCAACATCACCAACAAATGCGTATTATGGTGCTCCTTGGTATGGCAGACGACCCGTCAGGAATTAGCTATAATACCAATCAAGCTAAAATTGCTATTGGCTCCGGTGGTTTAACCGGTAAAGGCTTTTTGCAAGGTACACAAACGAAACTGAAATATGTGCCTGAGCAGGATACCGATTTCATCTTTTGTACAGTAGGCGAAGAGTGGGGCTTTATTGGTAGCGTTGTTGTGTTGGGCATTTACCTCTGCTTCTTGCTCCGATTGGTAGTCCTTGCCGAAAAAGCAGAGTCTCGCTTTGTGCGTATTTATGGCTATTGCGTAGTTGGCATCTTTGCTTTCCACCTGTTCATAAATATAGGTATGGTATTAGGCCTCGCCCCGGTTATCGGTATCCCATTGCCGTTTTTTAGCTACGGTGGCTCTTCTTTCCTCAGTTTTACAATCCTTTTGATGATTTTCTTAAAACTCGATACAATCCGTAAAGAACGCGTCAGCCGTTTTTAAAATAATCGATTTTGTTTAGGGGTGATAAATTCACTTCTCTTTAAATATAACAATCGAGCCTCACTCATATAGAAATTAGAGTGAGGCTCAATTGTTTTTTAGAAATATGATATTTTTGCCGATTATTTCGCTTTGTCATTCTTTACGGAGAACCATAGAATGCCTGATATGGCAAGGCATATTGCACAGATGGTAAAGATGATGGATTTATCTGCCGCATTGTTAATTACCTCGCCCATCTTGAAGCTCGCTACAAGCTGTGGCAATACTACCGATAAATTGAAGATTCCCATATATAGCCCCATCTTGCTTTGGTCTACCTTCTCGCTCATTATCGCAAATGGTAAAGATACTAATGACGCC
Source organism: Candidatus Aphodosoma sp. (assembly GCA_051870785.1). Classification (GTDB taxonomy): domain Bacteria; phylum Bacteroidota; class Bacteroidia; order Bacteroidales; family Paludibacteraceae; genus Aphodosoma. Next base: position 20,704 of record JBJECF010000044.1, read on the forward strand.
CATCCTATACCTACAATAAGCATCGCAGCAAAGAATACTATAATATTGCTTCCAAAAAGTGCTATAATAGCATATCCCAATGCCATTAATAAAATAGAATAGGTATGTGTGCGCGTCATTCCGGTTTTTTTCGCTATTACGTTGAGTACCAATACCGGAAGTATGGCTCCTACCAAGTCGCGAACAAGAAATGCCCATGAGTTTGTACTTGCCATTGCCTCGACTGATAATCCGGATATCTTTGTAGATACGTAGAAGAACATATAGATGTTCATCGTTTGTACACCCCACCAAGTGAAGGAGTGAGCCATCAATATCTTTTGGAATTCGTTGTTGTTCTTGCTCTGCTTTGTGATATTCAGCAATACGGCTATTATCGCTAAGAGCTCTATGATTACACATATAAACTCTACGGTGCTCAATTCTATGCTATTGAAAAATGTAAGTCTTGATGTGTCTTCCAAACCGAATAATTTGGCAATAATAACATATATACCGTAAATTAAGAATCCGGATAGAGGAACTAACGAAAAGATAATCTCCTTGTAAGATTTCGAATTGCTTGTTTTGGTGCTAACTTTCTCATCTTCATCATGCTCTAATTCTCTCGGCTCTTTGATGAGTAACGAAGGAATAATAGTAAAGAATAATGCTATAAAGATACCTACATATATAAGTACTTCGTTGTTGAATAATACGGCAATGAGGTAAGCTAATACTCCGAATGTGCCGGATACGGTTTGCATCCATGTGTAACCTTTTGATCGCTCGTCTTTATATGTGCAATCGGCTACTAATGAGCGGGTAGGATTAAAACTTACGTTGATACTCAAATCCAATGTCAATGCTACTGCTATAGCTATCGCCAATAAGCCTTCGGTGGAATTTTCTCCCATCAATATCTTTTGCACGATATCCAAATTAGGTAACGCCAATAGCATCAAGCCGGTTAATATCCCTCCTATGATTATCCAAGGGCGACGTCTGCCCCCCATAAACCAAAGTTTGTCACTGATAGCACCTACTATCGGCTGCGCTATAATGCCGGCAATCGGTCCTGCTGCCCATACTATTCCTATTTCATGTATATCAAGCCCGTATTTAGTGGATAATATCCAACTGAGGGCAGATATCTGAACGGATAGGGCAAATCCCATCGCCGTTGCCGGTAAACTTAGCATCGCAAAGAATGCATTGTTCCTCTTCTCTTGTATTTCCAACATGTTATTAATTAGTGTTTTATGTTTATAATAAGTTACTTGCCAACTCGGAGAGGTAACTCCTTTCTCCTTTTATCAAATTGATATGGGCAAATATATCTTCTCCTTTCATCTTGTCTATCATATACACCAATCCGTTTGATTGCATATCCAAATAAGGTTGGTCTATTTGATGTATATCTCCCGTAAATACTATTTTTGTACCTTCTCCGGCTCGGGTTATTATGGTTTTGATTTCGTGAGGCGTAAGATTTTGAGCTTCATCTACAATGAAGTATGTGTTGCTTAAGCTTCGTCCGCGAATGTATGCTAATGCTTCTATTATCAGTTGATTATTCTTTTGCAATGCCTCTATTGTTTGCACCTCTTTGCCTTGATAACCCAAAGCATGCTTAATTACGTTCAGATTGTCGAAAAGCGGTTGCATATAAGGGGCTACTTTCTCTTTTGCATCTCCCGGTAATGCTCCAAGGTCTTTATTCGACATAGCTACTATCGGGCGTGCAAGCATAATCTGCTCGTAATCTTCGTATTGTGATAGTGCTGCCGCTAATGCCAATAAAGTTTTTCCGGTGCCTGCTTTACCCGTTATGGCAATAAGTTGTATGTGCTTGTCGGTAAGCAAATCCATTGCAAAAGTCTGCTCTGCATTGCGTGGCTCTATTCCAAAACATCTGCTCTTATTCACTCTGCGTATGATGTTACTCTCTGCTACGTGACGCGCCAAAACACTTGCTCTGCTACTCTTCATTACAAAGCATTCGTTGGCATTGATGTCGTCTTTAAAATTAAATTCATCTGCTGAGATGCCTTGCTTCTCACTGTAAAGGCGGTCGATAAGGTCGGCGTCTATGTTCTCAAAGGTCTCGTATTCACGCTCGAATACGTCGGTATTCTCAACTTTATCTGATATGTAATCTTCTGCAATACAGCCCATTGCACGTGCTTTCATGCGTAAGTTGATATCCTTGGTTACCAATATGGTTTTCTGCTTCGGAAATTTCTTCGCTATGCTTATCGCACATGCCAATATTATGTGGTCCGGCTTTTTCTCTATAAATGCTTTGCTCATCTCTTCCGGCCACTCTTGGTGTGTGATGACGTATAATTTTCCTTTGCCTTCTCCTAATGGCGCCCCTTTCGTTACAAAATCTTTATTCTCTGCAATTAAATCCAACTCCCTTGCAAATTGGCGAGAATTATAATTAATTTGGTCATTGCCTCGTTTGAATTTGTCTAATTCTTCCAATACTACCATTGGCAAGTAGATGTCGTTTTCTTGAAAATTGTAAATAGATTTGTAATCATGTAGTACTACATTCGTGTCGAGAATGAAATTCTTTTTTGTGCTCATAATGGTTTTTACTTTAAGATTAATGATTTGATAATCATAATTTTACGTATCAATGTAAAGAGTTTGGTCTTCGCACTAAAAATAATAAATTATGGTGGTGTAAAACTACAAAAAAATACTTACTTTTGCAATCGTTTGAATAAAAAAATTATGAACTATCAAAAAGCTATCGAAATCCTTTATAATCAGGCCCCTATGTTTCAGCATCTAGGTAAAAGAGCTTATAAATCGGGGCTGGAAAACACCTATATTTTGGATGAAAGATTGGGTCATCCACACAAAAATTATCATACTATACATGTGGCTGGCACAAACGGAAAAGGTAGTACTTCGCACCTTTTGGCTGCCGTGCTTCAATCGCAAGGTTATAAAGTAGGACTTTATACTTCTCCTCATCTGCGTGATTTTCGCGAGCGTATCCGTATTAACGGCGAAATGATTTCTCAACAAGATGTGGCAGATTTTATCGAGAATGTATCGCCTTGGATCAAAGAGTTGCATCCTTCCTTTTTCGAAATTACTACTGCTTTGGCTTTTAAGTATTTCGAAAATCAAAAGGTGGACGTCGCCGTTGTTGAGGTTGGTCTCGGTGGTCGCATCGATTGTACCAATATAATCTCTCCTCTTCTCTCTATTATTACTAATATTAGTCTTGACCATACCGACTTGTTGGGTCCTACTCTCGTTGATATAGCTCGTGAGAAAGCCGGCGTTATTAAAACAGGCATTCCCGTTGTAGTTGGAGAGTATCAGCCCAAAGTGGCTCCCGTTTTTGAAAATAAAGCACTCGAGGTGGGTACTTCTATCGTTTATGCTTCCGATTTTTGGAAAGATAAACCTCTGCCGGAATGCCAAATGAAAGGGTGCTACCAAGATAAAAATCGTGCCACTGCTATGACGGCTATCTCCTTGCTTAGGCAGGGTGGTGTACTAAATATCTCCGATGAAGCTGTTCTAAAAGGTTTTGCTAATGTAGTCTCTCTTACAGGTATCATGGGTAGATGGCAAGTACTTCAAGAAAATAATCCGAAAATTGTATGTGATACAGGACATAATATCGGCGGTATTTCTTATGTAGTTTCTCAACTGAAGAACGAAAATTACGACAAATTACGTGTCGTGATTGGTATGTTAAGTGATAAAGATATACGTGCTGTGCTCTCTATTTTGCCAAAAAATGCCATCTATTATTTTACTAAAGCCTCAATCCCTCGTGCTTTAAATGAGGTGGAGTTAATGTCTTTGGCAAGTGAATATGGCCTGCATGGCAATTCTTATCCTACTGTTAAAGAAGCACTTAATACTGCTAAAGCCGATTCTTCTAATGGCGATTTAATATATATCGGCGGTAGTAATTTTATCGTTGCTGAGGTAGTGTAAAAATTATCAGAAAAAAGTTTGATATTATTTTGTCAAGTAAATAAATTATATTACCTTTGCATCGCTTTTACGGAAAGGTAATAACGGGCGTTTAGCTCAGCTGGTTCAGAGCATCTGCCTTACAAGCAGAGGGTCGGCGG
>JBJECF010000045.1:0-23978 GCA_051870785.1 Candidatus Aphodosoma sp.
ATAGCGGCAAAAATAATAGTGAGTACAAGACTACATTTATCAATAGGCACTACCTTAGAAACATCCCCTATTTTAATGGCATAGAAATAGCACAACCACGAAGCCCCTGTAGCAAGCCCGGATAAAATAAGAAAAACCCAACTGCGAGCAGAAATAGCACCGATACCCGTGTGAGCATGAGTGACAAACACTACAACCCACGCCATAATCAATACCACTATCGTGCGGATAGCGGTGGCAAGATTAGCATTAACACCATCAATACCCACCTTTGCAAGAATAGCGGTAGCAGCAGCAAAAACTGCTGATAAAATAGCAAAAATCAACCACATACGTTTCATCTAAAGTTTGATTTAAAATCAATTATAAAATACCTTTTTCTAATTATTATAATTCGTATAATCCATAGCAAGAAAAAACCATTGGATAAACATTTATAAACAATATCCCAAGGCGACGGCAATTGAATAAAGAATTCAGCAATCCAAAGTGCCAAATCAATATCAAAAAGAACGTTCCAAAGCCGCTCTTTATCGGAAATATATAAATCTAACTGCTGATTACGATCTACATCGACTTCTCTCTTACCCCCGATAAAGAAGGTCCACTTAAGCAATTTAAACATCACCCTCACTTCGATGGAATAATTCCCCTCCGGCAAAACAATACGCACCTCTTTAGTACGCATAATGCCTACAATATTGCCATTTACAAGCACCCAATACGGCAATGCTATCTTTAAAAGCTGTTTCCTATGTAATGTAATAGAAGCCATAACAATAAAATAAGCACACAACCTTATGGACCACAATTTTGTGTACTAAATAAAATTCATTAAGAATTACGCCTTAACCACAATTCCAAAACCGGATCAGAAAAAAACATTCCTTGTGGAGTAGAAACAATAAAATCTTTCTCCAAAAGTAAATTTTGAATACGACTCACATTGGATTTCGATCCTAATTGATACTTAACCAATACAGCAGAGGAAGAAAACTTATCGTGTTGACCGTCAACAATAGCGCGTAAGTAATTCATTTGATATGCAGTAAGTGCACTTATCTGCTCCATAAACAGAGGGGTACACTGAATCAGTAAATCACTTATTCCGCAATTGATAATATCATTAGTTACCTCTGTTTCCGTATTAATCATAACATTCCATGCCAATTGCTGAACATAAGAAGATTGATTTTTAACAGTATCACATATCAATCTAATATGCTCGTCTGTAATAGATAGCCCCTTTTCTACGAATTTTTTTTTAATAAACAGAATCCAATCTTCTGTAGAAATAGGCAAAAGATAATTAGGCTCGCCGAATTGATAAAAGGGCATACTCTTATTCTGGAAAAGTTGGTTCATCATATGTTGTCTACTGCCAAACAAACAATATGAAGCGAGCTTTTGATGTTGCCATACGCCACGCATCCTTTTTTGAACAATAACGGAATCATTCCACTCTGCCACTTGTTGAAATTCATCTATACACACTACTATATGCTTCCCTATTTGCTCCGCAATAAGCTCCGGTAGTTGTAGAATCTCTTCAGGAGAATATTCTTTAGGAGTAATACCTAATGAAACAAAAAACTCAGTATTAGGGTCAGCATTAAAAGAAATTTTAGGAGACAGTCGAGAAAGAAAACGCTTTGTTCTATCAATAAAAAGTTCAAGTTTACCGGATGTTTGACGAAGTATCGACTCTGCAAATTTATTGTAAAAATCATATTCCGTCTTACAATCATAAATATCCATATATACTGTATGGATAAGATTGTTATCCACAACTTGTTGAACTTTCTTTACTAAAGAGGTTTTACCCATCCTTCGAGGAGAAATAAGTACTACATTCAACCCATTTTCAAAATCCAATTTTAGGCGACGTGTCTCCCTTTCCCTATCGGTAAAATTTTCACCCGACACCGATACTCCATATAAAAATGAACGATTAATACCTTTTGTCATAGCCGATTAAATTATTTTTGGCAATAAGTACACAATCTTGTGGACCACAATTTTGTGTACTAAATAGCACTGCAAAGATAATACTTCTTTCTTATATAACCAACATACTTTTCATTAAATCATTATATTGCTGTGAAGAAGGTAGTCAATATAAAAGTTGCATCAAATGGATATTTGATACAACTCATATTATGAAAAAGATTTAAAAAAAAATCTACCTTACTTCACAGCAAGGCAGACCTAGAACAAAGATACAAACAATTTAAATGAGTTGCGGAGGCAGGACTCGAACCTACGACCTTCGGGTTATGAGCCCGACGAGCTACCACTGCTCCACTCCGCGATTTTTCTATTGCAAAGATAAAGATTTACTATGTTATGACAAAAGAAAATGTGTTAAATTTTATCACTAATTAAATTATTGATTGTCAATTATATAGGTAAATACATTTGCCTTTATGTAATATTTTTAAGTGAATTTTAACTATTCAAACTCCGCATTTTTGCCCGTTTTAATTAAAACACCTAACATTTACATGATTCCGGGTTCAATACAAATTTTATTTTCGTGAAAATTACACTTTCAATTTACTTGAGTGTATTAGGATATTCCACATTAAAGTAAATGGTCAAAACATCAAGCTATCACTGCTTGTTTTAGTATTAAACTGTGATAGCTTGATGATATTATTTCATTCCTCTTATAATACCTCTTCCTGAATTACGGATAAAAACGATAATCTCATCACGCTCGGCAGTAGCCGGACAATCGGTCATGATTTTATCCATAGCTTCAGTAACATTCAAGCCCGAATTATATATAAGGCGGAAAATATCCTGTACATTATTAATCTGCTCATTAGTATAGCCACGGCGCCTCATACCGATAGAGTTGATACCTGCATAGCAAGCAGGTTCACGTCCTACAGTAATAAAAGGTGGTATATCTTTACCTATTCTTGTTCCACCTTGTATCATAATATGCTTACCGAGATGTACGAATTGGTGAACCAATGAACCTCCGCCAATTACTGCATAATCTTCAATATACACCTCTCCGGCGAGTTGAGTGGCGTTACTCATAATGATATTATTACCCAACACACAATCGTGAGCCACATGACAATAAGCCATAATAAGGTTGTTATCACCAATAACGGTTCTACCCTTGGAAGCTGTACCGCGATGAATAGTGACACACTCCCTTATTACATTATTATTGCCGATTTCTACGGTAGTATATTCACCTTTAAATTTCAAATCTTGAGGAATGGCACCAATTACAGCACCCGGGAAAATCTGACAATTCTCGCCAATACGAGTTCCCGGCAGGATAGTGACATTACTATATATACGAGTTCCGGCGCCTATTATCACATCTTTATCAATAGTAACAAATGGGTCGATAACCACACTATCATCCACATTTGCACTTGGATGGATGTAAGATAAAGGTTGTTTCATAAATCTATATTTTTAGTTTATATAATGATTATTTATTTTTTACTATTTGTGCCACCATTTCCGCTTCAGTAGTAATTTTACCATTCACGTAGCAGTATCCTTTGATATTAGCAAGTCCGCGACGGATAGGAGTTGTAAGCATCACTTTCATTACAACGGTATCTCCAGGCACAATTTTGTTTCGGAATTTAACATTGTCTATTTTAAGGAAATAAGTAGAGTAAGCCTTAGGGTCTTCTTTTTGAGAAAGCACAAGGATGCCGGCGCATTGAGCCATAGCTTCTACATGAAGTACACCAGGCATTACAGGCTCTTCCGGGAAGTGACCAAGGAAATGCATCTCATTAAAAGTAGCGTTTTTAATAGCTACTATATAGTTATCACTAACCTCCATAACCTTATCAACAAGAAGGAATGGATAGCGATGAGGCAGGAGACTTTTTATTTTGTTAATATCCATAACGGCTTCGGCATCCATAGGGATATTAGGTGCAAGACTATCTTGCTTACGGAGCTCTTTACGAAGGCTCTTACCGAATTCGGTATTAGGTCCGTGCCCCGGATGAACGGCAATAACTCTACCCTTTATAGGATGGCCGATAAGTGCCAAATCACCTATCAAATCAAGGAGTTTATGGCGTGCAGGCTCATTATCAAACAGCAGAGGACCATTTATATAGCCAACACCATCAATCGTAGGCATATCTACTCCAATAGCAGTAGCTAATTTGTCGAGATTTTCTTTTGTAGTCTCTTCATCATAAATTACAAGAGCATTGCTCAAATCACCTCCTTTAATAAGACCGCCTTGGAGAAGTGGCATCAACTCGCGTACAAAGACAAAAGTGCGGCATGAGGCTATCTCTTTCTCGAAATCATTTATACTGTCAATATAAGCATACTGATTTTTTAACATAGGAGAGTCATAGCCAATCATCACTTGAAGTGAGAACTCATCATCCGGCAGGATTGTGTAAGTGGATTTGCCATCGGCAGAAGTAAACGATTTCTTACTTGCAGGCTCAAAATAGTCTTTATTAAATATTTGCTCTTCGAATCCTGCAGCATTAATGGCGTTGAAATATTGTATAGCGCTACCATCGAGTATTGGGAATTCAGGGGCATTAACCTCAATATAGCAGTTGTCGATACCAAGAGCAAAAAGGGCTGCAAGGCAATGCTCTACAGTGCTTACCCTTACATCGCCACGCGACAAAACGGTACCACGCTCCGTAGCTGTAACATTCTCGGCTACAGCGGCAATCTCTACCGGTTCTTCCAAATCCACTCTGCGAATTACTATTCCGGTATTATCAGGAGCCGGTAAAATATTTAGTGTTACTTCCATCCCGGTATGAAGTCCTTTGCCGGATAGAGTAACGGCAGTCTTTATAGTTCTTTGTTTTGACATAATATATTCTATTTTAATTTTCTTTCTAAATTATAAATCATTCTCACAATATCAGGTAGTTGCTTTTGGATGACGCTCAAACGGCGGAATTGCCCCACTGTCATAGCCGGATAGCCTTGATAGAAACCGCTCTCTTTGATAGAGTTGTGGATACCGCTCTGGGCTCCAAAACCACATTTAGGAGCAATATGAATATGTCCGGCAAAACCGCATTGACCGCCCACCATACAGCTTTCTCCGATTTTAGTTGAGCCTGCCACACCGCTTTGTGCTGCAATAACGGTGTTGTTACCAATCTCCACATTATGGGCAATCTGAATTAAATTGTCGAGTTTTACACCCTTACGGATTATTGTGGAACCCATCGTTGCTCTATCGATAGTAGTATTTGCGCCCACCTCTACATTATCTTCTATCACAACGTTACCTATCTGAGGTATCTTATTATAAACCCCCTGGGCATCCGGGGCAAAGCCAAATCCATCTGCACCGATAACGACTCCAGAATGGAGGATACAATTCTTGCCGATAACGCAACTATCGTATATCTTAACGCCGGAATAGAGAATGGAGTTTTCGCCTATAATTACGTTGTTATCAATAAAAGTATGGGGATATATTTTAGAATTATCGCCAACTTCTGCGCCGGCTTCTATAACAGCATAAGCGCCGATATAAACATCTTTACCCACTTTAGCATTGGCATCGATAACAGCAGTAGGATGCACTCCGCATTTGTTGCCTTTCTTATAGCTTTCTACCAAAGTAAGCAATTTAGCAAGGCACTCATAGGGGTTATCAACCTTAATAAGAGTAGTCTCTATCGGTTGCTCGGGTACGAAATCTTTACTTACCAAGCATGCAGATGCTTTTGTAGTATAGATATAGTTTGTATATTTCGGATTTGACAAAAAAGTAAGAGTACCGGGTACTCCCTCTTCGATTTTCGAGAGATTATTGAGTTTTAGATTTTCATCGCCTACAACTTCCGCATGGAGGTATTCGGCTATTTGTTTAATAGAAAATTCCATATTAAATTAATTTATATTAGGCATATAGAAGATATATTTCTTCTCTGTGGTATGGCTTAGCATATCCACATTAAGCATATCAGAAGCCTTTGAAACATCTTCGAGTCTACCATCTTTAAACAATATCATTATATTAGCCACCTCCGGATTATAGGTGTTGCTTTTCACAATGTTACTTGTAATAAAATAACGTAAATCTTCGGGTGATATTTTGTATTTCTCTAAATAAGAGCATTTTAAGGCATCAACATCAGCAGAAAACATCTCATCAGCGGGTTTGGCTTTATAAAGTTTTCTATTGATAAAACAATTGCTTAACGTACTGAGAATAACGTCGTCAGAAAGGCACCAAGCCTTTATTGCACTGATGATATCGTAATCATCGAGAAGAGCATAATAGTCGAGAGCAAAAGAGCCATTTTCGAAGTCCTCCTTACTCGGATTGTTTTTCAAAAAGAATTCGAGAGGGGTGGATGCACAAATGTTTTTGCCACGAAGCATCAATTCACGGGCTCTTTCCAAAATATTTACGAGGAGCTTTTCGGCGGCAACAGACGTTTTATGCAGATAAACCTGCCAATACATCAGACGGCGAGCAATAAGAAAATTTTCGATAGAATATATCCCTTTCGACTCCACTACAAGCCGGTCGTCACACACATTAAGCATGCTAATGATACGATCTGCCCCAATAGCGCCCTCAGTAACTCCGGTGTAGAAACAATCTCGGCACAAGTAATCAATTCTATCCATATCAAGTTGAGAGCTGATTAGTTGATGCAAAAAATGCTTCTGATACTTGTCTTCAAAAATATCTATTGCAAGAGTCAATGCGCCCTTCATCTCCTCATTTATCTTTTTCATAATAAGCAACGAAATATCTTCGTGACTAATATTACGGACAAGGGTATTTTCGAGTACATGAGAAAAAGGACCATGCCCTACATCATGCAGTAGCATAGCAGCAAGTACGGCTTTCTCTTCATCATGAGTAACCATCTGACCTTTGAGTTTAAGATTTTTTATCGCCTCAAAGGTAAGATGCATGGCACCGAGAGAGTGTTGAAAACGAGTATGTTGTGCACCCGGATAAACAAAACTTGCTAAGCCGAGTTGCTTTATTCTGTTCAATCTTTGAAATAGGGGATGCTGTATAAGCTGAAAAGCCAATTCATTAGGAATGGTAATAAACCCATGTACAGGGTCATTAATGATCTTTCTACCTACACTACTATTCATCTCCATCATATCAATCCGAATACTATTATCAAGCTTTAATTATTTCTCTTTTATATAGGTAGCGATACGCTTTCTGTTCTTAGCGATACAAGCCACAATAAGGCCAAGCACTCCGCCAAACAAAATACCGAAGCAATATTTCCATGACGGTGGCATATATGTTACGATAAAAGGAGATTGAAAATTTATCGGCTCCGGAGTTGCTGCAAACTGCTCTTCAAGGAAAACTTTATTGCTTTCGAGCAACATCATGTCCGGGTAAAAAAGCTCCATTTTGCGCTCGGTAATAAGGTGATTCCCCCACGTTTCGGTAGAGAAATATCGAGGTTTTACAAAATATTCGTAAGTGCAAAAACTATCTATCCGAGCCACTTCATGTGTAAAGTAATTAAGGCGACTTATTTGTCTATCTTTAAATCGTTTATAATTACTAACCATCTCGGGATTTGTATTGAAAAATTTCTTTAGAGCAACACCAAAAGCTTCAAAATCATCGTTTCCGCGCATAGTAAGGGTAAGATGAACACGGTCGTTCATCACCACATCTATAGTATCGCTTTCTGAAATATTTCGGTCACGATCGACATAATCCGCAATAGAGTCGTGCTTAGCATCGATAACGTTATACAATCTCATCTTTTTAATAGACCTCATCAAGTCGAAATCAAGGCCATAAAGCTCGTGCTTCTCTGTGCCATCCATAGTCAAGAATCTAAACATCCCTTGCTCTACAGATTGTTTCATTCCCTCCGGAAAACGGATAGTAACGCTACCTGTATATCGTGTTAAAAAAGGCTTATTCCAAAGCCAAGCCCCGAAAACGCCCAATAACAAACAAATAATCATTACCCAATAGTACTGAACTGCAAGGCGAAAAAGCTGAGCAATCCACAGACAAACCTTTTTACATAAAGAGCATAATGCTTTAAAGCACAATACAATAAAGTCAAAAAGATTCATCTCTTTATCATTGTTATCTGCCATAATTCAACATTAAAATAATATTAATACTCGCGCACAAAACGCTCTGCAAAGTTAATAATTTTTATTGAAACACAACTGAATATTAATCAGTTTTTTACACCGCTATTTTCTCCTACATAAGAAAAGTTAACTAAAAAATGGTAGTTAAATATTTTTGCTGTTGTCCTTTGAGAGTAGCGTTTGAATTGTTTTCAAATTATTTTTAAAATACTTTTTGTTATATAAAAAAATTTATATATTTGCAATATGAAAAATAAATTGTACGTACAATTTCATTCTTTCGCTTTTAGTAGCGTAGTCTGATAATGATTCTTAAAGATTCTCTACATTATCAGGCCGTTACCCGTTTGTAAAATGCTATAAACTAAAGAGATAAAAACAATTAATAAATAACAACTAATAAAACTTATACAAATATGAAATTTAAAATTTTAATAATACTTTCTATAATAATTCTTGTATCATGTTCAGAAGACAACTTAAATCAAGAATTTTTTCAGTATTCTCAGCAAAATAATATCGATAATCAAGACCTACTACTTAATATTCCAATGCCTACTGAAACACAATTAAATGAATTTTCAACTCAATATGATGTTTTAAATTATAAAAATGCTCGTCAGTTTGCATATACGGAATTCACTTCTAATTTAGACATATTTTTTCCGGAGTATTTAAATGAATTTTCTTCCAGTTTGAAAAATGGAAATGAATTACCTATTACTCTAACTAATAGACCGGCAATAGTATTTGATTATGATGAAAAACCTTATTATTATGAATTTGGTATTTTGTATCATAATTCATTAATTGGGACTTTAGTTGTATTGGCATCACCAATAGAGAAAGAAGTTATCATAGATAGGGTTTATACAGAACCATTAGCTTACGACTCATACTCTTTTTTATATAATAGATATGTAGGACAATATCCGAATGTTTTTTACGGGAATACATCTTCCACAATGTACCAAAAAATCATCTCAAATAATGGTCAAATAGAACTTGTTTCAATATCAGACAATGGTATTTTCTCTTATGATGATTTTCTTGAGTCTATTCCACAAGACGATTTAGATTCTATGAATACAGATTTTAAAGATAAATTTGGGATTACTTTTAATCAATATGTAGACATCCAAAAAGATTCGTTAGAAATAAGCGCTATTTGGTGGGAAGATATTTCTAATCCAATTGAATTTTATTTAGGTTTACCTACCAATATCTCTGATAACTTTGATGTTTCAGAAAGTCAAAAAGATATTATTTCTGAGGCTTTAAATGATAATGAATATACAGATAAATATTTCTTAACGGAATATTTTGAAAATAAATTATTAAATACATTATGGAAAGGTGCTTGTGGACCTTCTATTATGAGTTGGTTGTATAGAGGTAAGTTTGATAAGTATAGAGGATTTTATATTCCATTATTTGGAGAATATCATCCTAAATTAATTGATATTCCTTATTATTATTACGGGGATTATGTTATTGATATTACGTATAGTTATTCTAGAAATTGTAATAGAAATAAAATTAGAGAACTCAGTTTATATTTAGATAATGGACTTTATTATCAATGGTTTAAACGTACAGATAGTCTTCCTGATGGCGATGCTATGTATCATTTAGGAATGTCAAGGGGATTGAGAGAAGCTACAGATGAATTATATGATGTTGAATTTATTATTCGGGATCAAGCAACAACTTTAATGAAACAACAGCAAGAACCTGTAGTAATAGTATGTTCTACAAAAGCAGGGCCTCATTATGTTGGAGCTATTGGTTTAGGTTATATCAAAAAGAAAAATGGTAAAAAAGGGCATAGTTATTTCTATATAGTTGATAATAACTATATTTTAGGTAATAATGATAGTAAACCTTGTTGGAAAAAAACTAATGCCTTTAATTTACATTATATTTGGGAAAAACAATTTTAATATACATCTAAATCTTTAATAATATGAAACGAATTAATTTTTATTTTTTATTGTGTGGACTATTGCTAGTTTCTTGTACTCCACAGCCGGTTATTCCAGGTATTTATTTTATTTCGGAAGAAGAAACTGAAATAACAGTTAATTGTTATAACGGGAATACCTCTGAGAAACAATTGGTTACTATGAATATTACCGTTAGTGATGAAATAACAATACCTGAAGAAAATACGGTAATCTATGTTAACAATGTAAATAATTTAAAAGAGGAAATTTTTAGGTATGATATACAAATTCAAAATGGTTCTCCACTATATATTATGAATTTTCATCCTAAGATTAATGGTATTCCTTATAGTAATATCGATTTTGAATTAAGTGCATCTGAGTTATACGATACAATTTCTTCTCAATGCCCGATTCTGATTAACAAGAATATCATTAGGATAGAAGATAATAATATCCATGATTTTAGAGAATTTGTCTATGGGTCTGATATTGATAAAGAAAATGTAAATTTTTATGTCGATGACTCTAATAGATAATTAAATTTATACTTCTCGTTTAAATGGGAAACATACAAGAAATAGCCCGGAGTTCATAGTTCTCGAACTTCGGGCTATTTCTGATAAAGTATTATATATCAAGATAAATAATTCTTAGATCTTATTGTGAGTCTTCATAAATACTGTTGACATCTATATAAAATAATTTTTGTACCTTTGTAAAACAAAAAGAAAACAATTTCGGGTGCATCAGAATGTTAGTATACCTAATAATACATCAAGACGGTAGCGAAATAATGGTTGAACAAATTACAAAATAATTATTATGGCTTTAATAGACATTGTGCAATATCAGAATAAAGATGGAGAGCTTTGCCACAAATTCGAGGCAAACGATTTAAATTCAAAAACTCAATTAATAGTGCACCCTTCACAAACTGCAATTTTTGTTAAAGGAGGAAAAATATGTGACGAATTTACATCAGGTACTTACACGTTAGAGACACAAAACATCCCGATTCTCAACAATATCGTCAACCTACCCTTTGGCTCTGAAACTCCCTTTACGGCAGAGGTGTGGTTTATAAATCAAACCGCCACTCTCAATATTCCTTGGGGTACACCAAATCATATTTTTGTGGAAGACCCTCGATACCATATTATCGTCCCAATCGGTGCACATGGTCAGTACGGCTTAAAAGTTACAAATCCAAAACTGTTTCTCGAAACTTTAATTGGCAACTTATCATCTTTCTCCACTGCAAAAATAGAACAATTCTACAAGGGAAAATTAATAACGTCACTGAACACTCTAATATCACAACAAATTGTTAATCAAAAGATTTCTGTACTTGACATCAACACACAACTACTTGCTATGTCAGAAATCATCAATAACCGTCTTAACGAGATTTTCGACAAATACGGAGTATCAATAATAGAATTCTCCATCATGTCGATAAACTGCCCGAAAGACGATGAGAGTATCAAAAAACTTAAAGAAACAAAAGACTTTGCTGCTCGTATAAATATCACAGGGAAAGATGTTTACCAAATGGAGCGCAGCTTCGATGTATTGGAAACAGCTGCTAAAAACGAAAGCACAGGCGGTCAGATGCTGGGAGTTGGTGTTGGATTAGGCGTTGGAGCCGGAGTAGGAGGTGCTATCGGGAACATGGCTGGTCAATACATAAATACCAATCCTGTTAATACCGGAGCCGTGCCACCGCTCCCTCAATCCGGACCACTATTTTATATCGCTATAAACGGTCAGCAAATCCCAAATCTTACCATCGAAGCCATTGCCAATTACATAAAACAAGGTGTTGCAAACAGCTCTACCCTCGCTTGGACCGCAGGTATGACTACTTGGCTACCTATATCACAAATACCGGCTTTGGCTTCCCTTGTCAACAACATTACCCCACCACCGCTACCTTAATACATTATTTTACACAACTAAAACTTTTATTACAATGAAACAAATACCTATTACTTTAATGATTATCATATTGATTATTAACATAATCTCCGGACTATTACTGTCGTGCTACCACACTTTTAATATGGTGCTCAACAGCATAGTAATCTGCATTGCCATCGCATTAACAATATGGAGTAACAGGGGTAAAATCGCTTCTGCATTCTCTATATCATTCAGTTTTATTATCCCTTTTATTACTCTTATCGAATTTATTATCGGCTTATTCTCTCCTCACCATATTCGGGATAATTGGGGAATAATAACTATTTTATGCCTTATCGCTTTTGAAATATTTTTAATTTACTCCGCTAAAAGGCACTCTTAAACAGCTTTAAATCATAGTATTATGAAACCACTAAAATGCGAAATGTGCGGAAGTACGGATGTAATAAAGCAAGATGGCTTATTTATTTGCCAATATTGCGGTACAAAATACTCTGTTGAAGAAGCAAAGAAAATGATGCCCGACACCCCCGTAACAATACAAGGGTCCGTGCAAATCGACAATACCAACACTCTACAAAATCTTTATGCTACCGCTCGTAAAGCAAAAGAAATGAACAATATTAACCTTGCTATAAAATCTTACGAACAAATACTAACTCTTGACTCCCAAAATTGGGAACCTGTTTTCTATTCTACCTATTTCAGTATATATAACAATATTAATAGCACCTTCGTTAATACTGCTTTTATAATTAAGAGATGTACAACAACAGTGTGCAACTTAGTTTATAAAGGAGTAGAACAAAACGAGCAGCCCAATGTAATCAGTGAAATATTTTCCAGACTGTACGAGTTGTCAATAATTCTCAAAGAGTCAACAATAAGCCACTATAGCTCTATCCACAAATCAGAGCAATATCAATATAAACCAAAACTGAAAAAAAACATAGCGGCTATTGCCTCAATAATGTTAAACTTAGGAGATGTTATACAAGCAAAATGGAAAGGATGCAACGAAGATATTAAATATATTGGCGCAGAATCATGGGTAAAAGGGATAGAAATCTTTTCCAGCTTGGAATCGGAATTCATTTCTTGGAGGGAATATAAAAACGTAGTAGACAATTACAAGATAAAAATCAAAACCATAAAAGCTGATTACAAAACTACTATGGACGACGATCAACTATCGTTAGTGGAAGAAATAGATACTACAAATAAAAACAACAATACTGGCGGAGCATGCTATATAGCCACATGCGTTTATGGCTCGTATAACTGCCCCGAAGTATGGACCCTTCGTCGTTTTAGAGATAATACCCTATACAAAACTTGGTATGGACGCACTTTTATTAAAATAAACACGTAACAAAGTAGCGAAAAAGAGTAAAGCGTAGCGAACAGACTGAAAAAGCGTTCGTTACGCTATATTTTTCTTTTGGGTGAAAGCCAAGAAAAGGCAGAATATGGACAAACAGCGCAAAAGTTCAGTTACTTTATCATTACCTGAGTAATGGTGAAAATTTCTTTGAAAACCGATGTATTTCACCGTTTGGCATAATGTGTCATAACTGTCGATAACTCACTATAAATTAATTTTGTAACCAATAGAAAGTGAGTTATGAGAAGTACATTTAAGGTCTTATTCTATGTGAAGAAAGGCAGTGAGAAACCCAACGGCAATCTGCCTTTGATGTGCCGTATTACTGTGGACGGAGAGATCAAGCAGTTCAGTTGCAAGATGGATGTTCCTTTGCGCTTATGGGATGTTAAGAACAACCGTGCTGCGGGTAAGAGTGCCGAGGCGCAGCGAATAAACCATGCCGTTGACAAAATTCGTGTGGAGGTGAACCGCCGTTATCAGGAACTGATACAGGCGGACGGTTATGTCACTGCCGCAAAGCTGAAAGATGCCTATCTAGGTATCGGTGTCAAACAGGAAACCTTGCTAAAACTGTTCGAGCAGCACAACAGCGAGTTTGCCAAGAAGGTGGGACATAGCAGGGCGAAAGGAACATTCCAGCGTTATGTGACCGTCTGCAAACATATCCGTGAGTTCCTGCCCCATACCTACAAGCGTGAGGATATTCCGCTAAAGGAGTTGAACCTCTCGTTCATCAACGACTTCGAGTATTTCCTGCGCACAGAGAAGAAATGTCGCACCAATACCATTTGGGGTTACATGATTGTGCTGAAACACATTATCTCCATAGCGAGGAATGACGGTCGTTTACCATTCAATCCTTTTGCCGGATATATCAATTCTCCCGAAAGCGTGGACAGAGGATATGTCACTAAGGAGGAAATAAATGTGATGATGAATACCGAAATGCCCGACAAGACACACGAACTTGTCCGAGACCTGTTCATATTTTCCACCTTTACAGGATTGGCATACTCAGATGTCAAAAACCTCACGGAAGACAACCTGCAAACATTCTTTGACGGCAACCTTTGGATTATCACCCGAAGAAAGAAGACCAACACGGAATCGAATATCCGCCTGTTGGATGTACCTCTACGCATAATCGAGAAGTACAAAGGCATGACAAGGAACAACAAGATATTCCCCATGCCGAGCAACACAACCTGCAATAAGATACTGAAAACCATAACCAAACTATGCGGTATAAAAACGCACCTTACCTATCATGTAGCCCGGCATTCGGCAGCAACCACTGTGCTGTTATCCAATGGAGTACCCATTGAGACCGTCAGCCGATTATTGGGACACACCAATATCAAGACTACTCAAATCTATGCGAAAATAACGGCTCAGAAGATTAGTCAGGACATGGAAACCCTGTCGCACAAGCTGGAAGATATGGAAAAGAACATTTGCGATACAATTCAACAATAACCGTCAGCCGCATATTTCCTCGCTCGTCCATTAAGTTAGTACAGACTTCACTGAAAGTGAAAAGGTCAGGCGGCTGTGCCGTTTCGTGCAGAATCTTCCTCCTGCGGAGAGTATTCGGCCCGAAAACCTTTTCCCTTTCACGTCTGTACAATGGACGATGACGGCTACGGAAACAAACGACTGACGGAAAAGAAACTGCAAGCCGAATACAGAAGACAAATTTATTTGGATTATGTTGAGGTACAGCGTTTATTTAGACTGAATGTCTAAAACAATCGTCAAAAACAAACAATAATCGATCTAAATAGACCAAGCCGGACTATTCAAATGTAATTCAAAATAAAGGAATGCCATTTTTATAAGACAACAGAAAATGGTGGCAAACGGGAAACTGCACTCCCTCCAGAAAATAATAGTTTTTTGATGATGTTTTGCGAATGCCGTTTTCGCTTTGTTAGAAGATCGTGCTTTATTCAAAGGCAAGGTACTGCTTATTCCTTTAATTCTGTTGATTGTTTTATTATCTTGAAGGCTTAGTGACCAACCGACCATGATGCCAACCAACAATTGGGCAAACCGACCAACCGACCGTTATTTGTTGCTTCCAACAAATAATATGACTAATCTTAAACAAGCATCTTATCAAAGAAAATTCTTCTATTTTTAGTCGTGATTTCCATGCTTGAATTTTATGTTCAAACGAACATAGCAAGTTGTGTTTTGGGGCACCGGAAATATTTCCGGTGCCCCAAAACTACTTGCCAAAATCTTTCCCTCCAAAGTCAGGAAAGGTACACGAACAAAAAGTAGCTTGCTTTGAATTATTGAATCAAATAAATTCATTACCTTTGCATATAGTTCAATTTAATGATTGATATGGAAGATATAAATAGGCTCAAAATAGTTTTAGTCGAAAAAAAGAAAACAGGTAAATGGTTGGCCGAACAGTTAGGCAAAAATCCGTCAACCGTTTCAAAATGGTGTTCCAATGTGTCTCAGCCAGATTTGGCTACACTTGTTAAAGTTGCCGAGTTATTGGAAGTTGATGTGCAAGAATTGATAAATAAGTAAGTAAGATATTTATGGCTAATAAAAATCTCAATAAAGCTAAGGAAGCAAAGAAAGATGAATTTTATACCCAACTTGAGGATATAAATAGTGAATTGCGCCATTACCGTGAACATTTTCGAGGTAAAACAGCCCTTTGTAATTGTGATGACCCTCGTATAAGCAATTTTTTCACCTATTTTGCATACAATTTTGAGTTTCTTGGATTAAAGAAACTTATAACCACCTGTTATAAAAATCAAGATATAGACTTGTTCAGTACCAATAAAAGCGAACAAGCAGTGTATCTGATTTACGAAGGTGATAAAAACGAAGACAAAATTCCTACAGCAGACGAGATAGGTGTACATCCCTTAAAAGGAGATGGGGATTTTCGAAGTCAAGAATGCATCGAATTATTAAAAGAAGCAGATATTGTTGTTACCAATCCGCCCTTTTCTTTGTTCCGTGAATATGTCGCTCAACTTATCGAATATGATAAAAAGTTTCTGATTATAGGACATCAGAATGCAATTAAGTATAAAGAAATATTCCCTCTCATCAAAGAAAATAAACTATGGCTTGGCTATGGTTTCAAAGGAGGCGCAGGACATTTCATCTCCAATTATGAAGATACAGCTACAGCAGGAGACCATAGAGAAGGAATGATTCGAGTTTCCGGTGTTACTTGGTTTACCAATCTTGAAATCAAGAAACGTCATGAGGATTTGATTTTGTACAAAAGTTATAATCCAGAAGAATATCCTAAATATGAAAACTATGATGCGGTTGATGTATCTAAAACAACGGAAATCCCATGCGATTATGATGGACTTATGGGAGTGCCAATTACGTTTCTTGACAAATACAATCCTGAACAATTTGAAATCATAGGAAATACGTGCGATACAGATTGGATAAGATCCGTTGGTTTTAAACCTATGGGGCAAGATACAATAGACAACCTAAGAAGGCAAGGGAATAAAGCGCATGTTACAGCTAACATGAACTCTCCATACATACTAAAAAATGGACTTGTAACTTTGCCATATGCTCGCATAATCATCCGTAAAATTCAAAAGTAAGTACCATGAATATAGAATTGCAATCCATACCTATACGAGATTTAATCTCTGGTTATGTCAATGACCCTGACAGCGGTGTTCGTGCATATAGTGGTAAATTAAATGTTCGGCCACCATATCAAAGAGAGTTTCGTTATGATGAAAAACAAAAACAAGCGGTTGTAGAAACAATCCTGAAAGGTTTTCCGCTCAATATCATGTATTGGTCGGAGGAAGAAGATGGAACATTCGAAATGATTGATGGTCAGCAGCGAACTCTTTCTATATGTGAATTTTACACACACGATTTCAATATCGTAGACAAAGATAGAGGGGTGTTGTTTTTCAATACATTAACTGACTCGGAAAAAGAATCTTTTCTTAATTATGAATTGACTGTGTATTTCTGTTCCGGGACTGACAAAGAGAAATTGGATTGGTTTCGAGTCATAAATATCGCAGGGGAGAAATTAATGCCTCAGGAACTCCGTAATGCAGTGTATGTCGGACCGTTCGTGACGGATGCCCGCCGACATTTTTCAAAAAATGGTTGCCCTGCATACAAAATAGGTAATGACTATATGACAGGCAAGCTTGATGAGCAGGCCTATCTCGAAACAGTGTTAGGTTGGGCTGCACGGAAAGATGGTCTTAAAGACGAAAAAGAGAAGGGTATAGACAAAATTGATAAGTATATGGCAATCCATCAGTTTGAACCAAATTCAAACAAACTTTGGGCTTACTATATGCAAATCATAACATGGGTTCGCTCTACATTTTCCAAATACCGTAAAGAGATGAAAGGACTTGATTGGGGCGCCATGTTTGACGAATTTGGAGAAAACATTTATGATGTAAATGCTCTTGAAAAAGAGATTCATGATTTGATGGAAGACGATGAAGTACAGAAGAAGTCAGGTATATATCGCTATGTTTTGAGTGGAGATTTACGAGATCTTAGCTTCCGTACTTTTGATAAAAAGCAAAAGCGCGAAGCCTATGAACGGCAAAAGGGGATATGTGTTCATTGTGGCAAACATTTCGAGTTGGAAGAAATGGAAGCAGACCATATTACACCTTGGAAAGAGGGCGGCACAACTGTAGCTGAGAATTGTCAAATGCTTTGTAGAAACTGTAATCGTATTAAAGGAGGAAAATAAACTATGGGAGAGTGGTCAAAAAAGATTGGAGAGTATGGAGAGAATGTTGTGGAAAAATTTCTTTCTACTATTGGTTGGTGTGAACCGCTTAAGGGTATCACTATGCAATGTTCAATGCTAAATGGAGAACATAAGAATGACAAAGGAGAAAGTGTTAAAACACATGGCATTGATTTTTTGTACTCCTATATTAATCCACTTGTTGATGGTCAATTGAATAATATAGTTATTTCGTCAAAATATTCAATGGAGAAATACCCAAGCAGTCCGACTCAAAAATTCAAGTGGTTTATGACGGACTTAATCAATACGATGCAATGTTTTGGTTGTTCTGAAAAGAAAAATGAAATTGCAGGACAGTATTCCTGTAGTTCAATACAAGATATTGGCATATTATTTTGGTTAAATGGAGCCAAAGATGGCAATGACGATTTGATTAGTACCGTTTCTTCTGCAAGGATAGATTTTGTAAGTAATAATCCTGTATATGTTGTCGATAATAAGCATGTCGCATTTATCCTTGAGTTGATGAAATATATTAAGTCATTACAAGACTACAAATACTCTTTTTATTATCCGTCAACAGGTTTGAATATCAATCCATTAACTCGTAAAAATACGGGCGTTTTTATGCCAGTCGAGTATATAAATTCTTCTTTAATCCCATTAAAATTAGAGAACAAGAACAATTCTAATGAGACTATCCTATTTATTGGTACGATAGAAAATTTTGAAGAGGATTCCTTTATTCGACTAATGGGATTAGCAAAGGATCTTTCTACAAATTTAGCTGGTCAAGTAATTATTGCATTCCCCGATTATAATCAGTTGGAACATGAAGATTCGATTAAAACAGCTAAATTGGGTTTTCAAGATGCCGACTATACTAAAACAATAAAAGTTGTAAACTATCTCGATTCAATAGGTACATTATAGTTATGAATACGCCACATAAAGATATTAATAAAATCGTTCCGTTTGGTGAATTTCTTAGAGGATTTATTAATCAACGATATATAACAGTTTCAGATTTATCTAAAGTACTGCGAGACCGTGGAATTTTTGTTTTTAATAACGAGAAAGATGTTATAGTTCCTTTAATGCAAAATCTTTTATTGTCGCCATCAGAATTTGATAAAGTGAGATATTCTTTTTCAGAAAAAGAGGACAACGAGAAGAAATTTTCGAGAGAAATAATATGGAGTCCAGAAGCTCAAATATTTAGTCCTGAACTATTATCAGTGTCGCTGGATGACTTTATTAAAAGACGTCTGCCAACTTGTAAATTGAATCGTCCAGTGTCATTTACAAAACAGGATAATAATCCAAATCATATTATTGCTTCCTTTGAGATAGAAAGACACGATATGAATAAATCGTGGTATGAACAAACGAATATTTTTCATGGTAGTATAGAATTTATAAATAATAATGGGAAAGGGCATGTTAGAATAACTCATACAGCACCGGAAACGAAAGAATTAGCAGAAGAAATATTAAAAATACAAGTCAATAGGTATAAAGAGAAAGGTATTATACCACAATCTGCTGTTCCTAAAAAAATCCTATTTTCAGAATTTACTAATGAAAATAGATTTGTGTTTTTCTATCGTCTTACAAATCACCTAGAAAATGAGGTGTTTTCATGTAATGACATAAAAGATATATCTATAAAACCAGAAGATAATAGTGTGCTTCCGGAAGGCATATCGTGGATGAATCGGATGAAAAAAATTATAATTTCCGGAGAAGCTCTAGATAAAACTTTCTTTATGAAAGAGAAGACTTATCATTCGTCGTTAATACTTTGGAATATAGAAGCTGTCTTTTCCTTTGATTATAAAGGCGAAAAAGGTACGGTAACTATTTGTCTAGGATTCCCAGATTATAGCAAAAACGGAAGTAATGCAGAATTTGAAATAGCGATTAACTCTTTGAATTGTGATAATAGACTATCGTCTCGCAACAAGAAAAAACTGGAATCACAACTGCTTTCTGAAATGGACAAGCAAAAATCACAGGTGTATAGTAATTTTATAGACTATCTTAATACTCAGGGAGAATGAAAGTTTTATATTTAGATACAAGAGTGGAAGCTATTTGTTTGCATAAAGTTGGAAATAAGATAGCAGACGAAGGTGTTAAATTATCAAAAAAGGAATTGGTCGTACATGAAGATCTTAAAAACACACTTTTGAAATATTTTATAAGTTCTTTTAATTCTGAAGAATTGTATGCCTTTCATCATAATAGCGACCTTTTATTAAACGAGGTATATTGTTATTGTTCGGGAATTTTCGCTTCTACAGAATGTATTTATGAGCAGTCTGTCAATCTTGCAAAACATTTATATGAACAAAGTGTACACCCCAAAATAAAAGGAGGGGAATTTTATGTCGTATATTTTGAAAATTGTATGGTTGATGGAAAAAGTGCGAATGCAATAGGTCTATTTAAATCAGAAAACAAAGATACTTTTTTGAAAATATATTCCAAGGACGATGATTTTGAAATTGAAGCTGATAATGGTATTAATATCAATAAACTGGATAAAGGATGTTTAATCTTTAATCTCGAAAAAGAGAATGGCTATATAGTTGCAGTTGTTGATAACACCAACAAAGGCTCAGAAGCTAAATATTGGACTGATGATTTTTTGCATGTACGTCCAAGAAAGGATAGCTTTAATCAAACCCAAAATATGCTTTCTTTATGTAAGAGTTTTGTCTCTCAATTACCTGCTGAAAATGGTAAGGTTGCGAAAGCAACATATATGAATAGGAGTATCGAAGCATTGAAAGAGGAGTCTGTTAATGTTAACACCTTTGCCGAACAAGTTTTTGAAACTCCTGAATTGGTTTCTGATTTTAAACAATATAAAGAGACATTTCAAAAAGAACGAGATATAGAAATTGATGATACCTTTGAAACGACATCTGCAGCGATAAAACGCCGAGCTACCGGAACAATGACTACGATTAAACTCGATAAAAACTTTGATATTAATGTTCACGGAGGTGAGCAGTACATTGAACGAGGCTATGATGAAGAACGAGGAATGTATTACTATCAATTGTTTTTTAGAGAAGAAAGATAGAGTGTTAATTGTCAGAATGATTTTATTATGACTTCAAAAGAACTTCAACAATACCTGCTCCGAGAGTTTCCACAAGAGAATGCCCGATGCGAGTGGAAGGAGATGAAGAATCTCAAAAATTCCTTTGCAGGTGACGAAAAGGATGATGTGATTTCGTATGTCTCGGCCATAGCAAATATGGAAGGAGGGCACCTTGTGATAGGTGTGCAGGATAAGACATTGGAAATTGTCGGTACAGACTTGTCAAAGTTTAACCTGAATGCCCAATCTGCCGTATTGAAACTGGTGGAGCATTGTACTAATCTCTCTTCAGAAGGATTGAGCATTGATGAATATACTACAGAGGACACACATCAAACAGTATGGATAATCCATATTCCTAAGCATTTGTCACGACGACCGGTATATGCTCACAAAAAAGCTTGGCAGCGCATCGAAGATTCATTGGTGGAAATGACAAAAGAACGGCTTGCCGTTATTCTTGAAGAGCCTGTTTTTGAAGCTAAAGATTGGTCCGCTGAGATCGTTCCGAATGCGACAATCGCAGATTTGGATGAATTGGCAGTGGCAAAAGCTCGTATAATGTTCAAAAAAGTGCATTCTTCCAATATCCCTGCGGAAGAAATTGATGCTTGGACGGTAGATGATTTCCTTTCTAATAGTGGAATCATGATAGACGGAAAACTGACTCGTGCAGCTATTATTCTGTTGGGCAAACCTGTTTCTGCATTTAAACTTCGCCCTGCCGTAGCGGAAGTTACTTGGACTTTGCGAGACGAGCATCAGGATGTTGTAGATTACGAGCATTTTACTGTCCCGTTTATCCTTACTGTTGATAAGATATTGAGTAAGATACACAATCTTACAATGAGAGAATTGCCCGGAGGAACATTGTTCCCTGAGACAATGAAGCAATACGATGACTACACCATTCGTGAGGCACTGCACAATGCAATCGCTCACCAGGATTATACATTACAACAACGCATCAATTTTGTGGAGAATCCTGGCTGGCTGTATTATGCCAACGGAGGTAGTTTCATTCCAGGCACTTTGCAAAAGGCATTGGAGACCAAAGGTCCGCAACGGCATTTCCGAAATGAATGTCTTTGTCGGGCAATGGTAAACTTTAATATGATAGACACGGTTAGTCGTGGTATCAAAAAGATGTTCAACGAACAAAGACGTCGCCATTTCCCGATGCCGGATTATGAAATTGACGTGTTGAACAAAGAGGTTGGTGTAACGATATATGGAAATACCATCAATGAAAAATATACCCAACTGCTCAAAGAAAACGATACATTGACATTAGAGGATTGTATTTTATTGGATGCAGTACAAAAAGGACACCGAATTTCTGAGGAGAACGTGCTTGCTTTATTAAATAGGGGGCTATTAGAGGGAAACACCTCTGAATATAGCATATCACTTGATATAGCTAAAAAGACAAAACAGTTACCGGATTATACCCGTAATAGAGGTTTGGATAAAGCGAAACTTCAACAAATGATTTTGCAGTATCTTCAGAATGCTGGGGCGGCAGGGGCTAAGAGAGATGCTATATTTGATTATCTCAAGGATGTGCTTCCTAAAACCAAGACTTCTGAACAAAAGGAACGAATGGTCGGAAATATTCTTGTAGAAATGAAAGAAGTTGGTATAATCATTTTGAAAGGCCGAATATGGTATATGGAGTAGTTGTAATACCTGTGTTTTTGACTAAACCAAGAGAATTACGACTATTTACGACTAAATAGAACCAATTACGACTAAAAGTAGGCAATCTATTGGCCTATTCAAGGATTTTGACTACTTTTGCATAAAGAGTTATTTGACAGCAAAACATAGCAAAACGCTGAAAATCGTACGGTTGCCAAGTCGTTACCATTACTTTTCAGATACTCCGTTAAATGTTTATTTTTCAAACGGTTGTGTTAAACCGTTAATAATCTAAAATATATTACACTATAAGTCCGTATATCGTTAGATGGTTTGGAAATTACCCTTTGTTTACAAACACTTTCAAACCACTTTTAGATAAATTAGTAAACAACCTCAAAAGAAAAGGTGTAAAAGACACTCCATATAACGATGAAACAAAGTAAAGAAAAATTGAAAATACTATGAATATCAAACGAGCTATAAAGAAAGGAGCGGAATACTTATTATTACCGCCAATACTTTTCTATCAGAGGTGCATTTCTCCGCTCTTTCCACCAACGTGTAGATACACGCCCACATGCTCTCAATATGCAATAGAGGCAATACGTAAGCACGGACCAATCAAGGGATTATGGCTTGCCGTGAAGCGCATCTGCCGATGCCACCCTTGGGGCGATAGTGGCTACGACCCCGTACCATAACCGACAAATATCCTTAAAACACACACGATACATGCTCGGAAACTCGAAAAAATCAGAGTTTACGGGCACATATCGGAATGTTTTTACTTTTTTATTATTGCAGTCCGGTAAAACTTGGGAAGGCATAAAATAATCATCTAAAACCTTCAAAATCAAGTTTCGGACTTTTTTGTTTCAAAAATGAGCTCACTAATCGAAAATCGAAAGTACTTAAATTAGTTTTGACCCTCTTTTACAAAATATTACTCAAAATTTATCAGCATTTTCCATAAAAGCGATAAAATCTATATAGTACATAAGTGTTAATCCGGACCATATAACATTTTCTAATTCCGTGTAATTATCTGAGTAAATTCTTATTATTTAGTCGCTCCTTAATTTCTACCTTTGGACGCAACCAGGAGCATAGGCT
>JBJECF010000046.1:0-22943 GCA_051870785.1 Candidatus Aphodosoma sp.
GAACTTCGGACAGTTATTTTATGCCTTTTCGGGTTTTACCGGACAGCAATAATTTTCTTTCTCATTTCTTTTTTTATTGTTTCTCAATAATTTTAAGTGAATTACGTATGTGATGTACTTTTCGTAGACCGAATGTTTATTGTATGTGCAATGTTAATACTTTGCACACAACCCGAATAAATGTTAAATTTTAGACAAAAACAAGTGGGGGGGGGGTTAAATTATATTAAATTTTTGTTGTTAACAAAGGATTAATATTAAATTTGCGATGGTTATAATGATCAATCACTTTAAATTTAAATCAAATGAAGAAATTATTACTCACAATTTTGTTTGTGATAAGTATCCCATGGATACTTGTCGCGCAACAGACGGTACTTCTCGATGAGGATTTTAACTCTGTTGCAACCAATTCCAGACCTGCCGGTTGGTCTTTGTCAGGCGATATTTCATCATCTTTTAACTGGCATAGTTATTATATAGCTTCTGAAGCTTATGATGGCAATTTTTTACGCGTGTATAATTCAAGTACGGGCAAATTAGCGGTAATAAAAACTCCCGTAATGAGCTTTACTGAGGATATGTTGCTAAGCTTTATGCTTTACGATCCATGTAGCGATGGCTTTAAAGTATATATATCTACTGATAGTGGAGCTACATATACAACAGTACTCGCTTCCTATATAATGCATAATAATGCTTGGGAAGAGAAAACTATCGACTTATCGGCTTATACCGGACAGCAAAAAGTGTGTATAGTTTTTGAAGTTACTACATCAAATGGTGTCAGCGGAAATGGTCATTATAGTACTTGTATTGATAATGTATTGATTCGCGATTTGCCTCAATGTGCTTATCCCATGAATATCAGTGTTAATTCATTGGATACAAATAAAGTAACTTTTTCTTGGAATAAATATTCAGTTGGTAGTTCTACAAATGATTATAGATTTACGCTACGTGATGAAAATGGTAATAATGTATATAATAAACAGTCTTTTACTGTTTTATATTCAGATGAATATACAATTACTGGGCTTCAGCCTAATTCTAAATATCAATTGACATTACAAGCCGATTGTTCTGATGCTGCTCTTGGATATTCCGATCAATCCGAAATTTTTGAATTTCATACAAAAGCTCGCCCGATTGCTTTACCTTATTTAATGACTTTTGAAAATGAAACTTCTTTACCTGATAAATGGCTCGTTGGTAGTAATAATTTGTCAGATAAAGTGGTAATATCTAATAGCGGATATAATTCAAATAAATCTTTGTCGATTACTCCAAAAGGCAGTGTTGTAACTATTACTACACCGCCTTTTGATGTCGAAGCCGATTCTATGGAGTTGGATTTCTATATTCAAATTAATAAGCCTATTACAATGCAAATCGGATTGACTTCCGACCCTACTGATCCTGCCCAATTCAATAGCTTGTTTGAAAAATCGATTCCGGCCGGTGACTGGAAAAGCTATCGTATTGGTACTGCCCTTACCGGTTATGCAAAACAACGCGGACTTCAATTCTATTTTATGATAGAGTCGGAAGATGATGCTGCTATTGTAAATATAGATAACGTCAACGTAAAATATGCGTCTACTTGTCAACGTTTGGAAAATTTAGTTGTTATACCCGATTCCACTTCAGTTTTGTTATCTTGGGATGATTATTCTTTTACTCCTTCTAATAATTATTTGGTAAAGGTTATTAATAATGACACAGAGGAGGTTGATTTCTTTACCGGAAATGCTAATCCTTTACGCGTTACCGGGTTGAGTAATCTTACTACCTATTCTTTTTATGTTCAGTCAATTTGTTCTGCAAGTGATAGCTCTGAATGGAGTTTACCTGTAAGTACCACTACTATTTGTAGCCCTATGTACCCTGTTTTTGTAGAAGATTTTGAAGGGAAAACATCTTTTGACCCTTGTTGGGTAAGCAAACAAACTGTTCTCGGTTTTGAAAATGGTTATGGTACGGATTATGGTAATAATGGTTGGGTTGTTGCCAGCTATGATAATAATAAAGTTGCAAAATTTAATTATGCAAAACCGGGTGGCCATTATATCCTTGGAATGTCTCCCCTCGCTATAGCAAATGTGGGGCAATACGATTTGAAGTTTAATCTATACCGACACGCTACAAGTTCAGAGAATGATTATATAAAAGTATGGGCTACTAATAATAGTAACTTGGATACAACAAATGCCGTCTTACTTGGTGTTATTGGCCGTTGTGTACAATTACCTCCGGTAGAATTGTTGGCAGGTTGGTATGAATTTGAATATAATATACCTCTTTCAGGCTCAGTTTATCTCTTTTTTGAAGCAGTCGTGGGTCAAAACCGGGCTTATAGCTATTTGGATGATATTCGAGTAGAACTTGCCCCGGCTTGCCGCCCTGCTAAAAAACTTGTAGTCGCTTCAAACTCCAATTCTATCGATTTGAGTTGGACGGCTTCTGAAACTTCTCATCATGCTTGGATAGTTGAATATGTATTATATACTTCCGAAACCGACTCTACCACAAATAGTGTAGAGGTGAATAATACAAATTATTCTATTACAGGTCTTAATCCTGCTACTATTTATCACTTAAAAGCTAATGTATATACAAAATGTGATGTTAATAACATCTCCGATCCTTTGGTTTATGACGATTATATCTCTACTCGTTGCTTGACTATATCTACATTCCCTTATGTTCAAGATTTTGAAACGGTGAATGTTTTCCCTCCTACATGTTGGGATAGAGAAATTAAATCTATTCCTACACTAGGTACTAACAATATGGAGAATACGTGGCATATTTTAAATAATCAAGATTTATCACACTCAGGTAATGGAGCCGCTATGTTTGATAAAGTTGGTAATGGTGCAAATGTCTCGTTAATTTCTCCTAAATTTAATTTTGCAACAGGGAAAAAGTACCAAGTAAAATTCTGGATGTATCGTATTAAAAATAATTACTATCCTGCAGTTTATTTACAATTAAAAGTAACTGATAATTTGTCTGACAATGATGGAGTTCTTATCGGTACATATTATGCTTTAAATAATCAAATCCCTGTAGAAAGTAAAGAAGGATATTATGAATATACAGTTGAAATTCCGGATACTTTAGTTGGCGAACAATACTTGTTATTTGAAGGTGTTAATACCGGAAATAATGAAGTATATTTCTATATTGATGATATTACAGTAGAGGAAGTGCCGGCTTGTAAACCTATTGATAGAGTTTGTGCTACAGTAGTTGATTATCAATCTATTGTGGTTTCAACATCAGAAAAATCTTTAACTAATTGGGAGGTTGCCGTAGTAGAAAAAGGTGGCTCGTTATCAAATGTTACTCCTATTGCAGTTAATAATGTCGATAGTGTTACTATTTCCGGTCTTTCCGAAAATACGGAATATGTAGTATATGCTCGCAGAGTTTGTGAAGGTAATACTTATTCGGAATGGAATTCAAATCTCTGTGAAGTATCAACCCCATGTAGCGCTATTACTATTACATCTGAAAATCCTTTCTTCGAAAATTTCGAGTCTTACGAAATGGGATTTGCTTTAGAGGGTAATACTTGTTATGATATTATACGTACAAGTACATATTACGATAAAGCGGTAGTCTCTGATGTGGTAAATTCAATTTATGCACCTTATTCCGGTAAAAAATGTTTATCCGCATATACAACTTCTTTTTATTATCGTTCATTCTATTTTGAGGCTGGTAAAACGTATGAAGTAAGTGTTTATGCTCTCTCTAATAATGTTAATATGACTAAATATGGTGAGCGTTTAAGTATAATATTAAATAATAGTCCAATAAATAATGCTTCTAATGCATTAAAAATAATAGTGCCGGAAACCCCGACACCGAATAAGTGGACTCGTTTTGGTAATACTTTCGAAGTAGAAGAAAGTGGTATTTATTACTTGGGTATATATGCTTACGCATATAGTTTTTGTGGTATTGATAACTGGAGTGTGAAAGAAATCAGTTGTAATACTCCAAAGAATATCTTTACACAAAATATCACCAATACATCTGCAGAAATTACATTTACTCCTTCCGCTTCAAATACTGAAGTGCGTGTAGCTACCATTGATAATAGTGACCTCGACCCTGCTTATGACGTACTTATTGATACCATATCTAATGGAGGTGGTACAATAAACATTATCGGTCTTCAACAAAATAAAAAATATTATTATACCTTACGTTCGCTTTGCGATGATGGTAGTACAAGTTTCTGGACTCCTATCAGTACTTTTAATACTCAATGTGGTGTTAAATCATTGCCTTATAACGAATCTTTTGAAGAGGGAAATACCGACTTTGCTTGTTGGAGTACACTTACATCTACCGGTATCTGTTCGTTATCAACAGAGCAATTCCATAGAAGTGGAAATTCTTCTTTGAAATTGCAAAATGTGACACTTGTTACTCCGGAAATGGATGTTACTTCTCTTGCCGATTATTCTATTACCGGTTATGCCTATGTAAATAATGAATATGGTGATACTGTTTCAATTGGTGTGATGACAAATCCTTCTTCTATCGAAGATTATGAGCCTATTGCAAATATAAATATACCTGTTGGTAATTCTTGGGTGGAATTTAAAATTAACTTCTCTGTACTCGCAAGTGATGATTATGCAGGTGATCCGTTTGCCAATGCTAAATATATTGCTATTATCGTTGGTGATGAAGCTATTTATCTTGATAATATTCAAATACTTCAAACTCCTACTTGTAATGCTCCTGCAAATGTGCAAGTGCTTAATGCAAATCCTCGTGATTTGAAAGTACAATGGACTGCCGGTGGCAATGAAAATGCTTGGGAAGTGAATGTATATCGTATCGTGGAAAATAGTAATGTAGGTAAACAATATGTGTTGGAGTCAACTACCATTGTGAATACTCCTTCTGCTACTCTTTACAATCTTGCTGCTCGTTCTCTATATACAATATCAGTTACTTCTATTTGTAATGGTACAGATCGTAGTCTTGTTTCTTATACTCCTGAATTTATTACCGACTGTGCCCCTTTGGAATTGCCTTATTTAGATGACATCTTATCTAATACATATAATAATCTATTCCCAGAATGTTGGACGCAGGGAGAAAATATTCCTAATGTAAGTGACAATTATTGGAGAATTATGGTGTCAGCTACAGAAGGCGTTGCTTGGCAGTACACTTCTTCTGCTATAGTTCCTCAAGGCAGGTTGATTTCTCCTATGTTTGATATGACCCCGGTTAATGGTGCATTAATTAATGTTGAAATTAAATGTAATTTTATCAATAAAGTACATATTATTGCTTCTTATGATGGCGGTATCTCTTATACAGATACTATAAAAACTTTCATTCCTAATTCTGATTACTATACTATTTCAGAAACAGTCAAGGATACTCGCTCTGCAGGTAGACAAGTGATGTATATGGTTGATGTCATCGGCACACAATCACAAACATCTAATATTTATAGTAAAGCTGTATTAAATAAATTCTCTATCGAACCTATCGAGTCTTGCTATATCCCTGTTAATGTCGTAGTTGGCGCTATTACTTCAAATTCCGCTACAATAGTTATTAGCGATTCTGTTCAATCACATTCTTCTTGGGATTATGCTCTTGTTCCTCTCGGTGATCGCCTTGATAATGCTGAAATATATACTGTAAATAATTCATTATTTAATATTACTAACCTTAATTCAGCAACATCTTATGAGGTGTATGTCCGTAGTAATTGTGGCTCTGCTGTAAGTAGATGGAGAAAATCTACATCATTTACTACTAAATGTGAAGTAATTAATACTCCATATCACGAAAGTTTTGAGTCTGATTTGGCGTGCTATGAGATATATTATCCGGAAAATTCTATAATGAAAATTTATAAACAGAATGCAGTAAATTATGTTACAGATGGTAAATACTCCCTAAAATTTAATTCTGTTGCAGTTGTTAGCCACGTAGAAGATGGTTTCGTAATATTACCTCAACTTGATATACCTCTGAATAAAGCTTTGTTGAATTTTAAATACTCTCAAACTTCTTATGGAGGTATATTCGTGGTAGGTATTATGAATGGTAATAATCGATCTTCGTTTATTCCTTTGGATACTTGTGAGAATACTTTAGGAGTCAGTACTTTTAATAAGTATGAATATAGCTTCTCTTCTGTACAGTCTGCTTATAATAATTATAGAATAGCAATTTGCTATACTGCAGGTACATCTAATTACCATCAAAGTTACCTTGATGACATGTGGATTACAGAAATTCCCGAGACTCCGGGTGTAGAAGATATTGACGTTGTAAGTATTGGAGTAAATAGTGCTGTTTTTGATATTACTTATATTACTGATACTGTTGAGGTATCATGTGTATCTCGTGGTGCAAATCCTAATGAAAATAGCAGCTCTTTCCATACAACAAATCGGGTTACTATCAACGGTCTTATTAATTCTACTTCTTATTCTTTATATGCTCGTACTCGTAATTCAAAAGGAGTAAGTGAGTGGTTCGGCCCGTTCGATTTTAATACTTCTTGTAATGCAATTACACTCAATAGTGGTGACGTATGGACAGAGCAATTTAATGACCTTATTGGTACATATGCTGCTTTGCCTTTGTGCTTTGAGGTAATTAAATATAGTGAAGTTAATGGCATTAACTATCCTATTGTTACTAATTCTACATTGGGTAGTCGCCCTGGCGCTATGGCAATGAAAGGCACTAATACAATTATTTTACCTCTGTTTACTGCTCCTCTTAATAGTGTTAAATTATCATTTAAACACATAGGTAATGATTGTGATATCCAGGTAGGTACTATGCAAGATCAAAATGTGGTTACTTTCCAAGAAGTACAAACAGTTTCTTCTTCATCTATTGCCAATACCGTTATTGTGGATTTCTCAAATTATGAGTGCAATGGAAATAGAATTGCTATAAGAACAAACTCTGAGTCTTCTTTGGCTTATATTGATGATATTGTAGTTTCTTATAATGATGATGTATTCCCGCCTGTTATAATTAGTTCAGAAGTAAATAATAATTCTGTTGAAATTAAATGGAATAGTTGCGTTAGTGCTGTTACTAACGAATATAAGTTATCTACTAATGGTGCTATTGTAGCATCCGGTAGTACAGCAAGTAATGAAATATTAATTAATAATCTCATTCAGAATACAAATTATACTTTCGAAGTGAGATCGGTTGATGCAAATCAGAATGCAACTGCTTGGAGTTCTATTGATTTTGTCACTTCAATGGGCGTGCTTAATGCTCCATTTACTATTACTTTTGAAGATGAGAATGAAAATAGTAATTGGACGTTACAATCAAATAATAATAATGCTTTCGTATTTGGAACTGATGAAGATGGTGTTCGTTCAGGCGATAAAGCTCTATATATTTCCGGCTATCCTAATGGTAGTCAAAGCTATTCTTATAGACTGGAAAATAGTAAAGCTTTTGCTATGAGAAATATCTATCTTGAAAGCGGTAATTATTACTTTAATTACGATTGCAAAGTCTTGGGATATGGTACTTATGAATATGGTCGTGTATTTCTTTTCCCTGCTGATGAAACTTTGCCTGTAGATAATTTCTCTTCGGCATTACCTGCAAATGCAATATCCCTCGATAATAATGCAGTACTGAAGGATATGTCGGATTGGGCTTCTCGTCATGTTAGTATAAATGTCGAAAAGAGTGGCACTTATAAACTGATTGTTTATTGGAAAAGCTCCGGTTCATTCATGTATGAGCCTCCTATCGCAATAGATAATATATATTGTCAAGCAGTGCCTTGTGCTTTGTTGGAAAACATTAAAGTTACATCTTCTCATAATACTGCAGTAGTTACTTATGATGGATACGAAGCCGGTGTAACTGTTAATTACCTTCTCGTTTCCGGTAATGATACTATTGATACAGGTAGCGTCCAAAGTGATAATATCTTATTGGAGAATCTTGCCCCTTATACAGATTATATTATTTATTTAACTGCATCTTGTGCCGAAGGTAATTCTTATGTTGTAAGTAGTGATTTTAACACTAAATGTTCTCCTATCACTGCTCCTTATTCTTATGGCTTTGAAGATGTTGTCGGTTCTGATGTATATCTTACTGCTGTAAATCCTTGTTGGGGAGAATTGAGTGAAAGCTCTTATAATAAGATG
Source organism: Candidatus Aphodosoma sp. (assembly GCA_051870785.1). Lineage (GTDB taxonomy): Bacteria > Bacteroidota > Bacteroidia > Bacteroidales > Paludibacteraceae > Aphodosoma. Next base: position 8,196 of record JBJECF010000046.1, read on the forward strand.
GAATCTACATTAGGACAAGGTACTTCTTTTTATAATTTACAACATCACTCTGGATCTAATTCCGTATATTTCAATTCCGGTATTAATTATTATTCCGATCTGATTTACAATACTTTCCACATGGAAGCAAATAAAACATATACGCTTTCTATTTATGCTTATCATGTGGATGCTGCAAATGTGGGTAATACTATTTCTATAGTACAAATTAAAAATGGAAAAGTTGAGAAGACTTATGCTACTTACTTGCTTAACGGAAATTGGAATAATATCTCTGCTGATATTACTATGAGTGAAACCGGTGAGTATCAACTCGGATTCCGAGTACAACATAAAGTTAAGAGCCCTGATGCTACCGTATCTAACTTGCTTACAGTGTTGGATGATATGAAATTTGTAGAATCACAAAATATCACTCCAGCACCTGTTGAAGTAGTATCTGTGGTTGGCAATGAGGTGACTCTTTCTTGGAGTGATGTCGCTCCTCAATACAATGTGGTGCTTGAGTGTAATGATGTAATTACTTTACAAACTACTGTTTCCCAAAATAGTTGCGTATTATCTAATCTAACACCAAGTAGCGAATATACCGCTTATGTTTATGGTATTATAGGTAATGATACTACAAATGGTGCTTCTGTAAGCTTTAATACCGATTGCGGTACGGTAACAATGCCTTATCTGCAAGACTTCTCTTCTGTAATTGATGGTAATATACCTAACTGTTGGGATAATACTTCAAGTAGTGTATTAACATCCAATTCAGCTGATAATTGGAGCGTTACTACTTCTTCCGGTAATAAATTTATGCAAGTTAATACTTCAAATACTGAAGGTCTTGCTTTAATTAAAACATTACCTGTTCTTATAGAATCAAATCGTGCCGCTATTTCATTTAATTATAAGAATTTGGCAGTGTATGATAGATTATATGTTTGTGTAGCGGATGTAGATGGTTTAAATCAAGATACTCTTGACGTATTAAGTAAAACAGAGGGGTGGATGCAAAAATATTATACTCTCGAAGATTATCAGAATAGAGAAGTAATATTTATGTTCAGTACAGTTGCTTCTAATTTAGCATCTGGTGGAGTCATTGCTTTCGATGATATTCGCGTTACTGAATTGGAAATGATTCCTGCTCGTACAGACGCCGTTTGTGAGGGAGAACCTTATTTACGTAACGGATTTAACTTGAGCGCGGGAGACCTTACTATCGGTACTTCTACTATCTCGGCTATTAAGAAGGGTACAGGAAGAAATATAGTTGACTCTATTATTACTGTCAACTTAACTGTTGCTCCTCAGTATAGAGTTACTCTTTATGATACAATTTGCCATGGTGATGTTTACAACAAGGGTCTCTTTGCTAATGTAACCCCTCCTATTACTACTGCCGGTAGATATCAAATGCCGTTCCAATCTATTTATGGTTGTGATTCAATTGTTGTACTTTATCTTAATGTGCTAAACCTTGATAGTACTATTAACGTAAATCTCTGTGAAGGCAATAGCTATATTTTCAACGGTAATACTTATACCGATGCAGGTACTTATACCATTGTAGAACGTAATAATAACGGCTGTGATGTAACTACTACCATCAACATCACCGTAATACCAAAATATTACGATGCTAAGGTAACTAAATGCGATAATGAAGTTTACACCTGGGAGGGTAGAACAATCACTACGACAGGTGTTTATACTGCAAATTACACAAATGTCAACGGTTGCGACTCTATCATGCGTCTCTATTACACCGCAATACCTACTCAAGTAGATACTACTATTACTATTTGTCGCGGTAGTGACTACGACTTTGCAGGTACTACTCTAACAGAGCCGGGTACTTACAACCATTCATTTGTATCTACTTTCGGATGCGATAGCGTTGTAAACCTTACCCTCGTGGTAACCGACCCTACTCGTACTGTCGTAAATGATTACGTCTGCGAGGGCGATGATTATAATGGTAACGGCTTTAACCTCACTGGTGTAACTGCCGATACTATTGCAGAACTCACACTGCAAACTTATGCAGGTTGCGACTCAATCATCGAGCTTCACCTCACTCTTATACCTGCCGTTTACGATACTATCTACGCAAGTATCAATCCGGGCGAGACTTACGAGTTCGCTAATAATACTTATACTCAAGCCGGTGAGTATGAAGGTCGCTTCTATACATCTGAATATGGTTGTGACTCTTTAGTAACCCTCATTTTGAGCGTAGGTACAAGTGTTGAAAGCAGCTATGCACTCCCTATCGTTGTGGCTCCAAACCCTGTTCTCGGAGGACAAAGCACATTTGTAACCCGTGAATGGACAGCCGATGAGCAAAACGGTATGCGCGTAGAAGTACTCAACTCTGTAGGACAAGTTGTTGAAATCTTTACTCCATCTACCTTCCCTATCGAAGTAGGTGGCATCTACACAAGTGGCGTTTACTATATCCGCATTACTTCAGGTACAGGAGATATCTATCTCGGTCGCCTCGTAGTGAAGTAAAAATGTTAAACATTTCTTTAAGACTCGATAAAAGGTAGATTTTAAAGCTAAGCCTTCTGTCTACAGTCATTAAAAGAAAAAATATTTAGCCCGTGCATCGAATTAGATGTGCGGGCTTTTTTAGTTATTTTTGTTGTTGAAGATTTTACATAAAAAATCCTTCACTATAATTAGTGAAGGATTTTTTGAAATGTGTATTGTTGTTTTATTTCTTTCGTCCGAAATCTGCGGGGATTTCACCTAATCTATCGGTGTCCCACTTGAAGATGATATTATCGTAAGTGTTGTTTGCTAACCATCTTTCGGCTCGCTCTATCAAATCAAAAAGTTCTGCATTGTTTGCACTTTTTGGCAACTTGGTATTGCATTTCTTGTTTTTAATCCAAGATATCGCTGTTGCACTATCAGAGTAGATGGCATGCTTATAACCTTTTAGCTTTAATAATGATAGACCGTGTACTATGGCAAGAAATTCACCTATGTTATTGGTGCCTTCTTTGAATACTTTTGAGTGGAAAATCTCTTTCCCGGAAGCTGTGTCTACACCTCTGTATTCCATTTCGCCCGGATTGCCACTACAAGCTGCATCTACACAAATAGACGGTGTAATAATATTTTTTGTCTCTTCGGAAATAACTATTGAAGGACCGTTTCCTCGCTTTTGTATCAGTCTCCAATATTCCATCTTGAAAGCGTTTTTTGCTTCTTCTTCTGTAGCAAAACTCTTGTACTGTGCCCCTTCATATTTGTCGATAGAGTCTTTGCATGCACTCCAATTGTCAAATATTCCGGTTTCTCTGCCCTTCCATACTACGTAATATTTATGCTTTCCCATTTTTTTAGTTTGAAAATATTAGGGGGATATTTGTGGCAGATTATTTTTTACGTATAATATTCGTTGCATTGGCTTGCGCAGTAGGAGTTACTACCAAGTCATTGATACATACGTGACCAGGTAGAGTAACAGCAAAGCGGATAAGGTTTGCAATGTCGTCTCCAGTGAGAGGTGTCATTCCTTCGTAGGTTTTTGCGGCACGGGCTTCATCGTTTTTAAAACGAACTAAAGAGAATTCCGTTTCTACGGCTCCAGGACAGATATTAGTTACTTTTATGCCGTAAGGGAGCATATCTTGGCGCATTGCTTTACTAAGAGCATCTACGGCATGCTTTGTCGCACAATATACATTGCCGTTTGGATATACCTCTTTACCGGCTGTAGAACAGATGTTTACAATATGACCTTGTTTGCGGGCGCACATCAATGGAGATACGGCTCTCGTTACATAAAGTAGTCCCTTTACATTTGTATCTATCATACGTTCCCAATCTTCCAAAAGTCCTTCTTGTATTGGCTCGAGGCCTACTGCCAACCCTGCATTGTTAACTAATACATCGATATTCTTCCATTCTGCAGGTAGTGTGGTAACGGCTTTTTCCACCTCTTGTTGGTTTCGTACGTCAAAACACATGGTGAGCACTTCTACTTTGTATTTCTCTTCAATCTCTTTTTTGATTCTCTCGAGTCGATCGTTACGTCGACCGGTTAATATTAAGTTAAATTCTTCTGAAGCTAGTGCTTTTGCAGTGCCTAATCCTATTCCGGAGGTGGCGCCTGTTATCATTGCAATTTTTTTCATCTCTTTTTTCTGATTTAATTATAATGTTATTATTTCTTTGACAGGTAAATATTCAGTAATGTCTCTGCCGAAGGAGTGTAGCTCCCGCACTATCGATGATGAGATATGTGACAATTCCGGTTTGGAGAAGAAGAGTATAGTCTCTATCCCGTTTAAATTTCGATTCACATCAGCTATTGTCAATTCATATTCGTAGTCTGCAATATTGCGTACTCCGCGAATAATGTACTGTGCTTGCATAGCTTTTGCAAGGTCCGTAGTAAGTGTGCTGTAAGTAGTTATCTCTATTTTGTCGTTACCTTTATACAGCTCTTTCAGCGCACCGAGTCTCTCTTCCAATGGGAAATAGGGCTTTTTATTGCGGTTTATCCCAATGGCTATTACTATTTTGTCGAAAAGTGGCAGTGCACGACATAGAATATCATGATGCCCGATGGTATATGGGTCGAAACTGCCGGGAAACAGTGCTATCTTACTATTATTCATTTCTTTTCAAAAGTTACGTATGCATCTACCGGAGTTTCGTTGCCTACTATCCACATTTCCATTGCTTCGAAATGCTTTTTAAGGGTCAACTCATTATCTTTCAACGTTCCTGTAATAGTGCAGTTCTCTTCCGTATCTTTGGTGTTTTCTGTTATTACGAATTGATATACACCATCTATATAGCTGTACGTGCCTCTAAATTCATAAGAGAATTCAGGTATATCTCCATTTGCTTTCATACAAACTTGGGTAATGACAAATTGATTGTCTCCTTCAAAAACAATAGTAGATTGGTCGATATCAGGGTAGTACTCTTGCATTCTGCTACTATGTGCATAGTCTACGGCATCTACTACGATGGACGTCAACTTCCATGTGCCTTCGAGTTTATGTGTATCATTACCTCCGCATGATGCCAATATGAGTGCAGAGAATAGGATGGTAAATATCTTTTTCATGTTTATAATGTATGTTTAATCAGGTAATATTCTGTTAAAGGTATAAACCAAATTGGCAGTAGTATCGATGTAACCTTGAACTACGGAAGGGAGCTCTTTTACAAAGTCCAAATCCTTGATAGGCATAGTGATAGTCATAACGCTATTGTCTTCTACAACTCCGTTAGGGAATTTGTACATACTATTGTCGCTTTGAACGTTGGTAAATACACAGATGCCATCTTCGTATGTGTAGTTGCCCGTCACTTCGGTTTGGTCACAAGCTCTTAATTCGAATTTGTCGTTGTTAGATTCATCAGAGTAGAAAAGCAAATATGTATTTGTTTTCATACAATCGTCAATAAAACTTGATAGGACTTTTGAGTTGAAAACGTCGATAGTACCCATCATAAATTTGGTTAATTGCCATTCACCATAGATGTTCGGTTTTTCTTTGCATCCTGTTAATAGAATCATTGTAGCCATTACGACTAAGAAAAGTCTTTTTTTCATAATAGTAGTATTATAAGTTTATAATGTTGAAATAAATTGATAAGCTTTATTAGCCAATTCTTCTGCGGTTTCTACCGATTTTGCTTCGGTATAGATGCGGATAATCGGTTCTGTATTGGATTTACGCATATGAATCCATCCCTTTTCGGTAGTAACTTTTACTCCATCTATAGTACATATGTCGTTTCCAGGGGTAGAGTAGTGACGCTTAATCTCTTTTAGTACGCTGTTTACATCCGTAGTAGCAGAGAGAGTCACTTTTTTCTTTACCATATAATAGTTAGGGTATTTTGCTCGCAACTCGCTGACTTTTAATTTTGAATGTGCTAAGTGAGAGAGAAATAAAGCTATGCCTACAAGGGCGTCTCTTCCGTAGTGACATTCCGGATATATTACACCACCATTGCCTTCACCACCTATGATGGCGTTGCATTTCTTCATCTTCTTTACCACGTTGACTTCGCCTACTGCGGCACCGTAATAGCGCTTTTTATAATTGCGTGTGACATCGGCAAGGGCTGTTGTGGAACTCAAATTAGATACTGTATTGCCTGGAGTGTGACTCAATACGTAGTCGGATACCGAAACCAAAGTGTATTCTTCTCCGAACATTTCTCCGTTTTCACAGATTATAGCAAGGCGGTCGACGTCCGGGTCAACGACAAAACCTACATCAGCTTTGGCATGTTTCATCTTTTCAGAAATCTCAGTCAAATTTTCAGGTAGTGGCTCCGGATTGTGTGCAAATTTGCCCGTAGGCTCACAGTTTAACATCTCAACCTGCTCTACTCCAAGGGCTTTTAGTAATTTTGGTATTGCAATGCCTCCTACAGAATTTACGCAGTCGATAACAACTTTAAATTGGGCAGCTTTTATTGCAGCTACGTCTACTAAAGGTAATTTTAGTACAGCTTTTATATGTTTTTCTTCGTATTTATCCTTGTAAACACAACTGCCTATATTGTCTATTTCGCTGTATGTAACCATTTTGCTATTAGACATTTTTAGCATCTCTTTTCCTTGTGAATTGCTTAAAAATTCGCCTTTTTCGTTGAGGAGTTTGAGTGCGTTCCATTGTTTCGGATTATGGCTGGCTGTGAGGATGATACCTCCGTCTGCACCCTCCATAGTAACAGCCAATTCCGTTGTAGGCGTAGTGGCAAGACCGATATTGATAACGTCACAACCGCATCCTATAAGCGTGCCGGTTACGATGTCGTTAACCATCTCTCCGGAGATGCGGGCATCACGACCTACTATTACTGTGCATCTCTCTTTATTACGATACTTCTTAAGCCATTGTGCATAGCCGGTTGTGAATTTTACTATGTCTATAGGTGATAATCCTTCGCTTACCGCGCCTCCTATAGTTCCTCTGATGCCGGAAATAGATTTTACTAACGTCATAATTATTTTGGTATTTTTCTTATCCTTAATTCGTAAAAATATGGAGTTACTACAGAACTGTTACGTCCGATTTGCGATGGCACAATAACTTTGGCTCTTGATTCGCTTCGCTGCATGGCTGCAAATGCTGTTTGCCATCCTTCGCAACTGTTTGTAAGACTGCCGTATGTAATCTCCGTAGGGTATGGACGATCAAGAGTAGTGAGGTAATCTTCTACTATCGGATTTTCGTCTAATGTCGATTGAGAATAACGTAGAGTGAAAACGTCTCCGTTGCGTAGAGTGTCTCCTTCCCCTTTTGAAAGTAGTTGAAAATAAAGCCCGTTTTCGTATAAATACATCTCGTTTTCTGCAAATACAGAATCCTCCGGAAATTCATCAATTACCACGATATTATTTCTGATGAGCCATTCCTCTATCAGTTTCTCTTCCGCTTCCAACTCTTGAGAGTATGTACGAGAACCCGAACATCCGGTGGTTAATAAAATAATTCCTAGACAGAGCAATAATATAAGTTTATTTTTCATGTTAGTTTATTTATCCGTTTAATAATTAACGACATAAATCATCCGTTTATTTTCGCAAAGATACAAAAAAAATCTTATACCGATATTATGAAAATAAATTATTGAAAAAATTTGTTTGTGTCAGAAAAATTCTGTTATTTTGCAGTGAGGATTGAGCCTCATATTTTTGGTCTCGTAGCTCAGCTGGATAGAGCAACAGCCTTCTAAGCTGTGGGTCGTGGGTTCGAATCCCGCCGGGATCACGAAATCCGCTATTCATCAATGGTTTAGCGGATTTTTTGTTTTTAATCATCCCCCTTGATTTTATCTTCTTTTCGTCCATTTTTTATCTTTTCGCTTTGGTTATAGACATGAAAAGAAAATGGTAAATAGCGATGATTTTGCATGCAAATGACGCTTTTTCTCGAAAAATTCGAGTCGCTTGTCGGTAAAAAGAGGTATGGTTTTTATGTTTATCTTTCCTTTTTCCTTGCTACTAAATTCGAAAAAAATAATTTTGGAGAGGGGCAATAAGATACTTATTTTTGATATACATTATATAAACAATAGTGGAATTTTTTTTAGTATGAAATCGATTTCAAAAATTTTCGTTGTCGGCAAGCAAGATACTGCCGCAGTTATGGGTTCAGGTCTCCTTGATGTTCTCGCTACTCCTACAATGGTGGCTTGGATGGAAAATACTTCTATTTTACTCACAGAAGAATATCTTAAAGATGGAGATACTACCGTGGGTATTTGTATTAATACTTCTCACGAAAAAGCCTCTGCAGTTGGGGAAAAAATTACCTGTACAGCTACTCTTATTAAAGTTGATGGTAGAAAATTATCCTTTGAAATTGAGTGTTTTAACGAAAATAATATTAGAATTGGTAAAGCATATCACGAACGCTTTATTGTTAATAGTCAGAAATTTATGAGTAAGTTGTGATGTTTTTTTTCTGAAAGGGCATTTTTCGTGTAAAAATGTTGGTCGCACAAGATATTTTTTTTAATTTTGCGAGCGAATAACTTTTAAGGTATGAAAGACATTATCGAACACGAAGGGGAGGTAACCGAAATAAGTGGTCATAAGGTATTTGTTAAAATAGAACAAACTTCCGCTTGTTCCGGTTGTCACGCAAAAACTTTTTGCACTGCTTCTGATAAAACCGAAAAGATTATTGAAGCCGTTGCTGTAGATGATACTCTGCAACAAGGAGATATCGCCGTTGTTTACGGTCAAAAAAGTATCGGTGTGGTAGCAGTTCTTATCGCTTATGTAATACCCTTTATCCTGATTATTTTAGCACTCTTTATTTTTAGTCGTTTTATTGATAGCGAATTCTTTGTGGGTACGCTATCTCTCTCTATGTTATTGCCTTACTTTTTAGTGCTAAGATTTTTTAGAAATAAAATTCAAGCTAAATTCCGTTTTTACGCTTCTAAAAAAGAATAAAATATGAATATTATTGTTGCTTCTTTGATTACATTAGGAGTCATCGGTCTTGTTGCCGCCATTGTACTCTATTTTGTAGCTCAAAAATTTAAAGTAGAAGAAGACCCTCGAATTGATGAAGTTGAGTCTGTATTGCCGGGCGCCAATTGTGGCGGTTGCGGTTATCCCGGTTGTCGTGGCTTTGCAGATGCCTGCGTAAAAGCTACTTCTCTTGAAGGCAAACTTTGCCCAGTCGGTGGACAACCTGTTATGTCTAAAGTTGCTACTATCCTTGGTATGGCTGTTTCTGATGCTAAACCGAAAGTGGCAGTGGTTCGTTGTAACGGCTCTTGTGCCAATCGCCCTAAAAAGAACTCTTTCGACGGTGCAAAAAGTTGCCGTATCTCAAATCAATTATATGCCGGAGAAACCGGTTGCTCTTTCGGTTGCCTCGGTTATGGCGATTGCGTGGAGGTGTGTAAATTCAATGCCATCCATATTAATGAAGAAACTGGATTGCCGGTTGTGGATGACGACAAATGTACTGCTTGTGGAGCATGTGCTAAAATATGTCCTAAGCACGTCATCGAATTACGAGATAAAGGCGTTAAAAATCGTAGAGTTTTCGTTTCTTGCATTAATAAAGATAAAGGCGGGGTGGCTCGAAAAGCTTGTAGCGCTGCTTGTATCGGTTGCGGTAAATGCGCTAAAGCATGTCCGTTTGGTGCTATTACCGTTGAAAATAACCTAGCTTATATTGATTTTAATCTTTGCCGTCTCTGCCGTAAGTGCGTCGCTGAATGCCCTACAGGTGCTATCCATGATGTGAATTTCCCGACTCCCGCTCCTGTTGCTCAAAAATCTGTAGCTAAACCTGCAGAACCGGCTACAAAACCTGTTGAATCGGCTACAAAACCTGTTGAATCGGCTACAAAACCTGCAGATTCTGTCGCTAAGCCTTCTGTAGATATTAAGCCGGAAAACACTTCCAATACCGATAATGTTAAGGTTGAAAATCAAAAAATAGACGCTCCTGTTGAGACTAAGATGGTTGTTGAAGAAACTAAAGTAGTTGAAAAATCAACAACTGTTGTTGCCGATAAGAAAACAGAGGAAACATCTGCCGATGTAAAAATTGAGGTAGAAGCTAAATCTGCCGATGTTACAGTAGATATAGTGGTGGAAGAAAAAGTGCCTACTTCGGAAGTCCCTGTTGTTGAAACTACAGTTGCAGAAATTCCTAATCCGGAAAAAATTATCAATCCGGAAATCACGGCAACCGAGAAGAATGAAACAGCAGAAGTAAAATCCGACTCCGAGAATAAGAGTGAACAATCCGATGCCGATGATGTTGATGTAAGTAAACTTATCGATCCGGAAATGCGTGTCGTGCCTCGTGAGAAGAAAGAGAAAAAGATTGAAAAACCTACTGCCGAGCAGCAGACTTTATTTTAGAAACAAGTTATTTCATGATATATGAGAACATTTAGCATAGGTGGTGTACACCCACATGATAATAAATTGTCGGCAGGAGTTGCAATAGAAAATTTGCCACTGCCCGAACATGCCGTTATTCCACTCAGTCAACATATCGGTGCTCCTGCAAAACCTATTGTTGAAAAAGGCGATAAAGTACTCGCAGGTCAACTTATTGCTGCCGCTTCAGGTTTTATGAGTTCCAATATTCATTCTCCTTATAGCGGTACTATCGAAAAAATAGATAATGCAATAGATGGCTGGGGGATCTCTACTCCTTCTATCTTTATTAAAGTTGAGGGCGATGAGTGGATGCCCGAAATTATTAGAGATGGTGTGGTAAACCGTATTAATAATATGGAACCCGCCGAAATAATAAAGAAAATAGCCGATGCCGGTATTGTAGGTCTCGGTGGTGCTTGTTTTCCTACTCAAGTAAAACTAACGCCACCTCCTACCGCTAAAGCCGAAGTTCTTGTAGTTAACGGTGTGGAGTGCGAGCCGTTTCTTACTTGTGACCATCGACTTATGCTTGAGCATGGAGAGGAGATATTTATTGGTATATCCCTTATTATGAAGGCTATCAAAGTAGAAAAAGCCGTTATAGGTATAGAGTGTAATAAGCGCGATGCAATAGAGCATCTCTCTAAAATTGCTCTCAGATATTACGGTGTGGAAATATGTCCTCTTAAAATGCACTATCCGCAAGGTGGAGAAAAACAACTTATCGAAGCTACTATCGGTCGTCAGGTGCCAAGCGGAGCCCTCCCTATTGCAGTAGGTGCCGTAGTGCAAAATGTAGCTACTTGCTATGCCGTTTACGAAGCTGTACAAAAGAATAAACCGCTCATCGACAGAGTGCTTACCGTAACAGGTCCTAATGTATCTCGCCCGGCAAACCTTAGAGTGAGATTCGGTACACCGGTAAACGACGTAATAGCTGCTGCCGGCGGTCTTCCAGGAAATACCGCAAAAGTAATAGCAGGCGGTCCGATGATGGGTCGTTCTATGAGTAACCTCGATACAAATACTACAAAGCGCATATCCGGACTCCTTATTTTGCCGGATAAATTGGCTCGTCGTGTGAAAGCCGATAACTGCATCCGTTGCGGTAAATGTGTCGATGCTTGCCCTATGGGTCTCGAACCATATTTACTTATGAGTCTGTCTGAAAATCAAATATGGGATAGAGTGGAAAAAGAAAAGGTTATGGATTGTATCGAATGCGGCTGTTGCCTTTATTCTTGCCCTTCTCATCGTCCTTTATTAGACTATATTCGCCTCGGTAAATTTACTGTTGGTGGTATTATCCGCGCTCGTAACCAGAAAAAATAATCTTTTAAATATTCATATTATTATAAATTAATATATTATGCTTACATTATCTCCTGCACCGCATATTCATTGTGGTGATACGGTTAAAGGTAAAATGTTAGATGTAGTGATAGCTCTCCTTCCCGCTTATCTCGTGGCGCTATACTTTTTCGGTTTCGGTGCCCTATGTGTAAGCTTGATTTCTATCGCTTCATGTTTGCTTTTTGAATTCCTTATCCAAAAATTTATCCTTAAGGGAGAAAATACATTGGGTAATTTGTCGGCATTGGTAACGGGTATTTTACTCTCTTTTAACTTGCCGTCTAACCTGCCTTGGTGGATTGTAATTATCGGTGCTTTGGTGGCTATCGGTGTAGGTAAAATGACGTTCGGTGGCTTGGGTAACAACCCTTTTAACCCGGCTTTGGTAGGTCGTGTATTTCTCCTTATTTCTTTCCCGGCTCAGATGACTACTTGGCCCCGCCCGATCTCTATGAATTTGAAATTTAATTATTTCGATGCAGAAACCGGCGCTACTATATTGTCTTCTATTAAAGAGGGGCAATCTGTCGATTCTCTGCCTTCTTATATCGATATGCTTTTTGGTCAAATAGGCGGTTCGTTCGGTGAGGTGAGTGCACTTGCTCTTATCATAGGTGGTATTTATTTGCTTTGCCGTAAAACAATTTCTTGGCATATCCCGGTTTCTATATTAACTACAGTATTTGTATTTACAGGTGTTGTTTTCCTCTGTAATTCAATTACTTTAAATCCGTTTACATTTACGCCATCTACTGTTTATGCCGACCCTATCGTTCATCTTCTTAGTGGTGGTTTGCTTCTCGGTGCTATCTTTATGGCTACCGATTACGTTACATCGCCTATGACGCATAAGGGCCAGATAATATATGGTATCGGTATCGGTCTTATTACCTCAGTTATCCGTCTTTGGGGTTCTTATCCTGAAGGTATGTCTTTCGCTATCCTTATCATGAATGCCGCTACACCTATTATTAATAACTATGTTAAACCAAAACGCTTCGGCGAAAAAATAAAAGTATCTAAAGCATGAAAAAGTTAGAATCTACATTCCTTAATATGACTGTAGTGCTTACATGCATTACTCTTATTGCAGCCGCCGGTACTGCAGCAGTGTTTAATTTTACGCAAAAACCTATTGCCGACGCAAAACAAGCCAAACAAGAAGCCGCAATCAAAGTGGTTATGCCCGAGGCTTCTATCATCGCCCCTGTTGATACCGTTAATGAACAACGTGTGTTCCGCGCTTTTGATGCCGATAATAATCTGCTCGGTTATGCTATCGAAACGGATGAACTCGGTTTCGGTGGCCTTATTAAAATGATGGTTGGTATTGATGTCGATGGTAAATTATTGAATTACTCAATTCTTAGCCATTCTGAAACCCCGGGTCTCGGCTCTAAAATGGATAAATGGTTTATTGAGAAATCCCCGGTTAATGGCATTATGGTCACTTCCGCTCCGCTCTCAGTATCAAAAGATGGCGGTACTGTGGATGCTATCACCGCTGCTACTATCTCTTCTCGCGCATTTTTAAGAGCTGTAAACAAAGCTTTTGATACTTATAAGGCTTGTGTTGATGTAGATAAAAATGGTGTTGAGAATGTGAATATAGAGAATGAAAATACTGAAAATACTTCAGCAATTATTGATACTGTTGCTGATGAGGTGCAAGATTCTCTTCAAAATATAGATAACCAAATTGTTCAACAATAATTTAGCACAGAAAGAATGAATTACTTTAAAACGTTTACAAATGGTCTCTTAAAAGAGAATCCTACTTTTGTATTGATGTTGGGTATGTGCCCTACCTTAGGTACTACTTCTTCTGCCATCAATGGTTTGGGTATGGGATTGGCTACCACTTTCGTGCTACTATGTTCGAATGTGGTTATCTCCGCTCTAAAAAAACTTATTCCCGATAAGGTTCGTATACCGTCTTTTATTGTAGTAATCGCTGCTTTTGTTACTATGGTACAGATGCTTATGGAGGCTTATGTGCCTTCTCTTTACGATACTCTCGGCTTGTTTATCCCTCTTATCGTAGTAAACTGTATTGTACTTGGTAGAGCTGAGGCTTTCGCCGCTAAAAACAATCCTTTTGCTTCGCTATTAGACGGTCTTGGTATCGGTCTTGGCTTTACTTTCGCTCTTACCCTTTTGGGTGCTATCCGCGAATTCCTTGGCGCAGGTACTCTTTTCTCTTACCATATTTATCCTGAAAATTATGGTATGTTACTATTTATTTTGGCTCCGGGTGCTTTTCTTGCTTTGGGCTATTTAATCGCAATAATTAATAAATTGAGAACGAAATGAGCTACTTTTTAATCGTTATAACTGCTATTTTTGTCAACAATATCGTGTTGGCTCAATTCTTGGGTATCTGCCCGTTTTTAGGTGTTTCCAAGAAAATCGATACCGCCCTCGGCATGTCTGCCGCCGTGGCTTTTGTTATGACGCTCGCTACAATATGTACTTATCTTATTGAGTATTATGTTTTGCGTCAGTTCCATATCGAGTATCTGCAAACCATTACATATATCTTGGTAATTGCTACTCTTGTACAGTTGATAGAAATTATATTGAAAAAGGTGTTGCCGGTATTATATCAAGCATTGGGTGTTTTTTTGCCATTGATTACTACAAACTGTACTATTCTTGGTGTGGCTATCGTTGTGATACAAAAAGAGTATAATATGCTCGAGAGCGTGGTGTTTGCACTTTCAACTTCTATCGGTTTCGGCCTTGCCCTTGTGCTTTTTGCCGGTCTTAGAGAGCACCTCTCTCTTGTTAAAGTGCCAAAAGGTATGCAGGGAATGCCTGTCGCTTTAGTCGTTGCCGGCCTTCTTGCTATGGCGTTTATGGGCTTCTCCGGTATTGGTCAATAATTGTTTTAGTAGATTATTAAAATATTCTGTTTGATATTTTTTGTGTAATTAGTCGCTCCTTAATTTCTACCTTTGGACGCAACCAGGAGCATAGGCTGA
>JBJECF010000047.1:0-5740 GCA_051870785.1 Candidatus Aphodosoma sp.
TGTCCGCTCGCCACTGTTCGCACTTTTTCATTGCTGATAGGGAAAATAGGCAATAGCTGTGTGTAATCGTCTTCGAGAGAGTTGTTTATATTCTTAATTCCTTCTGTATAAGCATTTTTGGCATTAAATCCAACGTTGTATTCGGTGCACATTTGGTGATATCCGCGAGTGGCGGCTGTGTTCTTTTGCGTAGAGCATGATGCAAAAAAATACACCATAGCTGTCAGTGCTATTATCGTATATATTGAGTTCCTTTTTTTTGTGTTCATCTTTTTTATAAACGTCTGATTCAAAAGAATATTGTTTTCGTCTTGTAAATTGGAAATGAGTATATTATCACTCGATTTTGAGTCAAAAAGAGAGTCTATGTCTCCTCGTTGATTACAAAATCGTATATTCTTTGCAAAGGTAGTGAATTTAATTGGATTTAATGTATTTCTTTGGTAAAAAAACAGTAACTTTGCAAACTAATTTAGTATTTGATGGAATATAATATTCATACACTATCTAATGGGTTGAGAGTGCTACATATCCCGGCAAAAATTCCAGTTTCTTATGTCGGTGTAGTGCTGGATGTCGGCACCCGTGATGAGTCGATAGATGAGTCGGGTATGGCTCATTTTATCGAACATATGCTGTTTAAAGGTACAGAAAAACGCAAAAGCACTCAAGTAATCAGTTGCCTTGAAAATGTTGGCGGTCAAATAGATGCTTATACCACTAAGGAGGAGACGTATATCTATTCCGTAGTGCCTCAAAAATATACTTTAAAGGCTGTAAATCTGCTTGCCGACGTTGTGATGAATTCAGTTTTTCCGGAAAAAGAGTTGCAGAAAGAGAGAGTTGTTGTAATTGATGAAATTCAGAGTTATAACGATTCTCCGTCCGAACTTATTTATGATGATTTTGAAGAGATGCTGTTCCCCGACGATGCTATCGGTCGTAATATTCTCGGAAATGAAGCTAGCCTTGCTACTTTCGATAGCGCAAAACTAAAAGCTTTCATAAGTCGTTGCTATACTGCCGGTCGAATGCTCGTTTTTTCACTCGGTAATATTAAGTTCGACCGTTTTGTGAAGTGCGTGGAGAGCTCGTTTACACTTCCTTTCTCCGATGCCCGGGCTTGTAGATGTGCTCCTTCTGCTTATACCCCTTTCCGTAAAGTGGTGAATAAAGATACTTATCAAGCACATTGCATCATTGGTAATAGATGCGGTAGTATCAATTCGGAAGATAGGTATGCTCTGGCTCTGCTTAATAATATTCTTGGAGGTCCAAATATGAGTTCTTTGCTAAATATGGCAGTTCGTGAACGAAATGGTTTGTGCTATACAATAGAGAGTGGGGTGACGAATTATGTAGATACCGGTGTGTGGTCTATCTATTTCGGGTGCGATGAGAAAAATTTAAACCGTACTCAACAGATTTGTTTTAAACAATTAGAGAAATTAGCATCAACACCTATTTCCAATTCAAGGCTTGCTACTGCAAAACGCCAATTTATCGGTCAAATGCAGATTGCAAATCAAAATTTGGAGAATGTAGTTTTGAATATTAGTAAGTTGGTACTTCATAATATTCCTTTACTTGAGAATCAATT
Source organism: Candidatus Aphodosoma sp. (assembly GCA_051870785.1). GTDB lineage: Bacteria > Bacteroidota > Bacteroidia > Bacteroidales > Paludibacteraceae > Aphodosoma. The sequence goes on from JBJECF010000047.1 coordinate 1,601, forward strand.
GGTGATAGAAAGAATAAACCGGATTTCGGCGGACGAACTACTTTCTCTTGCATCTCAACTTTTCGATAGAGATAAATTATCGGTGTTAACTTATGTGGAGTAGTATGTTATGATTCTTTCTCAAGCTGATAAATTCGCCGCGGACCCTCGTCGTCAGATAGATGAATATATAGAAACTCATTCCGAAATCGAACCGGATTATTTGAAGCATGTGGTGCGTGAAACGGTATTGCAAGTTGTAAACCCTCGTATGATGTCAGGCCATTTGCAAGGTCGTCTGCTTAAAATGCTTGTCGAAATTTCCGGTGCCGAAAAAATCCTTGAAATAGGTACTTTCTCCGGATATTCCGCTCTTTGCTTGGCGGAGGGGCTGCCCGAAAACGGAATAGTCGATTCTATCGAGATAAACGACGAAATGGAGACGTTTATTCGCTCTCAACTAAAGTCTAATGAGTGCGGAAAAAAGGTTAACTTGCTTATCGGTAATGCATTGGATATTATTCCTTCTCTTGATAAAGTATATGATATGGTATTTATTGATGCCGATAAACGCCTATATCAAACTTATTATGATATGGTACTTCCCAAACTTAAAAAAGGTGGTATAATTCTTGCCGATAATACTCTTTGGGATGGAAAGGTGTTGATAGAGATTCCAAATCATAACGATACACAAACAATTTCTATTAAGGCTTTTAATGATTTTGTTGCTCAGGATATCAGAGTGGAGAAAATTATACTGCCTCTTAGAGATGGTCTCACTTTAATACGAAAAAAATAATTTATGGTTTACTCTTTGGATTTCGTAGTTCGAGATTATGAATGTGATTTACAAGGCATTGTAAATAATGCCAATTATCAACATTATTACGAGCATACTCGACATCAATTCTTGCTTGAAAATAATATCAGTTTTGCCGAACTTCATTCAATGAAAATTGATTTTGTAGTGGCACGCGCTTATATGGCTTTTAAACGCCCTCTTCGCTCAGGCGATAAATTCGTAAGCGAATTATCATTAAAGCAAGATGGCGTAAAATATATTTTCTATCAAAAAATATATAGTTTGCCCGATCATAAACTATGTAATTCCGCTCAATTCGATTGCGTCTGTCTTAATGATGGCAAACTCTCCGTGTGTCAATTATTAGACGATTTCGTAAGTAAATTCACAGAATAATAATTTAATAACTTACATATATGAAACAGTTTTTTAAAATGTTTTTTGCTTCGCTTCTGGCGCTTGTCGTTGCGAGCTTATTGTCGATATGGTTCTTCGTTTCCATAATTACGGCAATGACTACTTTCTCTTCAAAATCGGAATCTACAACCAAGTTGGATGATGTTACCGTGCTTGAAATCAAACTCAGTGGCTCGCTCGCCGACCGTTCAAACTCTGATGAGTTTGATGAGTTGATGAATTCTTTGGATAAAAAATCATTCTCTTTGACCCTTGAAAATCTTCGTATTGCTTTGGATAAAGCTGCTGCTTCGTCACAAGTTAAATGCCTTTACCTTAAATGTGGTAATCTGTCTGCTTCACCCGCAGCAATAGAAGAGGCTCGTCAACTTATTGCAAAATTTAAAGAGGAAACAAATCTGCCTATTTATGCTTATGCTGATAATTATAACGTGAATACTTATTGGATAGCTACTCTCGCAGATAATATATATTTGAACAATCAAGGTATCTTGGATATTCATGGTTGTGTGGCTTCTCCTATGTTTTATAAACGCGCCCTCGATAAATTAGGTGTCAAAATGCAGGTTTTTAAAGTCGGTACTTTCAAAAGCGCTGTAGAACCTTATATCCTTACCGAAATGAGTGAGGCAAACCGCCTTCAACTAAATCGTATGGTAGAGGGCTTGTGGCAATCAGTTGAAGAAGACATTGTAAATACTCGTAATATCTCTGCCACAGATTTAAATAAATATGCCAATGAGGGGCTCTTTTTTGCAGATAATAATATTACAGTGGAGATGGGGCTTATCGATAGCCTTGTTTATGAGCAAGATGTGAAAGAAATTATCAAGAATGAGTTTGGTAAAAACGCCGACTTCGTTGGTGTAAATTATATGTCTAAAGTAAATGTAACTTCCGATTTTAGTGCTAATAAAATCGCCGTTCTTTACGCAAATGGTGATATTGATGGCAATTCCGACTCTTCTATGGATAGTGAAGAAATAGTAAAAGAATTGAATAAGTTGGCAAAAAATGATAAAGTTAAAGCTGTTGTGTTAAGAGTAAATTCTCCGGGTGGTAGTGCTTTTGGTTCAGAACAAATGTGGTATGCCGCTCAACAACTCAAATCTAAAAAACCTTTAATCGTGTCAATGGGCGCTTATGCCGCTTCCGGAGGATATTATATGAGCTGTATGGCAGATACTATCGTGGCAGAAAATACAACCCTTACCGGCTCAATAGGTATCTTTGGTATGATGCCGGATATCCAAGGCCTTACAGATAAGCTCGGTTTGGATGTAGATATAGTTAAAACTCATAACTATTCTGACCTCGGCAATATATTCCGACCTATGACTCAAAATGAAAAAAATCTTATGCAGAATCAAGTTAATCGCGGATACGATTTGTTTGTAAAACGTTGTGCTGAGGGACGTGGTATTCAAGAAAATCGTATCAGAGAAATAGCAGAGGGTAGAGTTTGGCTCGGAAAAGATGCATTGGAACTCGGCTTGGTTGATGTAATAGGTGGCTTGGATGAAGCAGTGGAAATTGCTGCTGAAAAAGCCGATCTCGACGTGTATGCAGTTTCCACTTATCCTAAAAAGAAGACCCTCGTTGAAATGTTCACCGGTGATTTTATCAATAATGTCTCTTTAAAGATATTGAAAAACAAACTCGGAGGTGATGCCGAATTATTTAACCAATATCTGTGTTTGAAAAATATGACAGGTATTCAAGCTATTATGCCATATAAAGTTGAATTTTAAAGTATAATTATGTTAACGCTATATCCTAATTTAATACTGGACGCACTAACTCATGTTAGATACCCCGGAACCGGTAAAAATATCGTAGAAATGGGTATGATAGAGGATGATATCCGTATCGACGGAAATAAAGTCTCTTTTTCTATCATCTTTTCTAAAGTCAATGACCCTTTTGCAAAGTCTGTGGTGAAAGCTGCTGAACAGGCTATACTAACGTATATCTCTAAAGAGGTAGAGATAGTAGGTAATATTTCAATGAAATTCCCGGAAGTTAAAAAGAAAGAAGATAATACATTGCCGGGTGTTAAAAATATTATTGCCGTATCTTCCGGAAAGGGTGGTGTGGGAAAATCTACAGTAGCTGCCAATCTTGCTATGTCGCTAAAAAACGCCGGTTATAAGGTTGGTCTGCTCGACGCTGATATCTTCGGCCCTTCTATTCCGAAAATGTTCGGTATTGAAGACGCAAAACCCATGGCTACACAAAACGAAGAGGGTAAGTATATTATTGAACCAATAGAGCAGTACGGTATAAAAATCCTATCTATAGGCTTTTTTGTAGCTCCGGAAGATGCTATTATTTGGCGTGGCGGTATGGCTTCTAATGCGGTGAAACAGCTTATTAATGATGCTAATTGGGGAGAACTCGATTATTTCGTAGTGGATTTACCTCCTGGAACGAGCGATATACACCTTACTATGGTGCAGACGGTGAAATTTACCGGTGCCATTGTTGTCAGTACTCCTCAAAAGGTAGCACTCGCTGATGCTGTTAAGGGTATTCAAATGTTTGAAAATGACAAAATTAATGTGCCTATTCTCGGTCTTGTAGAAAATATGGCATGGTTTACTCCCGCCGACCATCCTGATGAAAAATATTATATCTTCGGTAATGGAGGCTGTGCTCAACTCGCCAAAGATAAAGGGGTGGAACTCTTGGCACAGATACCTCTTGTACAAAGTATTTGTGAAAGTGGTGATGCCGGTGCTCCTATCTCTTTCGATAGATATTCTATTACTGGACAAGCATTCGCAAATCTTGCTAAGCGAATTACCGAAATATTGGAGAAATAATGATTTGTTATTACCATAATAATATAAAAAATGAGAGTCGTAATAATCTTTCGACTTTCATTTTTTTATATTGCTGTCCGGTAAAACCCGAAAAGGCATAAAATAACTGTCCGA
>JBJECF010000048.1:0-5738 GCA_051870785.1 Candidatus Aphodosoma sp.
CCCTGAAAGTGAAGTTTGGTGGTAGCCAATGGTTTGCCAACGAGAAGGATGATTCTTTCAAAAGCAGCATTGGACAGATTTATCAGACGTTTGGTGGCGAAGACTTATATCCGTCAGTAGAGGAAAAGGCAGCCATGCTGCTCTATCTCGTAGTGAAGAATCATTCGTTCAGCGATGGCAACAAACGTATTGCAGCCATGCTCTTTCTCTGGTTCATGGAGAAGAATGGCATTCTTTATTCCGCAGACGGCAGAAAACGTATAGCAGACAACACCCTCGTTGCTTTGACATTGATGATAGCCGAAAGCCGAACGGAAGAGAAAGATGTCATGGTGAAAGTAGTGGTCAATCTAATCAATAAAGATAACTAATAAGTACATCAGTTATGCAAGACTTTGCAGCAATAGATTTTGAGACTGCCAATAACGAGCGCTCGTCGGTGTGCTCTGTTGGCGTGGTGATAGTGCGTGGTGGGGAGATAGTGGATAAGTTCTACTCCCTCATCAAGCCTGAACCGGAGTATTATAACTACTAGTGTAGCCAAGTGCATGGCTTATGTGCAGAAGACACAGAGAATGCACCAATATTCCCCGAAGTGTGGAAGCAGGTAGAGCCTCTCATTGAGGGGGTTGCCGTTGGTGGCTCATAACAAGGCATTTGACGAGAGCTGTCTGAAAGCCGTCTTCCGTGTCTATCTTGGACTATCCCAACTATGAGTTTTATTGTACCTGCATAGCATCATGCAAGCGTTGGCCAGAAGGTCGTCACAACCTCGACATCATCGCCGCCCGTTGCGGATATGACTTGAAGAACCACCATCATGCTTTGGCGGATGCGGAGGCATGTGCGGCTATAGCATTAGAAATATTGTAACTGATTAAAAAATATAATCTTGACCCTATGATGAATATACAAGAAAATCAAAAAGAAATCGTCCAATATGGAGTTAGTATTTCCCGTTTCAATATTGACAATTTGGAAACGGGATTGCTTACTATGGATAGATTTAATGAAATAGAGAAGGAGCAAATGCTTGCATTAGCTCAAGAAACCGAATCTATACTTAGGCAATTCGTTAATGCTTTCGAAGAGCATACCGCCAACAAGTTCGAAGGATATGATGCAGGTATTCTATTCCAATATGTTTTCGACAAAGTTGTAGAAGTTACCTACAAGGCGATAATTGATGCTGAAATAGACACACAATTCATACCAAGTGAACCATTTGAGTATCATGAGCCGGATTTGCCTGAATATGTGCAACTGAAGTTGACAAATGCAGTTGGCAAAGTCGGACAGATATGTTGCCGCACCATTGACTTCATTGATAAGAATGGCTACCGGACTGATAATCTCAATGAATGGCTACTACCGCTTCTTGTTGTTGCTACATATGTAGGAATGGAGTTTGCGCAGGAAATGGATTTAGATGATGATAGCGAAATGAAAATGTATTTGAATTCTTAAATTGAGCGGCTATTCTTGCGCAGTTCTCAATTTTGAAGATTGCGCTACCATCACATATTGTATTTATAACAAACAACATCAATTATGGCAATACCTATTGACCAGCATCTTCACCAGGAGGTGAAGGATTATATAAGAGACAATTATGGCTCTACGAAAAAAGTCACATCATATTTCCGGAAGGGGTCATGGCAAAGTAGTCGCTATATCCAAGTGAGTACCTGTTTGAAAGATTCTGATATTCATTATGAATACTATAATGGAGAAGTACAACTCCATTTTGAAGGGAAGTTTGCAGACGGCGGTTTCAAAGACTTTAAGGAGTTCTTGATAGAACGTGTCTCTGGCAACGAAGGCTTGAAATGGAAGAGATGGCAAGGGCGGAAAAAGGGTACATGCGTTTCGGAACGGAATATCGATTCTATCGATGACCTATTTCAAGCATTCTCTGATATGATAAACATATTTGATTCTTTAATCGAGGAATTTGCGGTTCAACATGAGGAATTATTTTCTTCTATGCGTAAGACCGAATACTTGGTTGACAGATCTTATATCCTTCAAGAAGATGTTTTAGGGCAATTGCCTCAAGTTGAAATTTGCAGTGTAGGCTCTTTACCCTTCAATGATTTTGTCATTCCTCCATATCAAAGACCATACAAATGGACAGCAAAGAATGTCCACCAGCTTATATCGGATATTCTTGCGTTTAGAGATCGGAATCAATACAGACTTGGAACACTTGTTCTACATAACAATGAGATTGTGGACGGGCAGCAACGCATAATCACGCTTGCAATGCTCATACGTGTTATGTTTAATGCCCTAAAAGACGAAAAAGTCAAGGCAAATTATCATGATATAGATAAAAAGATAAACGATTTCTCGAATTCCGATAAAGTGTCTTTCACCAACCGCTATACTCTTCATAACGTTATTGAGAATATTCATACAATAGAGAGTAGAATGGCTGACTTTGATCAGCAGTTGTTCGAGTTTCTGCTGACGAAGTGCGAATTTGTTGTGGTTAGACTAAACAGCATATCAGAGGCGTTCCAATTCTTCGATTCACAAAATGCGCGTGGAAAAGATTTAGCCGCACATGATTTGCTAAAAGCATATCATCTGAGGGAAATTACCACCCTAAGTCGGGAAGATAGCAAAAACATTGACGAGTGGCAAAACAAGCCGACATCCTTCCTGAAAGAGTTGTTCATAACATTGTTCAGAGCCAAAAGATGGTCGCGTGGAAAGTGGGGAAGACGTTTTACCAAGGATCATACGGATATATTTAAGGGCATTTCGCTGAGTGACGGAAAACGCTATCCATTCTATCAAATGGAAATAATAGCCCATGTGTTTTCTAACATGTATAACCAGGACCCAATAAGAGGGATAGACGGAAATCATATAGAATACCCCTTTAATCTTGATGACCAGATAATCAATGGAGGACGTTTCTTTGATATGATTCGCCATTATATGTATTTGTATGAGCACATTCATCAATATAGAAAAACCTTACCTGATGGAAATCGAGCCAAAGATATTCTAAATATGATTACATCATATAATGGCTCGTGGAGAACAGGAGATGGATATGTAAGAGACATGTTTTATACTCTTCTTTTGTACTATGTTGATCGATTTGGAGAAGAAGAATTAGATAAGGTGATACCTCAATTTTTCATTTGGGCATACAAATTGAGACTTCAGTTATCAGCTGTACAGCTGGCATCCATTGATAACTATGCTACGGCTTGGGATAGCATGTTCAGATATGTTTATGATGCTAAAACTCCGTATGACATAATCAATGTCAATATCGAAGGTGTGCAATCAAAGCAATGCTCTGGTTGTGAGCAGGTAAAGAATTTATTTAAAGAATACAACAAGTATTATGGCAACGATTGATGATATAGCACAGTTGGCAGTAAAAGAGTTCCTTTCAGAGGGTAAGTATGTTATCCCTATTTATCAACGCAATTATGATTGGGGAGAAAGAGAAGCACTGCAATTATTGGAAGACATTTCCGACTATGCCAAGAACAATAATAGCCAAAACTATTATATAGGTTCCGCTGTCGTTTTTGTCAGGTCTGTCAATGGAGAAACGTATTTTGAGACTATAGATGGCCAACAGCGTTTGACAACGTTGACCATTCTGGTCAGTTTGTTGAAACATCTTGGTTTAGCAAGTTGGTTTAAAAAGCCCAATCTTTCTTATGACCATCGAAAAGAGGCGGATGATGCACTTCTTATGCTTCAATGCAAGCAGTATTCAGAACATCAGGCTGCACGGAATATAACTGATGTATATGCTTTGTTTGAAAAGAATCTTCCACAAGTTCTTAGGACAAAAGGATTGACAGTATATGATTTTGCCAACTATCTTTTTTCGAAAGTTATCATTCTTCGTGTTCCAGTTCCGCATGATACGCAATTAAACCATTATTTTGAGATAATGAACACCCGTGGGGAACAACTTGAAAAGCATGAGGTTCTCAAAGCGGTATTAATCAGCAAGCTTACACCTAATGAGCACAAACTTTTCCATCTGATATGGGAGGCTTGCTCAGATATGAGTTCTTATGTTCAAATGAATTTTTCGGTTGCTCAAAGGAAACTTATCTTCGGCGATAAATGGACAAGTTTGCAATTTGAAGATTTTGATTCCCTATGTGATGAGCTTGAAATAGAAGATAATAGCACATTGATAGAAGATAACGAAGATTGTGCTCCACATACACTCAATAACCTTTTCGATGACGCCAAAAACAATGTCAGGTACGAGCTGCCTCGCGATGGAAGTCAAGATGAAGGCAAACAAGACCGATTCGGATCCATCATCAATTTCCCAAACTTCCTTCTGCAAGTACTCAAAGTGTGCTATCATGACAGTGAATTTTATCAAGAAGAAGTAGATGCCAAAATCAGACTTGATGACAAGGCTTTGATACAAATCTTCCAAAGTGTATTGAAATCCATGACTGACGAGGCCGAAAGAAGACGCTTTGTAAAATTCTTTATTATGGAGTTGCTTTTCTTGAGAGTCCAATATGATAGTTATGTGATTAAGCGCGAATATATTAATGGAGCTGAAAGTTGGAGTTTAAAATCTATCCGTAAGTATGATAACAACAAAGCGAATTATGTGAATACATTCTCCTCAATCAGTTCTGAGGATGAGCATGATCTTGGAAAAGAGGTTAGGATGTTGGAAGCTATGTTTCATGTATCTGCACCTACACAAATCTACAAGCATTGGCTGAATGCTTTGCTTTACTGTATATATAAGCAAGAAACCATAGACTCGTCTTTTCTGTGTCGTCGGTTATATAATTTGGCTTGCAGTTTTATGTTGGATATTTATATAGGTCAAGAAAAGTCTGATTTCGAAGACATTGTTTATGGAAGCGATGAATTCTTGCCTAAGAATAGTACCGACGATATAGACTGGAGTCAAATTGATTGTGGTCGCGATGTTCACAATTTTGTGTTCAACTTCTATGATTTTATTACTTGGAGGAAAAATCCTGCGAAATATCCGAAGTTCGAGTTCTCTTATAGGACATCGGTAGAACATTTTTATCCGCAGAAACCTATGCCTGGATATGATAATCTAAAAGGTCGAGGGCTTGATTGCTTTGGTAATCTTTGTCTTATCAGCAGAGGTATGAATTCAAAATTCAGCAACAATATGCCAAAAGCTAAGCTGGAAAATTTTGGTCTTATTGAAGATATTAGGAATGGCCTTAGCCTTAAGTTGTTGGAAATGATGGATATTGTAAAGGATACTGGAGAATGGGGCGAGACGCAAATTAGAGAATTTGAGGAACATGCCAAATGTAGGATTTTGGATGCTTTAAAAAAATAGGATAAGACTACAGTCCATAACTTTTGTGATAAAAGAGTTTGACAAGGTTTGGCGTGGCGAGATGTGTAAGAAATGCCAGAGAAAAACATTTTGTCTTGATAAGATCGTAACATAATAGAGTGAAATCAACATTTCAGAAGTTAATTTTAGGAGGTATGCCCATAGTTGGCATATCTCCTTTGTTATTTTGCACCTAGATAACGAAATTTGATTTTTAATATGACAATGAATAAGAATACTGAATTATCGGCAGAGGCAATGGCAATCGTTGAGACCATCTGTGAAAACGGCAACATGCCATCAGAACGTGATAACGTAAAACGGCTTATTCTGGAAATCTTGCAGCACAAGCATAAGTTAATCAGTATGGACTTGAATGATATAAGACTTTTTC
>JBJECF010000049.1:0-21973 GCA_051870785.1 Candidatus Aphodosoma sp.
AGCCTATGCTCCTGGTTGCGTCCAAAGGTAGAAATTAAGGAGCGACTAAATAATACTACATTCCGGGAATAATATATTCTCTGGAAATTGATAAACTATTTAGCTTAAGACTGGTACTTCTCTTGAAGTATCAGTCTTTTTTTTATCCTTAAACATCAAATAAATTAACAGTCATTGAAGGATATTATACAACCAATAATATAAAAAATAACGCCGAACCATAACATTTTATATCTCCGAAAATCATTTGACAAAATAAATGAAAAATCTTTTTTAATATTAAAATAAAATAATAACTTTGTAGGGAAAACATTTAAACATTATGAGTATGAAAAGATTTTTATTTATCGCATTGGTATTCATCTCACTAAGTCCATTGTGTAAAGGTGATATATGGTATATTTCTGAAGGTGGCAGAGGGAATAAAGATGGAACCTCATGGAGCAATGCAGCATCTGATTTTCCTGATTTACTTCAAAATCCACGTATAAATCAAAATACAGTTTGGTCTTCTCAAGGTCAAATTTTGCCAAAACCTGGAGATACTATTTTTGTTTCCGCAGGAAGATATTCTCCAATAATTATTTGGTGCCCTGACGATCCACTTAATATAATTAATCCAAATTCAAATAAAAGAGTATCTTTTGAAGGTAAAATTCATATATATGGAGGATTTTGCGGTGATGAAACGTCATTAGAGGAGAGAATGTATTGGTATGACAAAGAATCTATTATTGATGGAGATAGCACATATAAGTGTATCTGGATAGAAAATCAGTATAAAGGAACAGACCAATATAAAAAAGAAATAGTCATAGACGGCTTTACTCTTGAAAATGGCTATGGACAAGGTGCTGCTATTAGAATAGTAAATAATACACCGCTACTCTCTAACTTAAAAATCAAAGAAAATGTAGGATACCCTATTTTATACTTTGAAAACTGTCAAGAAGACATTTTGGATAGATATAATTCAAATTTAATACTATGCAATTCAATTATAGCTCACAATCAAGTATTATGTACAAATGAATCCTTAAATTACTCTGATGCTGTATTTGGTTTTGTTAAAAGTAAAGTTGATTTATTAAATATTACGGTATCTGATAATGATTGTGAAGAAAATTGTTTTATTTTAGAAGTAGGAGACACATCGTCTGTTAATGTAGTAAATTCTATATTATATAATAATATCTTTTCAAAATTGGATATGATAATGCAACCATATGATGAAATAAATTATTATCATTCTAATTTGGAGGTAAGCGGAGGAAGTAATAACTGGAGTAATTTATTGTATGGCAATGATATGGGAAATAATATAGATGAAGATCCATTATTTGTGCCTTTAAACAATTATAATTATGAATATGATTTAATGCCTAATAGCCCATGTGTAGATGCCGGGAGCTATGCGCTATATGATACATTACTTTTTGGTTTGGGTATTGTTGTAAACACCTTTAAAAACACTGACTACTTAGCCAGACCAAGATATAATCAGAAAGAAATAGATATGGGAGCTTTTGAAATAAAGCCAGTAGATTATGCACCTACGAATAACACGGATAATAATCATCATTATCAAAATATAAATCTATATAATAGTAATGATGAAATAATAATAAATAACCTAAAAGAAGGTAGTACAATAAACATTAAAGATATTGTAGGACGAACTATTTATGTTGCCAACTGCAATTCTTCTGATTTAATAATTAATCAATTAACTCCTGGAATGTATTTTATTGTAATACAATATGATAATAAAATAATTTATACTGATAAAATAGTGTTAAACAAATAAAAGATGTATATTATGAAAACTATAGTTAAATTTTTGGCGATACTGCTTATTGGCGTGATATTTATTGGCTGTGATGATAATAATTTTAAACATATAAAGACCGGAGATGGGGTGATGTATTACGGGCATACTATTAATGGAAGTTATTATGGATTTGTAGGTGGAGATCTCTATTTTCTGGAAGACACAGAAGAGACAGATTACGTAAGCTTGCTTGATGTACTTCGTATAAAGAAGGATATATATTCATTAACTTATGAATATTTAAAATCAAAAGAATATAGTCTAGGCTCTGTAGCTACATTAGTATTACGTAAAAATGGTAAATATATAGATACTATTCCTATTGAATATGCATACCTTTGTAACATTAATGAGAATGTTAGGATATATTCAATGCCGTTTTTTATAACAACGAGTACAGATATTCAACAATATTGGGAAAATGGCAACATGTATGAAAATAATCTTGATGCTCCGACACTAAATTCTATGACATTATGGGCTGTTGCCGAACAGAATATATACCACAAAGGGGATATTTATAGTTCCGGTTACTTATATACCGCGAATGGCAAAACTCCTTGCATTTGGAAGAACAATCAACTTCTATATCATGACAATCCATTAATAAATACAAATTTATCATCGAAAGGATTTACAATAGATAAAAATGATAATATAATAGTATTATCGAATTATTTTACAACAAATTCTTATGATATAAATTCACCCCATGGACTTGCAGCCACATATAAAAACGGGCAATTAGACTTTATATATGGTGATACTGTTAGATTTAAAACAGATTTCAAATACAATGTCCGCCCTATTGGTATTGTACAAGAAAACAACGATATTTATGTAGGAGTCTATGAAATAAATCAATATATAGACCAAAATAAAGTTATAATTTACAAAAATAATGAAGTATATATTACCAAAGATTTAGCGAAAGCCTTTTATGGATTTACCGTGAAAGATGGTAATGTATATTTTGCTTACGATGCCTATTATGCAAATGAAGGGTTTGTAGGGCAACACATTACAATAATGAAAAATAATGACGTAATAAATGGAATGATAGAAAGAGCAGGAGACCAATTAACATTTAATGGATTTGAAATAGTAAAATAATTTATTGCTGTCAGGTAAAGCAAAAAAGGCATAAACATATCAGCCCGAAGCTCTTTAAAACAGAGCTTTGGGCTTTGTTATTTCAATAGTAATTCCGCTTAGTCGCAAAGCCTTGGTTCCGGAGGTACTTTTAGAGCCTCTTTTACAAAGGTATTATTCTATGATTAATTCGGATTTCTATAAAAGCAACAAAATCAATTTCAGCCGGCAAAAAACTTAATTGATACCGATAAAATCCGCTTTAAGAAAAAAAAATTTTTACCATGAAATTTACAATGCCTAATTTAGTCAAAAATTTTTATAAAACAAACAATTAAAGGTACAAACAAAACAAAATCAATCAAATAGGAGCAACTATAAAAATAAACCAGTTAATACAAAAATGAAAAAATTTTATCTATTGTTTTTACTGCTCTATATGCTTATCACAACGAGTAATATAGCAGCACAAACCGCCGTGTATTTTGAAGAGAACTTCGACAAATACAGCACTATCCCCACGGGATGGACATTAAGTGGCACTGTACTATCATCGTACTACAATTGGAGTGTATTTTCCGGCACTACCCTTATGCCTGTACATAGTGGCACAAGGTGCTTACGTGCGGATTCATACAACAATTTACAAGGGAGCACAAGTATTATTACAACTCCTGAAATTACAATCACCAACAGCTATACCAATCTTAGTTTTTGGATAAAAAATGTAGGAGGTGGAAATGTGTCGGTTTACGTATCAAAAGACGGAGGATTGACATATTTAAACGACCAATTGGCAGACAACCTCACACATATTACTGATTGGACAAAGAAAACGTATTCTTTATCAGCCTATAATGGCGAGACGATAAAGATCGTATTTTATGCCGTAAGTAACCACAATACGTGCAATGACGGGTATCAGTTTATCGACGATGTAAAAGTATACGAAGTACCGACATGTGCCCAACCGGTAGACCTCAGAGTAGAAGATATCAAAAAAGATGAAGCTACTTTTAATTGGGCGATAGATGATGAAGGAGACCCGACCAACACTTATTTAATTAATGTATACGACAATACCAATAACTATATTCTTCAAAATCAAACAATCACAACTACCGACAACAGATACACTATTACCGGCTTATCGGCAAATACGACATACAACGTAACATTACAAGCCAATTGTAATGCTGCACAACGCGGACTATCAAACGTATCACAAACGTTGACAATGACTACATTATGTGAGTCGGAAGGGATACCATATACACAAAATTTTGATAGTGAAACACTATATACTTTACCATCTTGTTGGAATGGTGTAATAGAATCATCTTGTTACGCACGAGTAAGCGACAGTTACAGCTACAACAATAGTGGTAAGTCACTTCAACTATCAAGTACGACAAACTACAAAGTATACGTAACTACGATGCCTATATCACATGCCGGCAACGACCTTCAAGTCGACTTTAAAATGTATGTACCGAGCTACACCAACGTACCCGTTTATGCCGGTTTGATAAATAATCCTCTCGACTTCTCTACATTCGAGCTATTATTTGAAGACACAATAGATGCCCCATACACATGGATCAATTATAGATTCAACACATCGATGAGCAATTATGGTACGGAGGAGAACTTAATGGTATGCTTTGTAATACCATCGGGAGGAAGCTATAATGCTTATTTGGAAGATGTAAATATTACGGCAATACCTACATGTCCGCGCTTGGAAAATTTGGTAGCAACGGAGATAGATTCCACATCTTTCAAACTCTCTTGGAGCGACCCAACCGCAACACCATCGGGTAATTACCTCATAGAATTGGTCCGACTCAGTGATAACGACACTACCTATGTAACAAGCACTACGAAGCCGGCAGTAATAGGCAATGGTAGTGCACCACTATTGCCACAAACCGAATATAGTGTAAGAGTATTACAAATTTGTTCAGCAACAAACTCCTCGGAGTGGAGTACGGCATTAAAGGTAAAGACCAAATGCGGAGTATTTGAATTGCCATATACAGAATTATTCAATCAATACACATTCCCTGAATGTTGGCAAACATCATGCCATGAAGTAGGTCCCGGAACATCAGGCAGTGTATTTGACGGTTGGCAAATTAACACTTCCTCTATTTATGCCCACACTTCATATAGCGTAACAGCCAGATTATCAAGAGCAGGAACAAGATATCTGCTTTGCTCACCTGCATTATTAATTCCTTCTGACGACACGTATGAACTAAATTTTTGGATGTATAGATTTAATTATGATACCAATTCCGGAGAGAGAGTAAACATATATGTGAATAACAGACCAACACTTGAAGGTGCAACAAAAATCGACTCAATAAATAAAAGTGTAAAATTCTACCCTATTGAAGCGGAATTGAAGTCAAAAGCATATCAATACTTCTACGATATACCGATAACGGGAGTAGTGTACATTTTATTTGAATCTGTTCATTTTGGAGACGGAGCGATGTACATTGACGACGTAACAGTAGCACCGAAAATAACTTGTAGAAATGGCATCAGCAAAGTAGACATACGCCTTGATAAAGCACAAAACAAGGCAAACATCAGTTGGATGACTCGCTCACCGGAAACACAATGGGCAGTGGACATTACACTATCTGATGCATCCAATAACATACTCAACGAAAACAACAATATAGTAAATACAACCTCATTTGTATACGACTATACACAATATGTAACACCAAACAGCACATACACTCTCAAAGTAAAAGTACGTGGCTATTGTAGCGAAAACGACACGGCAATAGCAGAAGCTATCAACACAAAGACGCTGAACTTTACTACGCCCTGTGAGCCGACAAGCACATTACTAATCTTTGAAGGATTTGAAGGACCGGCATTTCCATCACCATGTTGGAGCATGTCTACAGACCCGAATAGTGCATCACCTACATATAGTTGGAGTAAAACGACATATTCAACATACGCAAATACCGGAGTAGGAGCCATAAGTTACGGGCCGGTAACAAATAAAACGATAGGATACTTAAATTCTCCGTCTATATTATTCAATCAAGGCAATGAGTATCAAGTAACATTCAGCATTTACAGGACGCATATGACTGCAACAAAGTATGCTGAAGGCATTACTGTATGGCTTGGCACAACACCTGACGACACAACCAATGCCACAAAATTGATATTCATACCAAGAGAGACAGAATTGTCACCTGCAGTAGAAGCACCGGGTTATTACACTTACACACAAGAATTTACAGTACCGACAACCGGATCGTATTACATTATTTTACAAGCGACACAAGAATATGGAGCCGTAATAAGATTAGACGACATCATAATAGAGCACAAGCCTACATGTACTAATTTACCATGGGGAACTGTAAATTTAGAGCCGGAAGCAACCTTTGTAGAAGTAACGGTAAACGACCCTGATGTGTCATGGCTCGAAGTAGCTGTTTGTGATAACAATGCCTTCAGTTTCGACTCCATCATGCCAAGTGATATATTTTATACATCAAAACTGAGTGTGCTGAACAGAACATTCAGAGTAGAAGGATTACAACCATCTACGGAGTATAATTTATTCTATAGAAATATTTGTGATTCATTAAATAACGTAAAATCCACATGGTCGTTCAACCCGATAACTTTCAAAACGAGATGTGCACCGGTAGACGTATTAGGAGAGAACGAACTTGTAGAAAGTTTTGAAGAGTTCAACGCCAACGTTACATTAACTGATGAAAATACATGCTTCCATATCTTTGACAAGAACGCAACAAACCATACGTTGACTATAAAAGGGGCATTAGGAAGTTCTATCTACTCATCCGGAACACAATGTGTGCCGGTAGATGGTAGCAAACAAGTGGCAATAATGTCGGGCTCGGATGGTAAATTCAGCGAATTGGCACATCTACATGCAGGAATAACTTACGAAGTATCGGTATTTGCGAGAACCGATAAGGCATACACCGACGTAGCAGAAATATCTTTATTCTACATGAGCTCAATGGAAACGAAACCAATATACCTTGCAGAGCACTTGGATGCCAATAGCGGAAGTTGGGTAAAATACAAAGCATACCTTACCGTACCAACCGACGGCAACTATTTTGTAGGATTTGAATATTATCAAAAAACGAGCACTACATATTTTGCTTTCGACTACTTCCGTACAAGAGAAGTACAATGTGCTCCACCGACATCATTTAATGTCAACTCGATAACCGACAATTCTATTAACATCTCAACGACAGGAACGGCAGATGCATATGAGATAAGAATCTGCACAGAAGAGCCATCGGTCAACGACCCAAATCCGGCAGCTGTATACCTCGACACAGTAAACACAAATACATTTACCATCAGCAACTTATCACCAAACACAACCTATTATTGTATAATGCGAGGATTGTGTAACGGAGAACCGAGCGACTGGTTGAACCCATTTGAATTTGCAACACAATGTGTAGAGTATAATCTACCATACACAACTTCATTTGAGACGGATAATGAACTTCAATGTTGGAGAACATTAGGTAAGCTAACCAACAAGATATCATCTTCATCGGCATTTGCAAGTGAAGGAGCAAAATCTTTGGCAGTAACAAATGCATCAGCCATCTCACCAAAGATAAACACAACAGCACTTGGCAACTGCATAATATCCGGTATGGTATACTCATCATCAAGCACTGCATCTACAATAGATGTAGGAGTTATCGTAGACCCATACGACCCATCGACATCCGAAATTATCTCTTCCATAACAATACCGGGACAACAATGGGTAGAATTCTCCACGTTATTTGAAGCATTGAATAATGATCCGGACTATGAAGACTTTATCGATGCAAAACACATAATGATAACATGTCCGGCAACAGGAAATTATTATTTCGACGAACTGATAATAGCACCAAAACCAACATGTTTGAAACCAAGCAATGTAACAGCCACAGTTATTGACGCATACAATGCCGAAGTAAAATGGGATGGAAACAATGAAGAAACAGATTGGATAGTAACGGTTTATAAACAAGAGAACAACTCGTTAACCTACGTTTACGACACTATTGCACATACCGATAGTATAACATTATCGAATTTGACACCGATTACCAATTACAAATTCGGGGTAAACGCACTATGTACTACAGCCGACACATCCTGGACGGCATACTCCAATATAGTAAAAACACCATGTGGAAGTATGCCACTACCATTTATTTCTCAATTCGGAAATACCCAACCGGAATGTTGGGAGACGTACAATAGTAAAAATACCTCAACCTCATGCGGATGGTCGTTTAGTACATATGCTCTTTGCTGGCAATATTATCCATCGTATTATGCTACCGACTCATGCTATTTGGAAACTCCATCATTCAAATTGAATACAAACAACGGAGTATTTTTACGCATAGATGGAACGACATCGGCATCAACACGAATCAGATATACACTTGACAACTGGCTTACATTCGACTCTGTAGAGATAGTGAACACATCATATTCAAGAAACACTCAAGAGTTGTTTATACCGAATGTAGGACCGGGTAATATCTCATTCCAATTCTTCTTCAAAGCAAAATCATCGGGTAATATATTAATATATGGCATAGAAGTAGAAGAAGCAGAAAGCTGCACACGCCCGGACAATGCACAGTTCTACGCTAACGGCGACAGCGTATCCGTAACAATTTTCGACGATGACACAACACATACTGAATGGGAATATGTATTAGATAATAAAGAATTTGACCCTGACAGCAAGACTCCTACAACTGTAAATAGCAAGACATTCGTTATCCACGACCTGTTTTATACATCTACTTACAACGTATACATACGCACGAAATGCGGTAACGACCATTCATCATGGTATAAACCATATACATTTAAGACACCTTGTGGAATTACACATGCACCATATAATGAAGATTTCAATAATTTGACCAATAAAAATCAAATAATCAACGAATGTTATACTTACTATTCCGAGAATCCGAATAATAGAAACGGACAGATGACGGGAACGGCAAACTATCCGTATATAACATTATTCCAAAACAACAATTACGGAGTAGATCAAAGTAAAGCAATTGGTATAGTGAGCAGTAATAGCTATGCAATGTACATGTACTTGCCTGAATTCACGAAAGTAGTAAACAACTACGTAGTAAGTTTCTATTACACGAATCAAAATACAAACAGCGAAAACCCACATATTCAAGTAGGAGTAATGCTACCGGACAACCCTGAATCATTTGTAAAAGCCTATGATTGTCCGGTAAAAGCAGGGAATATAAAGGATAATAACGTTATAGTTGACTTGTATAATACACTTCCGGCAAACGACTATACCGGCTATCGTATAGCATTCAGATACGGAACAAGTGTTTATAACTATACCTCATCTATCGATAATATTCAAGTAGTGGAAAAGGAAAAATGTGTAGAAGTGCCTACATTGAAATTATTATCTCACACAACGGAATCCATCACATTGATTAATGCTTTTGTAGCTGACTCCGTACAGATAAAATATGCGATGGCAGGCGCTACCAACGTGATAGATAGTATAGTAAAAACAGAAGCGTTAACTACTATTGGAGGATTAACCTCCGGCACAATCTATGATTTCTACATTCGCAATATCTGTAATATGGCAGGCGAATGGGCAGGACCAATTTCCATCTCTACAAAATGTGAAGCAATAACGATAGACGACACGCACCCATATGTAGAAAACTTCGACAACTTGCCGTCAGAAAACGCATTGCTATCTACATGCATAACGACCGCAACAACAGCCACGATAAACACAATAGAATATCCGAGAATTGTAAATGCAGAGATGATAACGGCGCCATCGGCATTAGAGATGAACGGAAACAACACTATCGTACTGCCTGCATTCAACGGCAATCCAAACGAATATTGGATATCCGTATATTCAAAAGGAACGGGAACTTTATCTATCGGAACAACCGATAATATAGACCCTAAGACCTTTGAGACAGATACGATTATCACCCTCAATCAAGACTTAACCAAATATGATATTGACCTTACATACTACACTAACAGTGGCAATAGGATATCATTACGTAGCACTGCCAACACACAATTGTATATCGACAGCATCTGCGTTTACAAAAAAGAGACTTGCTTTACACCGAGAAGATTGACGATAAGTGAAATTACCGACATAGAGGCAAAAGCTAAATTCTTATTATCATCAATAACAGAAAAATACGAGTATGTATTGACAAGTGCCAACGACACTGTAACCGACATCATCAATGCCAACGACACCACATTGATGCTTACCGACCTTGCAGCTAATACGCTCTATACATTTGCCATACGCACAATATGCAGTGATGGAGACACGAGTGCTTGGGCAACAGCCAATTTCAGAACGTCACGTAAATTGGCAAGAGCACCATACGAAATCACATTCGAAGATGAAAATATCAACGACATCGTATATTTTGCCAATGCAACCAACAACAGATTTATTATCGGCACAGACTCAAGCGCAATATTTGGAGGGGATAAATCGCTATATATCACCTATGACGGCACACATTACGGCTATGGCAGAATAACATCTTATTCTTACGCAATAATACCGGTAAAATTCACACATGGAAAATACACAATAAGCTACAATTGGTATTGCGTAGGAAGCGTATATAATGATTATGCACGCGTATTCCTTGCACCCGAAAATCTATCATTTACAGGCAATCAACAAGTAAGTGGCATAGGATCTAATGCACTTCCGGCAGGCTGCATATCGTTGGATAACAACAATCAACTGTACGGCTCTACACATTGGGAGCGTAAAGAGACTGTATTAGACTTTACGGAAGATGTAAATATGAACATGGTTATCTACTGGAGAAACATGTCGTATGGAACGGGAACAATACCTGTGGCAATAGATAATATCTCTATCAACAAATATTCATGTGCAGAATCTATCGACTCCATAAAAGTAAATTACGTAAGCGCACACGATATTACAATGCAAATATATCCTAACCCTGCCTTAGAAGACTCTGTAAGATATGAAGTTACCGACCTCGACCTGAACGTAATCACATCAGGCGTTGCAGTGCTCGATTCAATCACACATCGACTTGTGATAGACGGTTTGGAGAGTGAAACTACTTACAATTACGCAATAGCCGGTTACTGCAGTAAAGATATTACAATATCTACACAAGGCACATTTACAACTAAATGTGAAGCAATTGTCGTTAACGACACAACCCCATACTTCGAAGGCTTTGAGAGTTGCAGTACGAGCACAACATTTAAGAGTGCATTCCCATGCTGGACGTACCAATCTGTATACGGAATGACGGATTTAATATCACTATCCGAAAATCCGGTAGGAGTAGGAGAAATAGCCTACGATGGAAGTCAAGCAATGAAATTGTATTACAATAACGCTAAAGAGATTTCACGGAACTTTATTTTAGCAGAAGGTAATTACGAATTCTCATTATTTGCTGTTCAAACCATAGGACAAGGAAATGTATCGATCAGCGTAAGAAAAGCAGGAGATGTAGAATGGACTAACCTGACCACCAAAGATATAACCCTTAGCTACGAACCAATAGTAGGCACCTTCACTGTTGATAAAGAGTGGGAATACGAAGTAAAAGTCAACATCAACGCCAAAGAAGTATCTTCAGGCTACTTGGCAATAGATAACATCTCACTTCAAATAACCGATGTAGCACGTCCTACAATAATTAGAGTTAACAACGTAACGAAGACAAGTGCCGACGTAACATGGGAAGGAACGTCAGAGAGCCACATCATCAACATAATAAATCTGGACAACGACACCCTTGTATTCAACACCACAGTTACTGACACAAGCAACATCAGAATACAAAACCTTGTACCGGGTACAACTTATATGGTATCTATAAAAGGAACTAATGATTTACATTTAGAGTCTGATTCCATAACAGGAATATTCAGCACATTATGTAATTCGTTCAGCTATTATGTAGATGATTTTGAAGATTACGAAGTGAATATACGACCACTTTGCTGGGAAGAGCAATCGTTTACATCTAATAACGATGAATATCATATGGCGAAAGGATACTTACAATGGGAAGTAGGTGAAGTTGGCGGACATAAAGGACTATTCTGTCAAAATTCAGAAGCCGTAAATCGCTCTGTACACAACCTTTATTCACCGGAGGTAGTTATAGAAGACGGACAATGGTTGAGTTTTGAATACTTCAACAATATCGACTACAATTATCATCCGGACTCATTGGTGGTTACTATTATCCATAACGATACAGAAACGTCACCTATTCTTACTGCGACATACAGAGAGACGGGCTCCGGCTGGAAACAATTCTTCTATGATATGTCGGCCTACGCAGGCGATACGGTAAAAGTTAAATTCAGCACGAGAGCCTCATCATACAGTACATTCAAATATGTAGGAATAGATAATTTCAGACTCAACTGCCGAGTAGACGGAAGTGAAATTAATGTAGCGGTTTGTCCGCAAGAGAGCTATTCCGGCTATGGATTCGAGATACCGACATCACAATTGACTATTGGAAAAACCAATACATTCTACCGCTATGCCGAGATAAGTGAAGGTTGCGACACATTGTACACTTTAAACGTATATGTACCATCTAATGCATTGGTTGTTATATACGACACGATATGCGAGGGAGAAGTATACAACAAAGGCATGTGGAGTAATTTGACAGAAGCTAAACATTACCAAAATACCTTTACTTCTTCATTCGGATGCGACAGTACTGTATCATTGTACTTATCTATTATAGAGTTGAATGTGAATAAGGAATTAAGCATTTGCGAAGGAGAGAATTATCAATTCGGAGGTAGCACACTTACAGAATCAGGAGTGTACACCGATACAACCATCAATTCTCGAGGATGCGACTCTATCACAACGCTCACCTTACATGTAATACCTAAATATTACGAAACAACGGCTTATTTCTGTGAAGGAACTACCTACACATGGAATCAAAACAGATACACTACTGCCGGCAGATATGAAGTAATATTTAGTAACATCAACGGATGCGACTCGATAGAGGTTCTCAACCTGAATATGTTGCCTACCAACACAATGCTTACAGCCACAATCTGTGAAGGTCAGGAGTATGAATTCTTTGGAGAAATCATTACTGAAGCAGGCACATATACTCATCGTTTGGCAAATAGTCTCGGATGCGACTCTATCATTATCCTCACTACTACTGTAGTACCGGCGCCGAAATTCGAAGTATCGGACTATGTATGTGAGGGACAAGAGTATTACGGCTATGGATTTGCATTGGAAAGAGTTAGTCAAGACACAGTACTCTCACGCATTGTGAAGACCATTGAAGGATGCGACTCCATTGTAGAAGTCACTCTCGACTTTATGCCAACACAATACACAACGATTGACGTAACTATAGAAGAAGGTGAGACTTATGAATTCGGAGGTAATACATACAGTCAAGCCGGAACATATACCGGAAACTTCTATACATCATATGGATGTGACTCGATAGTAACGCTTAATTTAGATGTAACTACTGGTACGGAAAATACTTATACATTACCTATTATCGTGTCACCGAACCCGATATTCGGCGGACAAAGCACTTTTATAAGTAAAGAATGGACGGCAGAAGAGCAAAACGGAATGCGAGTTGAGGCACTTAACTCAATAGGACAAGTGATAGATATATTTGCACCTTCAACATATCCTATAGAGATTAACGGACTAAGAGTAAGCGGGATTTACTACATACGCATAACTTCCGGCATCGGCGACGTTTACATCGGACGACTTGTAGTGAAGTAAAAAAAACACGAAATTTCACCAAATTAATTTTCTAACAAAAATATGTATTTTATCCTGAATCGGAAGAAGTTTTCCGATTCGGGATTTTTTATATTCTTAACTATAGCTTTCAGGTAAAACTCGAGAAGGCATAAAATACCAGTCCAAAGCCCTTAAAAATGAACTGCACCCCAAAAGTTTTGCGTCTAACTTTTGGGGTGCAGTTCCAAGACAGAATTCCTGACTATCAAATTATGATAATAAAAGGGAATGTCAACATATTTTATTATGCAACGAACCTATGCTAACTGTTAATTATATAATAATAAAGCTATCAACAAAGGCTAAACAACCGATTAATTATGCACTACAGTACCGATATTTTCGCCATTGATGACCTTTTTGAGGTTACCCACCACGTCCATATTAAATACAATAATAGGTAGGTTATTCTCTTTGCACATAGTGGTAGCGGTAAGGTCCATAACTTTAAGGCCTCGATTATATATTTCATCGAAAGTAATATCAGGGAATTTAACGGCATCAGGAACTTTTTCGGGATCGGCAGTATAAATACCATCGACACGCGTACCTTTAAACATAGCATCAGCGGCAATTTCAATACCACGAAGTGAAGCACCTGTATCCGTAGTAAAATAAGGATTACCGGTGCCGGCAGAGAATATAACTACCTCTCCACGCTCGAGGGCATCTACTGCTTTGTCACGAGTATAGAACTCACCTATAGGCTCCATACGCACAGCTGTAAGCACTTTAGTTTTCACGTTAATAGACTCGAGGGCTGAAGCGAGAGCAAGGGAGTTTATAACCGTTGCAAGCATACCCATTTGGTCACCCTTCACACGATCGTAACCACGACCGGCACCAGACAAACCGCGAAAAATGTTTCCACCACCAATTACTATTGCCACTTGCACACCCATGTTTGCAATTTCCGCTATTTGAGCTGCATACTCGGAGAGGCGCACATCGTCTATTCCGTGCTTCTTTTCACCCATAAGCGATTCGCCGCTTAATTTAAGTAATATTCTATTGTATTTCATTATATTATGATTTAAATTGCTTCAAATATTCTTCTGCTGCCGCCAGGTCATTGGGAGTATCGATACCAATTGTTTCGATATTAGTGACTGCTGTTTTAATTTTTAATCCATTCTCGAGCCAACGGAGTTGTTCTAACGATTCAGCCAATTCGAGTGGGGTTTGTTTTAATCCGGACACCATTTGAAGAACGGGTGTACGAAAAGCATATACACCGATATGCTTGTAATATACTCTTTGTGATGACCATAAATCTTTTTCCACACCGCGCAAAAAAGGAATAACGCTACGAGAGAAATAGACAGCTTCACCTTTAAAATTGACAATAGCCTTTGGTGTATTTGGGTCTGCCATAGTACTATACGGAGTGCCAGCGGAGAAAGGCTTTACGAGAGTAGCAATATCGACCGATTCGTCTTCAAAGCACTGCATAAGAGCCTCGAGCTGAGCAGGATTAATAAAAGGTTCATCGCCTTGGATATTAATTACTACATCGGCATCAAAACCGAAATTTTTATAAGCCTCATTACAACGATCAGTACCGGTACGATGATTGGAGGAAGTCATCACTACATTGCCACCAAAGTTCTTAACGGTATTAAAAATAATATCGTTATCAGTGGCGACGACCAAAATTGGCAGTGCTTTAGACGCATTATGGTATACATGCCAAATTACTGGTTTACCACCGAGCAGAGCAAGGGGCTTTGCGGGGAAGCGCGTTGAGGCATATCTGGCGGGTATTATTCCTAAAAATTTCATCTTTTATTTTTGTATTTAATCATATAAGAGAATGAACTCTCTCGGTGATATCTGTTCACTGCAGTAATTACGAAGCGTAGAGAGCGTGATTTGGAATTGATAGTAGAGAGGTCGACACAATTCTCTCGTGTTTTAAAGAGTATCTTGGCGGGGGTTGAGATGTCGATTCTATCATCATCTTCGAACATATATACCACGTAATAAGAGTTTTGCCCCGGGTCGGCATCTTCGGGTTCATCCCACATAATATAGTGGCGCGACTCTATTTTCTCCACACGGATATTACGAGGCTCTTGCGCCGGTTTTGATTGAGGAAAATTACAAGCCGGCAGTAGGGCAACATTATGATAATAAGTATTGCTGATACTATCGCACAAGCCTTGTCGATTTTCGAGAAGGGTTTTACAAGAAAAGTACACTTCGCCTGAAATATTTTTTATACTATCATTAAGAGTCAATTGACGACAAATCTCATTAGGCACGTTCCAAGCATTAGGTTTTGCAGTATTCAGATTAGAAGAAGATAGCCCGATATATAGGTTTTTACCGAAGCAATTATCATTCCACCATTTAGCGAGTATGCGATAATCGGCAGCTTTTTTACCAATTTCCCAATATAGTTGAGGTACTACGTAATCTATCCAACCATTTTTAAGCCAAAGGAGTACATCGGCATATAGGTCGTCGTAATTTGTTTGACCGGCAGTAGTTTTGCTACCATTCGGGTCGACATTATAATTTCTCCAAACGCCGAACGGAGATATTCCGAATTCCACCCAAGGTTTTATTTTTTTTATCGTATCGGAGAGTTCTTTTATTACGATATTGACATTATTACGTCTCCAATCGCCTATATTATCAAAATTTGAGGAGTTTTGAAAATATTGGGCATCAGGAAATTCTTTACCTACAATGCGATAAGGGTAGAAATAGTCGTCGAAATGTACAGCATCGACATCATATCGAGAGACGATGTCGCTTACCACGCTGTAAAGAAAAGAGCGTGTTTCCGGCAGACAAGGGTTGAAATAGTATTGATTGCCGTATTTTACAAAAAGTTCGGGATGCTTATAATATATGTGATTTGGCGAGAGGAGATTTAAATCGTCGGCATTCAACAGGCGATAAGGATTTAGCCACACGTGTACGTCGATAAAGCGTTTATGAGCCTCGTGGATAACAAAAGCGAGGGGGTCGTAATATGGGTCCGGCTCTTGACCTTGTTTACCTGTAAGAAAGCGAGACCACGGCTCCAAATCACTTTGATAAAAAGCATCGGCGGTTGGACGGATTTGGAATATTACGGCGTTGAAATTGAGTTTTTGAAGGCTGTCGAGTAGCTGTATCATGTGTTTTTGTTGCATATCGGTGTCGATACAACCAGCCAATGGCCAGTCGATATTAGCAACAGTGGCAATCCAAGCGGCACGAAATTCAACCTTATTATTCAAATTATTGACAGCAAAGGATTTTACGAAAACCAACGTCAACAAAGCAAAAAGACAAATTATTCTATATCTCATTGATTCTTATCATTATAAAAGGTATAACCAATAGTATAATTAAAAGAGAAAGCGGTAGAGGCAGCTTTCCCATAACCCGGAACGTACCAGACGTAAGATTTGTCAGTGGCAGTAGTATGCAGTGCGGTATTTAGGCGCACCGACCAGCCCATTGTCAAACCCTTATACAAATCTATTCTGAGACCACCTACAATCTCTATCCATCCGGAGTAAACAAAAGGTTTTTTATAATTTATAGTTTGCTGAGAGCCCCAATAACTATCAGATATCGAGACATTTGATATATTATAATTCATAAACGACATGGCATACCGTACACCGACGAAAGGATAACTCTTCACTGAACGCATAGTGCCGTTATCGCGGAATGGCTTCAATAAGCCATAGTTTATTCCAAAGCGAAAAAAAGGGGCAGAAGTATGAAAGTCCGTACCGTTGTAAAAAGTTTTTCGGGCATCGGTATAGCCTATTTCGAGGATAGGATAAAGGCGACGATAGAGGTTTACGTCTATCTGAACTTCGGCATTATACACTTTACCATTAATCGCACCCATAATAGGAGATGCCAAATCGAGATGCACAGACATACCGCGATATATCGGTTTTTGAAATTGCTTCAAGCCACTTGATGAAGGGCGGTACTCCGTTGAGTCTTGAATATGGGTAACCCCGTTTTCGGTATGTGTAGTTATTTGTTGAGCAACAACTACTTGCACAAAAAAACAAAGGAAAACAATATGTAAGACTCGCCTTTTCATCTCTTGAAATAGATATTGATATTATTCTTTGTACCCACTTGTACTTCGTTAGACATCAGCACTATAGAATCGATAGCATTCACCGTATAAGAGTAAGCATCGATAATGTAATTCACTTTACAACCACACTCGAGAGAAACGAGTACGAACTCATTTTGATGATACAGCGTAATAGTGTCGTTAACGAATGTAGTATCGATTAACGAATCTTGTATTGAGATATATGGTGTAGAAAATACGAATTCGGAGATGGAGTCGAATTTATTTAAGGGCAAAGAGAATGTAGAGATGCTTGCTTGTTGAAAAAGGATAGAGTCGTTACCAACGCCGGAAACTACAAAAGGGAGCGATAAAGCTTTTGGCTCCATAGTTTCTGACTCGGAATTGAACGTCATTTCATAAGCAGAAGCTTTTAGCCATGTGTTCACATCGATTTGGCATGTGTTTGAATCTCCACATGCTACGAGTATTAATGCTGATATGTATAATATTATATGGCGTTTCATATGTTTTTAAGTGGCTGATGTCGAAGAGTATAGCTCATTCGCTATGGTTGGCAGGCATGCAGCTTTATGGAATTGTTGCTGTTGATAGAAAACTTCAGCTTTGACAATACTTACTGTTGTCTGATACTTTATACAGCGATAATATTTTGCTGTTGACTAAAGCAGTAAGTTTAATAATGCTTACTACTAGCTCAAACGATTTCTTTAATGATGTTTTATATTGACATAAAACTTTGTGACTCTTCTTCCGCTTTACATTGCTCCTCACGTTAATGATGTTTTATATTGACATAAAAGTCATAGAAACGGAGATGTGGGCGTGGGGAAGTAACTTTATGTCTCTTTATTGATTATACTACGTTGTTTTAACCGAATTGCTTTATCTCTTGGGAGAGACGATTCATTGCAATTTCGGTAGGAGTATTTTCACTTGACGCATAAGTATTTATCAACATCTGAGCCAAAGCCATAGCCTCATCTTCCGGTTTTAATTGTGCAGCACAAGTATTAATAAGCTGGATGATGCTCTCTTTTGCTGTCAATACCAAAGCCCAGCACTCTTTGCTAATATATATTTGCTGAGAAACGTTATGTTCGAACTCATCCCGTACGGCATGATGAAGCATTTGTTGTAGTTGCAACACGGTAAGGCCGTTAAAGTCAAAGCGAGTGAGAATTGACTCCGGTGTAGTGCGTTGCAAAAACAGAGCAATACGCTCATAAGCACGAAGTTTAACAGGGAGAACGACGTCTTTATTCAATTTATAGAGTTCGAATTTACGCCTTTCATCCTCTTGTTTATATATTTTGTTTATTATCAAATACACTCCCAACAACATTATCAACGAAGGGATTGTAAATTTTAGTATTTCCAAAAAAGTTTCCATTCAAAATAGTTTATTATTGTTTATCAATCTCTTATCGAGATTTTATAAAAAAGAGTTTTTATGAAAAACTATCTTTGATTGTTCTTAAACTTAAATAAATATAGATGACCGATATATCTGTTTTTCCATCATCCCCAATAAAGGGAAATTTATTTTGAAAGAATTACAGTATATTGTTCTTACAGAATTCTTATTAAAGGATATCCTTAAAAAATATGGAAGGAACCCTAAAAATCCTGGAATAGAACAATCTAAATATACAAATGTAGTGAAATTAAATTTCCTCTGCTATTTGGTATTTATTTCTGTCGACATTAGAGCGGCTAACCAATTCTCCTACGAAACCGGACAGAAACATCTGCGTGCCTAAGAGCATCATTGTCAATGCTATATAAAAATAAGGAGTATCAGTAACGAGCGGAGCAGGCATATGATGACTCAAATAATAAATCTTCATAGCTCCGACAACAATGATTGCAACAAATCCGATAATGAACATCACCGTGCCCCATAATCCAAAAAAGTGCATTGGTTGTTTTCCAAATTTATTAAGGAAATAAAGAGAAAACAAATCGAGATATCCATTGACGAATCGCTCGAGTCCGAATTTTGACTTTCCAAATTCGCGTTTACGGTGCACTACAACCTTTTCACCGATTTTAGAAAAGCCGGCATTTTTAGCGAGATAAGGGATGTAACGGTGCATTTCGCCATACACTTCGATATGCTTAACCACGTCTAAACGATACGCTTTAAGGCCACAATTCATATCATGAAGTTTAATGCCGGTAACTCTGCGAGCAGTGGCATTATATATTTTAGAAGGAATATTTTTTGTAAGGGTATTATCATATCTCTTCTTTTTCCAACCGGATACTAAGTCATAGCCATCTTCTTTTATCATTCGAAATAATTCCGGTATCTCGTCGGGAGAATCTTGCAAATCGGCATCCATAGTGACAACTACATCACCTTTAGCCTTTTCAAATCCACAATAAAGGGCAGGAGATTTGCCATAGTTACGGCGAAAACGGATTGCTTTAACGCAATCATCTTTCTGTTTTAGTTCTCCTATTACTTTCCATGAATCATCTGTGCTTCCATCATTAATAAAAATGATTTCATAGCTGAATTTATTTTCATTCATCACTCTCTTTATCCAATCATATAATGGAGGGAGAGATTCCGCTTCGTTAAACAAAGGAATTATAATCGAAAGGTCCATGATAATCTATTTATAAAATATGTATTGTATTAAACGACCAACTCAAAAATTTAAAAGAAACTACTCTTCTATTTTATTATCAATAGTATCCACATCATTAGTTTCTTCAACGGAATTATTACTGAAAATAGACGGAGATTTTCGGAGGAAAATTGAGAAAAAAAGAGCTCCGAAAACGCCGACAAAAATATAATTCAAGAAAACACTAAGGATGTAAAATTTAGGGGTATATAATTGCTCTATTGTTTCGTAAGGGAATTCCATATCAATAGTTTCGAAAATCTCTTCATACTCACCAACTGTTTTCATGTATGTATCAAACAAGAATGTCTTATTAATAAACAAGATATAAACAAGAACAAAGAAAGCAAATACGAAAGAAGCAAAGAAATACAATCGGAAAATATATTTAAAGCACTGACCGTAGGTAAAAGAATTATTATTACAAGTATTACGAGCATTGATAGTAACAAATACAATAAACACTATTAAAGCAATTTCAAATAAAAAAGATAGGTAGAAAA
This sequence comes from Candidatus Aphodosoma sp., assembly GCA_051870785.1. Taxonomy (GTDB): domain Bacteria; phylum Bacteroidota; class Bacteroidia; order Bacteroidales; family Paludibacteraceae; genus Aphodosoma. The sequence goes on from JBJECF010000049.1 coordinate 21,059, forward strand.
GATTAAAAACTTGAACACAAATAAAGTTTAGAATTTCAATGGCTCCAAAAGCTAAAGCCCATTTCATGCAGTGATTTAGTAACAGCTTATTCATAATGTAAAAAATTTAAAAACCAACTGCAAAGTTACAATAATTTTTATAAAGAGCAAGTATAGTATACATAAAATAAAAGAGTGGAAGAATAATAAATTCTTCCACTCCGCAGTTGTCTCAAGAGGATTCGAACCTCTACAGACAGAACCAAAACCTGTAGTGCTACCATTACACCATGAGACAATCATTAGCTATTAGAGAGTTATTCGAGGCTACGTGTACCTTAACACCAAAACTCTCAAACAAATCTTACCATTTAATGTAAGATATCTCCCTCAAAAGCGATGCAAAGGTACGCATAATTTCTTATATAGCAAAATGATTTACAGAAAATTTTTAAAAATAATTGTATACACCTAAATATCTGCATTTTAGAGATTAATTTAATTCATCAATTCATTGTATATTATAAAAAAACTAACAGAATAATGAGTAAAAACTCTAGAAAATGACTAAAATAATCTCGGAAAGGAAATGAGTAACGACAAATAATAAAGAAATGATTGAATGATTACATATAAATAATTTCAGATAGATACAATAAAAAAACACTGAAAAGATAATGAATATATTACATGTCTGGAAAAAATTCAACGAAGGAATTGGCAAAAATTTATCAAATAGTAATAAGAAAAGGAAATAAAAAAAAGATGAAAATATTGGTTATAAAACAGGATTATGAGGAAGGAGGAAATAAAAAAAATTTTGAGGATAAAACAAAAAGGATTTGAGAAAGCGTAATAAAAAACTATGATTATAAGTTGGGAGGAAAAGGACAATAAAAAAGGAGAACCTCGAGTAAGGGGGTTCTCCTTTGAAAA
>JBJECF010000050.1:0-5540 GCA_051870785.1 Candidatus Aphodosoma sp.
TATATTCATATTCACCTGCTTGGCTGAGTGAGTTACCTCCGAACTCGTATGTCTCTCCTTCATTAATAGTTGCAGTAATTGCTACGCGAACGGTAGGGATGAAATCGAGAGTCAGCTCTACGATAGAGTCGCAACCTTCGGTAGTCTTGACAGTACGTGTTACCACGGTGTCGCTTACTATATCATTAAGAGTAAAGCCGTAACCGTAATACTCTTGTCCTTCACAAATAGTATCGTAAATGACTATAGGAGCAATAGGCTGTGGTACGTAGATATGGATAGTATTCAACGTATCGCAATCGCCGTTTAATCCGGTTGTAATATTAATTATTGTAGTGGTGTCACCAATAACGAGTTGTGAAGCCGGAACGTTGAAACCATTACCAACATAATCTTGATTAGGACAAGCAAATCCGTAATATTCAGCACCCTGAGTAATACAACCGATAGAGAAATTATAAGGAATATACCAGGTAGATACTTCAGTAATGCTACAATAAGTGCGAACATACAATGTATAGTCAGATTGATATTGCAAGCCGCTAATAGTAAACGTCTTGCTATTAGTAACCATAGGGGTTAAAGAGTTAGGGTCGATGTCACCGATGCCATATACATACTGCCATTGAGTGTGGGTAGCAACGCTATCTACGATTTCTACATTTACACTATTTGCAACAACTGTAGTAAGAACTTGTTGTGGTCTGCCACAATTTTCTACCTCTTCTATCGATATATCATCGAAATAATATATATCATCGCCATCGGTAGATATTGTAATGTATTGAGCGTTAGCAAAATCTACGTAATTGGCATCATTAAGCACATTGAAATAAGCAACAAACTCACTCCATACGTTACCATTGTGAATATCGATTGTAGAAATTACTTCGAAAGAAGAATTATCGTTAGGATTAGTAGTTACACCTATGTTGATAGTAGAAGCAGAATCTTGTACGGCATAAACCCAACCTGTAATCATATAATTTGCCAAAGAAGTAGTGCCGAGTTTAGGCGAAACGGCAGTAGCATCAATAAGTTTCAACGAAGAATTACCCGATTTAGCATACGAAGTAGAGCGAGTCATCGACGTATTTTCTGCAACGGAAACATTATGCCAGCAACGAGCACCCATATCTGTTTCGAAAGAATTGATATAAGGCAATGATTGTTCTACACAATTTGTAACAAAATGTATAGGGGCAGACCAATCAGAAGCAATATTGTTACACAAAGAGCGGATTATATACCAATAATCGGTATTAGCTTGTAAGTTATCGATAGTAAACGATTGTGAGGCAATGGTATCAACGATAACAGCTTGAGGGTCTGATAGATTGATATCAGGTTCGGAAGTGCATACGCGTACTTCCCAAGAATTAAAGTAATTGCTTGAAATTTGTACGCTGAAAGAAGTATCGGTAATGGCAATGATTTCGTTTTGAGTAGGAGAGTCACAAGGGAGCTCTCTTACTCTGAAGTTATCAAGAGCGAGATAACAAGGAGAACCATCAAGCATTTCTTCCAATCCAACATAATAAATTCCGTCAGTAGGAACAGAAAAGTATGCAGAATATAAATTCCAAGTATTAGAATTTACGTATGTAGAAAGGAGCCATACATTGTTAGTTGTAGAACCTTCTTGTTGGTAGAATAAACTAATAGAAGCATTATCCTCATAAATGTCATCCATACGAGCATAAACCGACACTTCATAGTTTTTACCGGCTTTCAATTGTAAAGCACGTTTAAAACTACCATTAGACATCCTAACAATTGCCAATTGTTTATCTCCTTCATAAGGAGTACATTGTATTCCTACTTGAGAAGTACTAGATCCTATTCCACCTACAATTTGGAAGTCTTTATTACTGTCGATAATATAGCAAGAATTATTATTTGATAATGTAGCATCTTGATAATAAGTTTCGAACCCATCGAAAAATTCGGTTGTATTATTAACTTCAAATGCCTGATATTTAGTAGAGAATGATATAGGTGTAAGGCACCAATCAGAATAGTTTCCAATAGAGACATCACAAATATTACGCCAGAATAAGTTGTATCGAGTTTCCGGCTGCAATCCGGATATTGTAGTAGTATTATTAGTAGAAGTAACATTGAACACGTGATGGATATCCGACTCCTTAATAGAATCGCTTACTACATCCGCACCACAGACTACAAATTCTACTTTAGTAGCGGTACTGTCGGATATTGTAATTTGCACACCATCTAATAATGAGGTTATACTTACAGAATTATCCTGCAGATTATAACATACAGGTTTTTCCATAACCAATACATCATCTACAAAATTACTACCTCCGTACTCTTGAGTAGCTTGAATCATGATGAAGTAATCGCCATCTTGAGGAACAGTAAATTCGTAAAAATATTTATACATACCGGAAGAAGAGATTTCACCATTTATATTAAATCGTGGCACGAAACCGAGCTTAGTAGCATATATAGTATCGGATGGTGATTGAGTCAACCAAATAGTGATACCCTCACGGAAACGAGAATCAGTAGTACCATAATATCTATATTGGTAATAAGACACCAAATACGTTTTACCTACTTCAGCATGAAAAAGAGGGGTGTTAAGATAACCGATTGTTGTTGCATTGGCATCCGGGAATTTTGCGGAAGCAGTTCCTGAATGAATATACGCAGTAGAACTACTGGTATTCTTTTGCCATTTATTACCTGGATTTACACTATTTGGATCGGTTGATATAGACCAGCAATCAGAAGGGAATACAGAACCTTCAAAATCATTATTAATAGGCAAAGCCACCGGAAGACATGGAGTAGTAAATGACCTACTACCACTAATACCCGACTCTATAGTATCGTTACCGGTACATAAAGCTCGTACTGTAACGCTGTAGTTATAATCCATATTTGCGGAGTATACAGAAGAGAAATCGTAAGTAAACTCTTTTGTATTAACAAGGAAGTCATTTACAAAACATAGCGTGTCGTTATTTTCGTCTTTAAGCACGAAATCAACAAGCCATTGAGTCTCTTCCGTTATTGTATTCCATGTGGCCTTGATAGTTTTGCTGGAAAGATTTTCATTAAAAGCAAGATTCTTTAATATTCCTCTACAAACGTGAACATCAACAGCAACATCATCGAAATACATATCAGTTCTCCAATTATGATAAGTTTCGAACAATATATATACCTTACCTTGGAGAGGAATTTTGTAGAAGTATTGCATCATTCTATTGCTGGTAATTTCTTCTTCAGGATAGAGTTCGGCATGAGGATGAATTGAATCGAGCAAGATAGCACCCTCTAATGAAGGTATATTATTAACCCAAATAAGTGCTCTCTCTTTTTCAGATTTACTAAAGGCATCTACAATTCTATACATATAGAAGCTAACATCATAAGCATTAGCTACAGGAATATAGACAGGCTCTGAAGCGATAAGATAATGGCCATTTTGTGAATTAGGAGATTTCAAAGAATAGCCTGTATGAATAGCTTCTGTATTATCATATATGTTAATTTTCCAGCCCGGCAATAACTCCTTCCAACAAGGAGGAATCTTACTTGATGAATTAAAATCCTCTAAGAAAGGTAAATTCATATTAGCTAAACAAGCAGTATGAACAGCAGCAAGTACACTCCATTGACTTGAGTCGGTAGATGAGCACATGTTACGTATTCTAAATTCATAATTAGTATGTTCAACCAAATTTGTTACTGTAAAAGGTCGAGTAGTAGCATTGACATAAGAAAAAACTTCATCATCTTTATTATACACTTCAATGACATAATTTCCGGAAGGAGTAACGGAATAATCTACCCAATCCAATGTTACTGAAATTGTGTCGTAATTAATAACTTTCAAATTTTCAGAACGTAAGCAAGAAGGAATAGAATGAATATCTACTTTATCGAGATAGCACGTTCTCGTAGCACCGGAATTTATTGCAAAAGCAACGTGCAAGTTTGTAGTAGTACCATAAGTGGTATTAGCGGTGTTGAAGCGATAATTTTTCCAAACACCGCCATCGGTAATAACAGTAGTATAAAGTTGCTCAAAAGTAGACGTATCACATACGTTGCTCATAAGACCCACAGTAAGAGTAGCACCGGCAGATGCGTTGATCATAAAATCCACCTCCATATCGTTTGCGGCATGAGCAAAAGGCATAGTGGCTACAATAGATGATTTAAAATCGGAAGATTGTAATTTAAAGGATTTTTTTGAAATACTACAACCTTTATCAGCAGTAGAAGTGATTGTAGATGGATCTTGCACTACATACCAACACTCAGGGGTTTCACCAACTACCCCATTCTCGAAATCTTCAAAAAATGGCAAAGCAGTAGCACTACATAAAGTTGTAAATTCAAATTGATCTGAAATATCGGACGTACCACGAGAATTGGCACTACAATCGCCTTGTAAAGTAACATTATAATCGGTATTGGCTTGCAAACCGCTTATTGTATAATTAAACGAAGTTACTGACGCTTGTGTAGCGTGTTATTGTTTGATTTTGATAAACAAAATTACTATCATTATCATACACATTCAATATATATGCAGAAGCGGTATCACCCTCCATTGCTACAGACCAATTTATGTTGGTTGTAACATTGTTATCAATTGATACACAAATATATAAGCTGCATTGCCCAAATTAATCACCCATATAGAACCACATATATGTGATTTTTTATTGCGGAGGTGCGAATTTTTCTTGTGGGACTGATTTTTCTTTTGCAAAAGTAGTGATTAGTCATGAAATATGAAAATTTCAGAGCTGCCTTTGGCGACACCTTTCCGTTTGTTGAGATTGGAATAGCGGAAAGTGTGGCCGTTGCCGTGCAGTCCCACATTGTCGTGGGCGTGGCTTTGTAGTCGAGGCGATTTGCCTATCGCTTTTCGTGGAACGGTCATATTCTCGGCTACGTTTCCCTCGCTGACCGCTTCGCCGCTCTCCTTTGTGGCAGTCCTCACTCGTTCTTCTTGCCCCATTGTGCCGATGATGCAGTCCACGCTGCCGAACACTCCTCGCACAAGCATTCTCTTACTGCCGCTACCTCGCCGAAGTGTCGCACCATTTTTATCTTGGGAACGACCTCTCCGTCCTGCAAGCGGCTTCCACATCGGCTTTGCGTTGCAGTGAAGTTGGTGTCTGCGTCTGCGAGTGTGGTAAGGTCACAGCCCTAAAGGCATCTGCCGACCACCGCTTTGCCTCCTGTGCCGCGATGCAGGGATTTCAACCGCTTTTGTTTTGCGCCAATGGGTGTTTCTGACGGCTTCAAGTTGCACGTGCACCACGCTCTGCCTATGTCGGCATCACCTTTTGTTGCTCTTTTGCCTCTCGTTTTGACCCTGCGGGTTTTCATACACTAAAAATTAATTTTCCGCCGCAAAGTTATGGCATACCGCGGAACAGCAAGGGCAGGTGTGCACTCCGTGTTCCTCGCCGTTTCGCTACCCTGCAACGACGCAATCACCCTTGCTTTTGCGGCAATCCGCTCACAATGCCATTTTGTGGCAGTGT
>JBJECF010000051.1:0-21184 GCA_051870785.1 Candidatus Aphodosoma sp.
TCAGCCTATGCTCCTGGTTGCGTCCAAAGGTAGAAATTAAGGAGCGACTAATTACCAATAAAAAAACCTCATTGATTATGAAAACAATTGTGTTAAAACGGATTATTCTGTTGTCGGTTATACTAGCCGTCAACTCTTTTTCAAGTGTAATTTTTGCTATTAGAAAGGATTTTTTTCTCCCTTCAACTTCCGATTCTTTACCAATTAGAGTGTCGGTTTCTACTCCACCTGAAGGTGTGAATGTGAAAGCCGTAGTGCAACTCGTGCATGGAATGTGTGACCATAAGGAGCGTTATTATCCTTTTATTGAATTTCTTAATAATCATGGCTATGTATGTGTAATTCACGACCATCGAGGCCATGGTGCTTCGGTGTTGACGTCACACGACCTTGGGTATTTTTATAAAGCCGGTTACAAAGGTATGATTGAAGATGTGCATATGGTGGGTGATGTGCTTCGTAAACAATATCCCGATGTGCCGTTTATTTTGTTCGGACATAGTATGGGTTCTATGGTTGTGCGTTCATTTGCCAAACAGTATGATGATGCCATAGATGCGCTTATCGTTTGTGGTAGCCCGAGTTATAATGTCGGTGCTTCTGTAGGAGAAAAATTGGCATCGCGTTATGCAAAAAAATATGGCGACCATTATCGACCGGATAAGATACAAAAACTCTCTTTTGGATCGTTTAATCGAAAATTTAAGTCGGAAAAGTCGCCAAATGCCTGGGTTTGCTCTGATAGGGCAGTGGTGGAGAAATACGATGCCGATACATTATGTAATTTCATTTTTACTGCCAACGGTTTTGAAAATTTATTCGAGTTGATGCAGTATACTTATGACGAAAAAAACTGGAAGATGTCGAACAAGTTAATGCCTATATTGTTCGTTTCCGGAGCAGACGACCCATGTATAGGTAGTGAAAATAAATTTAATAAGGCGGTGAATAAGATGAAAAAGGTAGGATATATTAATGTAACCTCGAAATTATATCCGAATATGCGCCATGAGATATTGAATGAAAACGAGAAACAAATAGTATGGGATGATATACTAATGGTGTTGGAAGAGTGGACTAAAAATAAATAGTATAGAGAGCTGGAAACGAATAGAAGAGTGAACCGAAAGAAAAGGCATTAAAGGGAAAAAGTCAATAAAGGGCAAGAAAAAGAGAGAGTTAAAAGCCATAGTCTCGTAGACTGAAATAATTAGTGTATAAAAACAAAAGGGAGCCATTTCTCCCGAAATTACCTCCCCTCTGTAGTGCGTCCGGGATTCGAACCCGAGTTACCGGCGTGAGAGGCCGGCGTCCTAGACCACTAGACGAATGCACCATCATTTTATTTTGTCCCATCATTTCGGTTGCAAAGGTACTCTATTTTTTTTGAAATAAAAAAGCATTGTGACATAATTTTTATTTAAATAATGTTAAGGTGCTGTTTTGCAGTCTGTTCTGTGCTGAAATTAATTCATATTTCCTTTATTTTTAATGTAGATATGATTATATTAATAGCAACTTAAATACAGAATCAGAGAGTGGGTTGTTTAAAATTATTACTATCTATCTTTTTGATTATTAAAGTGTTTAGGATAGGAGGTAAAATATTTTTCAAAAAACTGTAGAAATGTAAAGAAAAAGTCGTAAATTTGCACGCTCAAAAGAGCAAAGAATTAATTATAAACCATTTTTTAGGAGGAAAGCCTTATAGCTAAGCAAGTGTTAAAAAAAGATGAGAACCGCCATCGTATAAATCATGAAATACGAGGAGTAAAAGAGGTTCGTTTGGTAGGTGAGAATATAGAAACGAAAGTGTGCTCATTCGATGAAGCAATGCGCCTTGCCGATGAGATGGAGTTGGATTTGGTAGAAATTTCACCTAATGCAGAGCCACCTGTGTGCCGAATAATTGATTATCAAAAATTTTTATATCAATTAAAGAAGCGTGAAAAGGAGATAAAGGCTAAGTCTGTAAAGATGGTTGTAAAGGAGATTCGTTTCGGGCCACAAACCGATGATCATGATTACAACTTTAAGTTAAAGCATGCCGAAGGATTTATTAAAGATGGATGTAAAGTAAAAGCTTACGTTTTCTTTAAAGGTCGTTCAATATTATTCAAGGAGCAAGGCGAAGAGCTTCTCGCACGCTTTGCCAAAGATTTGGAGAGCATTGCAAAGGTGGATGCTAACCCGGTTTTAGAGGGTAAACGCATGATTATTATTCTCTCTCCGAAGTCAAGCAAGAAGTAATTATACTTATTTAATAATTAAATATTTTATCAGATGCCAAAAATTAAGACTAATTCCGGTGCCAAAAAGAGGTTTGCCCTTACCGGAACAGGAAAAATTAAACGTAAACACGCGTTTAAAAGTCATATCTTGACTAAAAAGACTCTTAAACAAAAACGTAACCTTACCCACACCGGTACAGTTGCTACAGTAGACCAAAAAAGTGTTAAGTCTCTTCTCGGTATGAGATAAGTAAAGACTCTTAAATCCAAGTGTTTAAATTTTTTTTCTATTAGTGATTAACCGAATGTGAGCTTTTAAAGATTTCTAATGAGAAACGCTCCCATTCTAAAACAAATTAAATTATGCCAAGATCAGTAAATCACGTTGCTTCCAGAGCAAAACGTAAAAGAATTTTAAAGTTAACCCGTGGCTATTTTGGTGCTCGCCGTAATGTGTGGACCGTTGCCAAAAACACATGGGAGAAAGGTTTGCAATATGCTTATCGCGACCGTAAAAACAAAAAACGTAACTTCCGCGCATTGTGGATTCAACGTATTAATGCCGCAGCTCGCCTCGAGGGTATGTCTTACTCTCAATTGATGGGTGCCCTTCATAAAGCAGGTATCGCTATGAATCGTAAAGTGCTTGCCGACCTTGCTATGAACCACCCGGAAGCTTTCAAAGCTATTGTGGCTAAAGCAAAAAACAATTAATGTATTAAATTGTATTTTTACGATAAAAAGAAGGAGATGCACTCTTGCATTTCCTTCTTTTTTTGTTTCCCCATCTGTTCGCATGTTTCTTCTCTCGTTTTAAGCTAAAAAATAATTTTATTCCGAAAATCCACTCTTTTTATTTCTTTTGATATTGCTAAATTATTATCAAATGGTGTACCTGATTTTCTCACTTTTAAATAAATTGTGCATGTTCTATTTTTGGTATAAATAATTGATAGTTAATATATTATCGCAATTAAAGAAATTTTTCATTAATTTATTTTTGAGTCTACCTGTATAGAGCATTTTTTTTGTACCTTTGCGGCCGTAAACATTTAATCAATTAAAAATACATTATTATTTATGAAGAGAATCAATCTATTTTATTGTGCTTTATTCTTAGCTCTATTTTCGGTTTGTAGGATAAATGCACAAACAGCAGTGTACCTTTTCGAAGATTTCGAGTCGGGTACTATGCCGACCGGTTGGTCGAACTCGGGTGGTAATGCAGCGTATGATTCATACCGCTGGAATGTAGCCCAAGGAGATAGTTATAACAATGCTTATAGCGGGAATTATTGCATGCGCTTTAATTCTAATTCCACCTCTTTGGGGACTACTAGTGTACTTACTTCCCCTTCAGTTTTAATTAGTTATTCCAATTCAGTAGTCTCTTTCTATGTGAGAAACGAGTATGGAGGTCCTCTTAAAGTCTATCTATCTACAGATAGCGGACGTACTTATCTGAGCAATCCGCTCGATACTAATTTAACCCAAATAATGGGGTGGCAAAAAAAGACTTACAGCCTTGATCAATATGTAGGTCAATCGGTTTGTGTCGTTTTCGTTTCCGAGAGTAATAATTCCGGAAATTATAATGGTGGCTATCATGATATTGATGATTTCAAAATGTATGAAGTGCCAGCATGCCGAAAGGTGAAAGATATTCAATTGTTGGAAGCAACCACAGAGTCTTTGACACTAATGTGGTCATTAGATGATGAAGGGTTGAATATTCCTTCAAGTTTTGAGTTTGATTTTGAGGACGTTAGTACTGGTTATAATATAACTAATATAATGTCTACCCAAGGCGAAACTTATGGTAGTTTTACGATGAACAATCTTGAGTCGAGTGTCACATATAGAGTGTCTGCTGTTGGTAATTGCTTTACAAATGGTTGGTCGGAGAGAAGCAACTATTATTATTTTAAAACTGCGTGTGGCAGGGCTTATTTACCTGTAAAATACAATTTTGATGATTTAGACTCTTTGAATCAAATTTGTGTTGATGTGGTTTCTTACGATGAATCAAATATTTTAGATAGTACTATATATTATGGTGCGTCGGGTAAATCTATCCGCCTTACTTCTAACAATAGCAATACCGTATTGTTTGCATCAGATAAGATTGAGAATTCTAATAATAGCATTTTAGCTGATTTCATGATAAGGGGTTCTCAAGCCAATATGCAATACTCCGTAGGATTGATAACTAATATCAACGATTTAAGTACTTTTGAAGCTCTTTATAGTGGTACTATTTATCAGTCTAATACATGGGAAAACAAGCATCTGTATCTTACTACTTCGCGATATAGCGTCTACAATACAAGACTTTGTATAATGCATAGTAGTGGTAATGATTATATAAACTTGGATAGCGTATTAGTTTCTTATGTGCCTTCATGTAAAAGACCCGATACTCTCATTGTGAACAGTATCGATTCCGTTTCTGCAACGTTATCGTGGTACGACCGCGATACTCCTTCTCAGTATCAAGTGGAGTGTGTCAATACCAATGATAACATAGTTTCATCTTCTATTGTAAATTCAAATCCCGGAATTGTAAACAATCTTACTCCTAATACTAATTACAGATTCAGAGTAAGAGCCATTTGTGCTCAAGGAGATACTTCCGTGTGGAGTTGGCCGGTTTCTGCTACTACTACTTGCGGATATGCTCAATTGCCGTTGTTTGAAAACTTTACCGATTTATCTTCACTTCCGGAATGTTGGTCTACAACGCGTACTGCCACTGCCCCATGGACATATTATGCCGGATGGGAAATAGAAAATTATTACGGAATAGATAGTTATTGCGTTAAATCTCCTTCGTCTTCAAATGGAAATAGGTATCTATTGACACTCCCGGCTGTTTATATTCCTACTTCAAACAGCTATGAACTTGATTTTTGGTTCAAACGTTTAGAAGGTTCTAAAGAGGGCGATTGTGTACGTATTTATGTAAATGATAAGCCTTCTTTAGATGGTGCTACTTTTATCGATTCCGTACACCATTATACTAATAATTATCCTGTAGAAACCGAAGGTGAGAAATATTATGAATACTACTTCACCATCCCAATGAGTGGTACCGTTTATGTAATGATAGAGTCTGACCATAGAAATTGGGGAGGTAGTATGTTTATTGACAATATTTCCGTCGCTCCTGTTGTTACTTGCCGTAATAAAGTATATAATGTAGCATTGAATCATAATGAAGATAATGATAGTATTTTGGTTTCTTGGCAAACGAAAGGTGCTGAGCAACAATGGCTTGTATCTGCTGCTGTAAAAGACCTTGCACAAGATACTATCGCTTATCAAGTACAAAATATTGTCGTTAATGACTCCGTTTGGAGTGCTGATGTGAGCGGCTTGTTGAGTACTTCTACTCGTTATAAATTGACGATAGATGTACGTGCAATTTGTTCTGCCGGAGATACATCTGATGTAAAATCTTTTGATTTTGAATTTATTACTAAATGTGGTGCCACAAGTATGCCTTTCTACGAAGGTTTTGAGAATTCTTCTTCAATACCGACATGTTGGTCATTGGGTGGAAATGCCTCATGGTCGTACTTCTCTGATTCTTGGTCAGCATCAAAGTATGTAGGTTCAGGATGCTTAAAAATGCAATGGGGATATTATACCGCTTATCTTTCTACACCTGTTTTTGAATTTGAAGCCGGGAAGAATTATCAAATATCATTCAGTATTTACAGATCGTCAAGTTCTTATGCTACCAGTAACGAGGGAGTTCATCTGTGGGTAGGTCCAAATGCAAATGATGTTACCGATGCGGAAGAGCTTGGATTTATATCAATTAAGAGATCTGTAGAACCGGCAGTCTCTTCAGACGGTGTTTATGAGTACTCTTTTGTATATTCTCCGGATACTACCGATTTGAGATATGTGATATTCCAATCTTTTGGAGATAATGGAGAACATATATATCTCGATGAGATTAAAGTTATTAAATTGCCTGATTGTATGCCGATAGAACAGGATGATATTCGCTTGACGGCAAATTATACTTCTATTTCCGCTAATGTTGAAGGTAATAACAAGATGCTCGAGATAGCTGTTTTACCTGATTCTGTATCTACTATCGATGATCTTTCTTTGGCTATAACCGGTACTTCTGATGTTAATGATACTATCAATACGGCAATCGCTAACAACCTAACATCCGGTACATCGTATAATGTATTCGTTAGAGTATTATGTGATACTGCCGAAGATAAAATCTCCGAATGGGTTGGTCCTGTTGCTTGCAATACCAAATGTATGCCGTTTGTAGTAGATAGTGCTAATTCCTATATAGAGGATTTCGAACATATAAATTATGACCTTAAATATTCTTGTTTGAATATTAATGCATCCGGTTGGGTAACATTGAGTGGTATAGTAACTTATTATTCAACGGAAATGATAGTGAATGACGGAGATACTATGTGGATTCCAGAATCACATTATACAAACGGTATTTCTATAATGCCTTCCGTAATATGTGATGCTGCTCGAGAAGTAACTTTAAAAGCCGGAGTAAATTACGAATTCTCCGTGATGATGGAAAGTAATCTTAATGGTGCAGATAAAGTTACTTCTATTCTCTATTACGTTAACTTGGCTACTAACGATACTATTTATTTAGATAGATATAATACTTTTGAAGGTGACTATTGGATTAGACGCACTGCCGTATTCTCAGTGCCTTCCGACGGCGATTATTCAGTAGGTGTCATTATGGATAATTTACAGAGTAATCATTACTGCTATATCGATAATTATTCTTTGCGCGTTTTAACTTGTGAAACTCCGGATAAGTTAGAGATTAAAAATGTTTCGGCACATAGTGTTGATTTGGGAATTATCGGTAATTCCTCTCAATGGGAAGTGAGACTTTGTAAAGATAAACCTTATATAGGTATTGAAGATTTTGAATATGTTGTTGCCGATACGGTTACTAATAATACATTTACTATTTCCGGTTTACAAGCAAATAGTACGTATTATTGTTTAGCTCGCTCACTCTGTTCCGATTCAAGAAGTTATTGGACACAATTACAAGAGTTTACTACTTTTTGCGATGATATGCAAGTGCCTTATGAGACTTCATTTGAGGAAGGAGAAGAGAACGGTTGCTGGCGTGATACTCATGCTGATAATAGCATCTTTAACGTTGACAATAGCAAGTCTTTTTTCGGAACTAACTCTATCAAAGTTCGTGATAATATAGTTATCATGCCGTCTATGGATGTAACTTCTTTGGATGTGATGACTTTATCCGGTTGGGTTTATGTAGAAGGTGTAGATTCTGCTACTTTTGCTATCGGCGTAATGAATAATCCTTATGATATTACAACTTTTGAGGAGGTTTCTACCGTTCAAATTACAAATCAAAACAGATGGACGGAATTCAGCGTTGCTTTTGACATCCTTTCAACAGAAAATTATGCTGATGTGCTCTTTGCCAAGAATATCGCTATTGTTTGTTCTAATAGTACTACATATTATTTCGATAATATTACTGTTGCTCCGATAGCTACTTGTATTAAACCTCGATCTGTAACAGCTAATGTGCTTGATGCTTATTCTATTGCCGTCGATATTAATGATAATAGTGCTAATGCATGGAAAATATCAGTTTGTCGAGGTAATTATCAAAATTATGAGGTAATAGATGACACTGTTGTTAATGCTACTAATGTAGTTATTGAAGCTCTCGAGCCTCAAACTTCTTACTTCTTTGCAGTCGCTTCTATTTGCAGTGCTAATGATACTTCTTTTGAAGTATTTACTGATGTTGTTACTACCCCTTGTGCAGTGAAGTCCTTGCCATATACCGCTAATTTTGCTAATAGCGCTGACAAGCAATGCTGGTCATCTCACTCAAATTTTGATGACGATTGGTACGATTATGGTAAATATTACGGTTTACGTAATTACTATCTGAATTCAACAGATAGTGCATTCCTTATTACTCCTGAGTTCCGCTTAAATACATACAACGGTGTGCGCTTGTTTACTACTGGCTATTGCCGAGGAGATAATGCCTTTGGCAGATTGAGATATACTTTAGATGGTGGAGAAACTTATCAATATCTTGCAGAATCTGCTTTGAGCCCATCTTATGGTGGTTCAAAAGAAGTAGTGATTAACAATCTACAACCGGGTGTTGTTCAGTTTGAATATGTTGTTGCCGGCGGTGATGCTACCTCTTATTATGTTTATGGTATAACTATTGAGGAGCTCGATACTTGTACCCCTCCAATGAATTGCACATTTAACAATGTGGATAATAACGGCACTGTTAGTGTAAATATAGTTGATACTGTATCTACTCATACTCAATGGCAATATGTATACGATACAAAACGTATTAATCCGAATGAGTATACACCGATATTGACCGATATTGCAGTGTTCAACCTTAGCAATCTCGATTTCGTACGTCATTACTTCTATGTGCGTTCGTTTGTAAACGGACAGACTTCGGTATGGCAAGAGTATTCTTTTGACGTTTCTACAACTGCGTTTATTTCCGAAATAGATACTTTCGTATGCCCTGGATTAGGCTATGCTGACGAGCATTTCACCATTCCAAGCTCTTCTTTGGTGGTAGGCGACACCGTTTCATTTGCTCATATGCAATTAGATACAGTGGGTGATAACGATACTTTATTTAAAGTAAATATCTACGTTCCTAAAAACGAAAGAGTAGTGTTCTTCGATACTATTTGTGCTGGTGACGTTTATAATGCACATGGCTTTGCTAATGTTACTACAACGAGCAGACTCGAAAATCATGATATCTCTATTTATGGTTGTGATAGTGTAACACTCCTTTACCTCACAGTGTTAGATAGTACGGAGTCTAAATCCGTAACTATTTGTGAAGGCGATGTATATCATTTCGGAAGTCAAGAGATTACCGAGTCGGGTGTATATTATGATACTATTGTAAATGCTCATGGATGTGCAGTTGCACAAACTCTCACCGTAAATGTAATAGAAAGAGAATATGAGTCTACTGCTTACTTCTGCGAGGGTGGTACTTATTACTGGAAAGGCAAAACTTACAGCACCCCTGGTAGATATGAGTACACTATGCGTAATGTAAATGGTTGCGACTCCGTTTTGGTTCTCAACCTTGAAGCTATTGCTACACGAGACACTATCTATGCTGAGGTATGTAATTCAATAGGCTTCTACTTTGGTGATAATTGGATTTTAACACAGGGAGTTTATTACGATACACTTCAAAATAGCATTGGTTGTGACTCTATAGTTACTCTTATTCTCGGCTATATAGAAACACCTGTATATCACGTAGATGATGTGATTTGTGAGTCGGCAAACGGCTCTTATGTAGACTTCGGATTTAATGTGGAGAATATTGTATCTGATACTACTTTAAGACGTAGTGTTATTAAATATGATGGCTGCGACTCAATAGTAGAGGTCTCTTTACAATGGATACCTACCGATACCGTTTTCTTCTCCATCACAATTAAAGAAGATGAAGTGTACGAATTCGGTAACAATACTTACAATAAACCGGGAGAATATGTTTACAGAACTTACGATGAGTACGGTTGCGACTCTGTAAATATACTTACTTTGACCTTATCTACTGCAACTGATAATACTTATGCTTTACCTGTTGTAGTTGCTCCAAACCCTGTACTTGGCGGACAAACTACTTACGTTACTCGTGAGTGGACTGCCGAAGAGCAAACCGGTATGCAAGTGGAAGTGTTGAATGCAGTGGGTCAATTGATTATTTCTTTTGCTCCAACTACATATCCTATAGAAGTTGGAGGTTTGAATGTCAGTGGTATTTACTACATCCGCATTACTTCCGGTACAGGTGATGTTTATATCGGTCGTCTTATTGTAAAATAATTATTTTAAAATATTTTCTTATAAGGGGCTGGCCATTTGTGCTCAGCCCCTTTTTTTATTCTATCTGTTTTATGTAATTATACATTCAGAGGTTGGATATCTTATTTAAGTCAGTTGTTTTCTTACTTTGTAATATATATTTATAATTCGAGAAATTTTTTTTTGTAGTATTTTTGTAAATAACTACCTTTGTGGCAAAATTGGGGAGTGGAAATTATTATTAATATATCCAGTCCATAGTATTACATTTATTTATACTGTATTACGAATTTGAGTTAGTTTAAATACTATTATTAATTAATATAATTTATCACTTTATGAAAAAACATCTATTTTTATTGTTGTATTTTCTCATAATATGCTCGATAAGTACGATTACGGCGCAGTCGAGTGTATATTTTGAAGAAGATTTCGACGAATGTAGTTATTACTTACCTAACGAATGGAAGGTAGGTGGTGTTTCCAATTCATACTTAAATTGGAAATTATTTACCGGAAATAATACAGTTGCTGCGTATAACGGCACAAAGTGTTTGGTATTCGATTCCGGATTGAATCCGAAAGGTAATGACGGTATTTTAATTTCTCCCTCTTTTAATGTCGTCGATCGTTATACTATGGTTTCTTTCCATATTTATAATACTATTGGCGGAAGAGTTAAAGTCTATCTTACATTAGATGATGGTGCAACTTATGAAGAAAATCTTCTTGATAGTACAATTATTAATTTATTCGGTTGGGAAAAGAGGTGTTATTCTCTTGCAAATTACATCGGTCAGAATGTAAGGTTGGTGGTTGTAGCAGTTAGTAACGAAAATAACGGACCATCTTATCTTGGAGATATATATTTTGATAATTTTCGTGTATATTCCGAACCGATATGCGCTACTCCTCATGGAATAAATGCTACGGCTATTACTAATAATTCAGCTTTTTTAACTTGGAAAGATGATGATGAGGGTGTGAAACCTACTTCTTATATACTCTCCGTGTGGGATGAAAACGATAACTACATCTATTATAATACTCCTATTCAAATTCAATATGGCTTTAAATCATTTAATTTGAATAATCTTGAATCAAATACAAATTATAATGTTACAGTTCAAGGAGATTGTTTTTCAAGTTCAAGAGGATTATCAAACCCATCAGAAGTATATTCCTTTAAAACTATGTGCGATCCTATTGCTCTCCCTTATTCCGAAAATTTTGACTCTTATGCATATAGAGAAATTCCGGAATGTTGGATAGTTAACTCCGTATCTCCAAACACATCTGTTTCTCCTTATAAATATTATGGTACTTCCGGAGCTTGCTTTAGTTTATATAGTTCAAATTATCGTAGTACGTATTTTGCCACTCGAGCTATAGATCATCCGGCAAATGATATACAAATAGAATTCATGTATAATGCATATTATTATACTTCTATAAGAGTTGGTTTGATGACAGACCCTAACGATTTTTCTACATTTGATGAAGTGGCTAAATTCAGAGCCTCGGTTTCTAATACTTGGGAAAAGATTACTATAAACACTTCTAATACACAATATAATGACACGAGAAATCTTCATGTTTGTTTTATAATAGAAAAATGTCCTTCAACGAATGATTATTATTTTGATAACTTGGTGATTTCTCCAATGCCGAATTGTGTAGAACCGAGTGATTTTGATGTTGATAAAGTCGACTCTGCTTCTGTTTATTTGTCATGGAATGGAAATTTAAAGTGTAGTGAATATCAAGTTGAAGTTGCTGATAACAGTAATTTTGTGTCATCAACATTGGCTTCTTTTAATTCAACAACAGGTGTAGTTTCCGGATTGAACTATTTGACAGAATATTTTGTCAGAGTACGTTCTATCTGTGGAAATGATACATCCGTTTGGAGTAAAACATTACAGTTTACTACTTCTTGTGCTGCAGAAAGTTTGCCTTTTGCCGATAATTTTAATGGTTATAGTATTAATAGCTTCCCTAATTGTTGGCAGAGAAAAATATTGAAAATGGGTAGTGCTTCATCCGGTAATTTTACTCCATGGAGAATTAATACATATATTTTTGATACGAAACAAGGTAATTCTATGTTTACTGCCAGCACTTCTTCAGATGAACATATTAATTTGCTTGTTTCTCCTGCGATTTATGTGCCTGCTACCGATACTTATGAAGTCTTATTCTCTATGAGACGTGATACGTATATTAATGCAAACAACTGCTTATCTATCTATGTTAATACTGCACCGACTTTGGAAGGCGCCGTTTTACTTGATTCTCTTAGCGCAAATATTTCCGCTTATCCGATTGAGAATGAAGGTAGTAAGATGTATGAATATTATTTCGATATACCTCTGTCCGGTACAGTATATGTAATGTTTGAGTCTAAATTTTTCTCTTCAGGTAATATGTATATTGATGATATTTCTGTTAGTAGGAAGGTGCCTTGCAGAGCGAAAATTTCAGATTTCTCACATTTTGTAGATGAATATAATAGTCGTTTTACCCTTAATTGGAGAACTGCAACTACAGAATCTGAATGGGCAGTAGATTTTACTATTACTGATGCTTCTACTTCTACTGTAGTTTATGAAGGTACAAATAACGTAGTTTCTGATTCTTCATTTACATTTGATTATTCTCAATATGTAAATTTGAGTACTACTTATAATTTTAATTGTTTCGTTCGTGGAGTTTGTGGAGTTAATGATACTTCAATAGAAAGTACATATTCTTTCTCTTTGGTTACTCCTTGTTCAGCTCAGAATTTGCCTGTTTCCCAATCATTTGACGGAAGTAATTTCCCTCCGCTTTGTTGGGAAGCTACCACATTACAGAATAGTGCTTCTCCAAAAATTGTATGGAGTAGGACGTCTTCTTCCGCACATGGTTCCGGTGCCGCACAATTCCCGATTGCTGATAGCGTTACTATTGCTATGTTAAATTCTCCTAAATTGAATTTGACTGCGGGGCTGACATATCAAGTGTCATTTAACATGTTGCGAAATACCATTGATAAAATAAAAAATAATGAAGGTCTTTCCGTTTGGTTAAGCTCAAATCCATCTGATACCGCCAATGCTATCAAATTATGTAATATACATAGAGAATTTAAATTGTCACCGGTAGAGACTTCTACAGGATTCCATAATTATGCGTATACTTTTAATGTCAATACTACAGGTGAGTATTATATCATTTTCTCTGCTCTTCAAGAGGGTGGTTCTGCTATAGTAATCGATGATGTTACTATTGAAGAAAAACCTATTTGCAGTAAGGTTGAAGTGGATGTGATTAATAATGTTTCACCAACGCATAATAAGGTTGATGTTACTATTAATCCTAATGGTTCTACATTGGTAGTTGATATTGCTGTTGTACAAAATGGTACTGAAATAACAGATTCCGTTCTAAACGCGTCGGTTTTTGGTAGATATACTTTTGATGCTAATAATACTGTTGCTACCGTAACGGGATTACAACCTCAGTCTTCTTATGTATTATACATTAGAAATGTGTGTGATGATGCTAATGATGTAGTATCTCTTTGGTCTACTTGGGGTAAATCATTCATTACTTCTTGTGAACCTGTAGAAATTAGAGATTCATTAGCATTGATTGATGGTTTTGAAACTTATAGCATAGCATCATTGAACGCCCAAAATCCTTGCTATCAATATGGTGTAAAAGCAGTGCCTTATGTTAAAGGCGGTTTAGGTACATATTTCTCTCAAAGTGGTACGGTTTGTAATCCATTCTTTGGAACAAAGCAACTTGGTATCAGTAGCATTAGCCCGGGTTATCTCGCATATCCTGTTCACCTTTACCCTGGTAGAACTTATGAAGTATCTGTTTATTCTCGTCATGATAGAGAATTGGTTGATCCATCTAAACTTAATTTCTATATGAGAAAAGTAAGTGCTGATGATACGGAAGAAAATACAAAATTGTCTGCCGTATATGAAGTAAATCATGAATGGAATAAATATTTTATTACGTTTACCGTTGCGGATGAAGATGATTACTATGTGGGTTTTGAATTTACGGCAAGTTATTTGATGCGTTATATGGTGTTTGATGAATTTACAATAAAAGAATCAAATTGCTCTACTCCGGTTGATATCGTTGTTACAGCCAGCACTTATAATAGCGCAACATTCTCTCTACAAGGCTCTGGTAGTCAATGGGAAGTAAGAATTTGTTCATCAAAACCTGCTTTGAACGACGAAAACCCGGAATCTGTTGTAACAGAATTCGTTAATAACCCTATATTTACAATTAATAATCTTGCTCCTAATACCGATTATTATTGCATAGCTCGCTCTATCTGCAGTAACTCAAGAAGTGATTGGTCAAAACCGATTGTTTTCAGTACGGAATGTTATACAAAAACATTGCCTTATGTTGAATTGTTCGAAAGTAACGAAGATGTAAGATGTTGGAGCTCTATAGATAATGAGTCAAGTATTTTGGAGTATTCTACATATCAAGCAAGATATGGTAGTGCTTCTTTGAAATTAAAATCAGTTACAGCCATCTCTCCTGAATTAAATATAACTAATCTCGGCGATTGTATGATTAGTGGTTGGGTTTATGCCGAACAATCTGAACCATCTTCTGTTTCATTCGGAGTTATGGTAGATAAATACGATATTTCTACATTTGAAAATGTAACAGATTTCCTCATAGAAAAGAATAATCAATGGGTAAGATTTATCGTTTATCTTACTGATTTGAAGGATGCTGATTTTGAAGATTTTGCAGATGCAAAACACTTGACAATCAGTTCTTATAGCGACAATGTATACTATTTCGACAATTTGGAAATAGCATATATCCCTACATGCCCTAAACCTTCTGTAGTAAACGCTACAGCTTATAATGGCTCCGATGTTAAGGTGGAATGGCCTCTCTATGGCAGTGAAAATTCTTGGCTTGTATCTGTAAATCAAATCGTAGATAATGAAATGAGCTGGGTTTATGATACTGTAGTTACTTCGAATTCAATTGTTTTCCATAATTTACCTTCTTTGAGATACTATAGCTTTGGAGTTAAATCTGTTTGTGCTTCTAACGATAGTAGTGAAATTATTTATTCCGACCCTATTAAAGCCCCTTGCGTTCCTGTAAGTCTCCCTTACGAAATCAGCTTTAATAATATTGCTCCTGATTGTTGGAATGCTGTATATAATAATGTAAACCCTTCTCGTGAATGGTTGTTCAATAATGAGGGATATTTCTATGCTTATCCTTATCAAGGTAATGCAAGTGATACAGCTTACCTTGAATTGCCGGAATTTAAATTACGCTATTCAAACGGTGTCAATGTAGAAATGACCGGTTTCATCCAAACTTCTTTTGATTCTATCCCTGTACGTCTTGAATATTCTTTAGATGGTGGTGCTTCTTACCAAATTGCTTCTGACAATATCTTGAGTCGTAACGTTTTGGGAACTACAATTGTCAATATCCCTCAAGTCGTACCAGGTACAATTAAATTACGTATCGTAGCCGAAAAACATGCTTATTGTAACTTATACGTTTACGGTTGTAAAGTATATGAGGTTGAAGATTGTGTAATGCCTCAATCTGTAGTATGTTCTGTAAATGATAATGTCGCAAATGTACATATCAATGGCACCGGTAATAAATGGGAATATGTTTATGAAAAAGGAATGTTTAATCCTGATTATAGAACTCCGATTGTTACCACTCAAAGTGATGTGACTCTTAATAATTTGGATTTATCTTCTATCTATTATTTGTATGTACGTTCTGTTTGCAGTCAAGACCACTCTTCTTGGGCGGGTCCGTTCATGATTAAAACAAAATGTGTAGAACCTCTTCCTTATGAGGTCGATTTCAATAATATCACCGAAAAAGAAGATATTCTTACAGAGTGCTATTATGTATATAATGGCAGACCTGGTAACGAAGACGGACAATTAGATGACTTATATCCTTATGTTAGTACTGATTATCAAAGTGGAGCTTTGTCATTGACTTCTTCTTCAGAATATCCTATCTATGTTGTTCTTCCTGAATTTGAGGCAGAAGTAACAGAATTGAATATGACATTCGATTATAAAAATGAAGGTATCGACTCTTTCAATGAAAATCTCATAGTAGGTGTTGTTGATCCTTCTAATTACGATTTCTTCATGCCTGTTTATTTGTGCCCTATTACAAATAAAATAAGTCGTGTGAACGTTGACTTTACTAAATTACTCTCTATAAACTTCGATTATACCGGTTTCCAAATTGCATTCAGATATGGAGGTAATGAATTTGACGGATTCTACGTAACTATTGATAATATCAATGTTACAAAATCTGCTAAATGCTCTTACAACCCTGAATTGAGATTATCTGGTGTGTCAGAAACTTCAGTATCATTTAATACTTTATTCTATGCTGATTCTATAGAGGTTGCTTATTGTGGCTTAGGTGAGACAATAGCACAAAATCCTGCAAATGTAACCGCTTATTCAGCAAGAACAATTACTGTCGATAATCTTGTTAATGGTACAATATACGATTTCTATGTTCGCAACGTTTGTCGCGGAACAAGAGGCGAGTGGAGTGGTCCTATTACAGTAGCTACCGAATGTAATGCCATAACTATTACTAACGATGCTCCGTGGTCTGATAATCTTAATACTATCTCTAACGCTGATTATCCATTCCCTGAGTGCTTTACAAGAATAATGACTACTACCGAGAACGGAGTAACTTATCCATCGCTTGTAAGCAAGAATGTCAATGGATTGGAAATGAAGGGCGAAAATATTATTGCTTTGCCTAAATTTAATAATAACCCTACAAACTATAGCGTTTCTTTATTCGTACACGGTTATGGAGATATTTCTGTAGGTACCGTAAATAGCAGTAATATAAATAACTTCTTCCTTGCATACGATGCTTCAATACTTTCTACTCAGGTAAGATATGATATAGATTTATCTGAATATTCTATACCAGGTAATCGTATCGCAATTAAATCTTATGATGGCTCTGATTTCATCATCGATAGCATCGTGGTTTATAATCTCGGTTCTTGCTATCAACCTCGTATTACCAATATCAACCAATTGGCAGATACTTTTGTAGTTGTTGCATTTAATATGCCTTCTTCTGCAACAGGATATCAATACTTGTTGAAAACCGGAGAGAATGAGACATTGACTACAATGACTTCCGCCACTTCAGAACTTACTATCAACGGTCTTACTCCTAATACAAATTATGAATTGAGTATTAATTCCGTTTGTGGTAACGATACTTCAGCTTGGTCTACTATCACATTCACTACTTCTCCATCCGCACTTCGCGCTCCTTTTGTTATTGATTTTGAATCTTCTGCATTGAACTCTTATTTTACAATGACCGAAGATAGTGGAAATAAGTTCATGATAGGCGACGGTGCTGTAGCAGAAGATGTTACAGGTATGGTGCCTGGCGAATATGGAGATGCTTGTCTATTCTTAAGTAATGCAGGTAAATATACATATCTTGGTACAGGAACAAATGTGTCTTATTTCTTTGCTCCGGTTTACTTAGCTCCTGGTATTTATTCTTTGAATTATCAATGGTTGAGCACAGGTGAGGATTGTTGTGACTATGGTAGAGCATTCTTTGCTCCTGTCGATGTCGCTATCTCTCATAATACTCTTATTGACGGCATTACTGCTTCAACTCTCCCAGATAACTTCATCGCTCTCGATGGAAATACTAAATTGAATAATATTACCGAATGGAAATATAATTCAACACAATTTACTATTGAAAAGGGAGTTACTATGAATCTCGTTTTCATGTGGTATAATGATGCTTCCGGAAATTCAAATACTTATCCACTTGCAGTAAATGATATTACATTGAAATTAATAGATTGTGATAAAAATGTAGATTTAATAGAAGAGGTTGAAATTACAGAAAGCTTCGCTAAATTCAACGTTAATTTCGATACTCAAAATATTGCAGACTCTATCTGTGTTACTCTACGTAATAGTTATGGAGATGTAGTTTCTAAAAATGATATAAATATCTCTGATAATATTACAAACTCTCAATTGGTAGAAGTGTCCGATTTGAACAATAATTCAACTTATACTATAGAAGTATTCGGTTATTGCGCAGATGGTGTTTCTGTGCCTTTAACTTATACTTTCAAAACGATGTGTTCTCCATTCGAAGTTACAGAAGCTACCCCTTATTTCGAGGATTTTGAGACGGTAAATAATGGCGCATATTTTAAAAATGAATTTGATTGTTGGGCTTATAATCAATTAAATGGTGGCACTATGATTACTTCTGCAACCAATAATGGTAGCAAAGTGATGTCATTGCCTTATTCTAATGCTGCTTCTATCAGTCGCCCATTTGATTTTGCTACCGGTACTTACGAGTTATCATTCTATGCTACACAAACTTTTGGAAGTGGTAATGTAGTGATGAGTGTCCGTAAACGTGGTGATAATACATGGTCTGTTCTCTCTAATCAAATAGTTAGAGACTTCATGGAACCTGTTGTCGGAAAATTGGTTGTTACTGAAGATGCTATTTATGATATTAAATTGGAATTTGATGCTGTTAATTCTAATGGCGGTTACTTGTATTTCGATAATATCTCTTTCAAACCATCTGATTGTATCCGTCCTTCAAATATTAGAGTAAATAATATTAAATCTAATTCTGCCGATATCAGTTGGACTGCTTATACCGATACTCACCATGCAATAATAACAAATGCAGAAAATGAGGTTGTTATTGATACCATTCTAACTGATAATGTTTGTATGTTTACAGTCTCAGGTCTCGGTTTGTTTGAAACATACACCGTTTCTATCTCCCCTGTATGCAGTAATGTTGATGGTAATGCCGAATCTGTTTCATTTACAACAGTTTGTGAAGTGTTGAATGGTTATCGTAATGACTTTGATAGTTACAGCGATTTCGAACGTCCTTCTTGTTGGACATTGGAAGCATTTAAAGTCAATGGAAGTGCTTATGTAATGAGTGATGATGAATTGCAATGGAAAGTTAAGAATGTGGCTAACCATCGAGCTTTGGTTATGATGAATTCTATCGCAGATGTCAATTCTACTCACATATTGTATTCTCCTGAATTCTTGGTACAAGCAGGACAAGTGTTGAGCTTCGATTGCTATAACAATGTATTTAATGAGTATAAAGATTCTTTGGTAGTCTCTGTCGTTTGCAATGATATAGAATCTCTCCCTATTGCAGTTATTACAGCAGAAGATATTAATGGTGTTTGGAATAATGTTTCTTATAGTTTGTCTACTTATGAAAATCAAATTATAAGAGTTAAATTCAGGACAAGAATAGGTACACATGGTTCAGGTAATCAATTTGTGGCAATAGATAACTTAAATGTCTCTACTTTCGTTCAAGGAGAAACTTACGATGTTACTCTTTGTGCTAACAATGATTATACAGAGAATGGCTTTGATGTTCCTGCTACTCAATTGTCTGATGGTGCAGTTAATATTATGCATCGAATAGCTTATGGTGTTGATAACAACGCTGATACTCTATATACCGCTAATGTATTTGTTCCAAAACAATATGTTACTGAAATTTATGACACTATCTGTAACAATGAAATTTATAATAAAGGTTTGTTTGCAGATATCTATATTCAGGGTAGATACGTTCAAAAAACTTCTTCCGTATTCGGTTGCGATAGCTCAGTAGTATTACATCTTACCGTTGTTGATTTACAGACAACTTTAGATGAAGTTATTTGTGAAGGTGATAGCTATATCTTTGGTAATAATGTATTGTCTCAATCAGGAACATATACAGATACTTTGATTGGTTCTTGCGGTTGTGATTCTATTGTTATTCTTAATTTGAATGTCATTCCAAAATATTACGAAACTTCTTACGTCGTTTGTGAACAATACGGATTGATGTGGAATGATACGCTTCTTACTACTTCCGGTAGATATGAGCGTACACTCACAAACGTTAATGGTTGTGATTCTGTCGATATTGTTAATCTTCAAGTAATTCCTGCCGATACTTACCTTAATATATCTATTTGTCAAGGTCAAACTTATTTCTTATATAATGAGGAAATTTCCGAAGCAGGTGATTATGTGAAAGTCTTGATTAACTCTCTTGGATGCGATTCTACTGTTCATCTAACACTTTCATTTACAGAACCGAATGTGGGTGAGTATTTTGATTATGTATGTGAAGGTGATGGTTATTATGACCGTGGTTTCAATATAGATCATATCACACAAGACACCATTGTTTCTCGTACATTCTCTAAATTGGATGGTTGTGATACTATTATTACAGTACATCTTCAATTTATTCCAACTATTATTGAGAATATAACCGTTACAATCGCAGATGGCGAATCTTATGAGTTCGGTGGCAATACACTTACTGTTGCCGGTAATTATCAACATCGTTTCTATTCATCTCTCGGTTGCGATTCTATAGTAAACCTTACTTTGAATGTAACTACTGATGTCGATAACGCATACGCACTCCCTATCGTTGTAGCTCCAAACCCTGTTTATGGCGGACAAAGCACATTCGTTAACCGCGAGTGGACAGCTGAAGAGCAAAACGGTATGCGCGTAGAAGTAATCAACGCCGTCGGTCAAGTTGTAAATATATTCACTCCGGCTACATATCCTGTAGAGGTTAACGGCCTTACTGTAAGCGGCGTTTACTATATACGCATTACTTCAGGTGCCGGTGATGTTTATATCGGACGACTTGTAGTGAAGTAAATTTGTCATTTTTCTTCATAATTAATAATTTACAATAATCCTATTTGGGGCTATACATCGTGTGATGTATAGCCTCTTTTCTTTGTCGAGTTCTGCTTTTTTTTTATAAATTTTACTATTATTTTCTTTGTATTGATTTTCAATTTAGTTAATTTTTTGAAAGGCGAAAATTTGAAGCGTTAAAAGGTGGTATTGGTAATATTTTTTATTTATTTCTATTGCTGTCCGGTAAAACCCGAAAAGGCATAAAATAACTGTCCGAAGTTCCTT
>JBJECF010000052.1:0-20838 GCA_051870785.1 Candidatus Aphodosoma sp.
TAGCCGATATTTTTTCTAAGAAATTGTAGATATTCAATTATTTTCAAAAAATCGAAACTACATGATTTTTTGTATTTGACCCTTGAGAGTAGGTTTATAAATTGTTTTCAAAAAATATTTACTATATAAAAATTATTTTATATATTTGTCGTGTCAAATTAAGACCTTTAGATGAATTACAAATCGATTTAATATTAATAACTATGAAAAAATTTATCACCTTACTTCTTGTTATCTGTTTTACAAATAGTTACGCTACTATTTGGTATGTTTCTCAAGGAGGGAAAGGTACGAAAGACGGGACTTCTTGGGGGAATGCAGCTGCAGATTTTCCGGATTTATTGCAAGACCCAACGGTTAATCCTTCTCAAAAATGGGATACACAAGGTCCGGTACATCCAAATCCCGGAGATACTATTTTTGTTAGTTACGGAACTTATTCTCCTATTGTTTTATGGCACGGAGAAACATTTGATACTACTACAAATATGTATTACCAAAGCCATCAAAATTTAATACATATTTATGGAGGATTTAATGGTAAAGAAACTTCGTTAGAAGACAGAACAAATTGGAAATACAATGAGTCCATAATAGATGGACAAGATAATTATTTTTGCATTTGGATAGAAGGAGTTAATCAAGATTCTCTTCATTATACAAGGGGAATTGTGATTGATGGATTTACACTTAGAAAAGGAAGAGGACAAGGTGCTGCAATTAGAGTTGTACAAAACAATCCTATTTTATCTAATCTTACTATAAAAGAAAATTATGGATCGCCAATTATATACCTGGAAAATAGTGGATCACCAAATGGTGATAGATATAATGAATATACTCTATTAATTAATAATATTATTGCAGACAACCATATATATCAAAATCAAATCAGTGTATTATCCGATGCTATTATTTCAAACATATTTAGTCATGTTGAGATAATGAATAACACAATCACCAATAACTTATGTGATCCAAATTGTTATTCATTAATATTTGGAATTAATTCCAATACAATAATTACAAATTCAATTTTATATGATAATGGCTCCGATATAGAATATTATGATAATTCTCAAAATGTGGTTTTCTATCGCAATAACATAATAGAGTATTCATTTTACAATTTATATTGGAATTTAATAGGGGCGGATTTAGGCTGGAATAGTGATGATGACCCTATGTTTATTGATGCAAATAATTTTGATTATCGCTTACAAGATTTTAGTCCCGGATATGACAAAGGAAATTTCAACAAATACGACACGTTAATTTTGAGATCAGGATTAAACTACCAAAATTGTCACTTGTTAAATTATGACATAAACTGTAATAACAGAATTAAAGATGAAACAATAGATATTGGAGCATGCGAAATAAATGAAAATACGGATAATATATCTCCTAATTATCCGACATGTCCTTCTGAATTAAAACAAGAAGAAACAAGCAATATTAATATTGATAACATCAAAATTTATGATATTACAGGAGTCCCTTTAAAGTCATTTAAAACAACTGATGATATTAATTTATCTGACTTAAGAAGTGGCGTATATATCGTAATGTATTATAGCAAAAATGCATTAATCAAATCTGATAAAATATTATTAACAAATAAAAATCAAAGTTTATGAAAAGGATAATATTTGTAGGTATGATAATAATATCATTAGTAATATTTTGCTGTTGTGATCGTTTTAATAACCGAGGTATTGGTATAGACGATCCGGCATATCAACACGATAATGAAGGTCCTGTGCTATTTTGGGGTGCAGATTCTATAGGCCCTTTTTATGCTTTTGCAAACGATAATATAAGACACTATTTAAAAAATAAAAAAAATAGAATAAAACATATTTGTGTAGATGGAGATGACGTATATGTATTAACTACTTATAATACTGATGATGAAGAAAAACTAGTATTGTGGAAAAATGATGAAATGATTTGCGATACCTTAAAAGATGTATTTTCAAGGTGCTTTTTTATTAATGCATATAATGGCGTTTTAAGATTATATTCTCTAATTCCAAATGAATTAAATGTTTACTATTATACTCCGCAATATTGGGAAAATGGAAATATTTATGATATGGATTTAGAAATGATAACTTACTCTTCTATGGCGCTATTTAGTCAACCTCAAGGTATTATTAGAGCATACGGTAATACATATTTTTATGGATTTGAGTGGTGCGTAAATGGTAAATTACCATGTATTTGGAAAAATGGAAAGATAATAGTGCATGCAGATGATACTCTAAATACAACGAAACCTGCAGCCGGTTTTTATGTCGAAAATGATTCTGATGTAGTATTGGTAAATTATATTTCTAAATATGAACCCGGTACTAAAATTTTACGATATATACCTGCTACATATGATATGAGTGGGAATATTATTCACATTTATGGAGATACTACTCTGTTTCATCATTCTAAATTTCGTTATTTTTTGGAGGCGAAATATATCAGAAAATATAACAATGATCTTTATTTAGGGTGTGAAGAAAATTATACTGCTGCTGGATACCAACCAAATGTTGTTGTTTATAAGAATGAACAAGAATATTTAAAAAAAGAAAGTTGTGTGTTAAGAGGAATGACAATAAGCAATAATATTGTTTATCTTGCTATAATAAATTTAAAAAGCACAGGGAATGTAGTGCAAATAATTAAAAATGGTTATCCTATCTTAATGCTTGAAAATGAAGATGTTTTTGGAATTACTACTTTACCGAAAAGATTTGAAAAATGATAAATATAATTTAATAATTTAATACTCAATTAAAGCACGTGCATAACATTGTATGTGCTTTAACATTATAGTAATACTTCCTTGTCTCAACATATAAATTTGTTCCTATTTCGAAAAAACGTAATGACTTATAAGAGACATCATAAATGAAGTATTCTTCAAATTTTGTCACTAAGTACGCGGTTGCCCCTTGAAAGTAGCGGTGCAATATTTTTACAAATAATACAAAGAAAATGAAGAAAAAATAGTACCTTTGCACCGATTATATACTGATGGGTAGAGTATATCATACCCAAAAATACAACATGCTGATAATTAATAATTTAACAAATAATTTAATACAATGAAACTTTTGCAAGAAATTAAAGAACGCGCCCAAAGCAATCCGCAAAGAATAGTTTTGCCTGAGGGTGATGAGCCTCGTACTCTTGAGGCTGCCAATACAGTGATTAAAGACAAAGTTGCCAACATTATCCTTTTGGGTAACCCTGAAAAGATTTTGGCTCTTGCCGCTGAAAAGGGTTTCGAATATATCAAGCAGGCCACAATCATTGACCCGGACAATAACCCTGAGCTCGAAAAATATGCCGAAATGCTCTGCGAAATTCGTAAGAAAAAAGGAATGACTATGGAAGAGGCCACTCGCCTTGCAAAAGACCCTCTCTACCTCGGTTGCCTTATGATTAAAGCCGGTGCTGCCGATGGCGAACTTGCCGGTGCTCGTAACGCTACCGGCGATGTACTCCGCCCTGCTCTTCAAATAGTACGCACAAAACCGGGTATGACTTGCGTTTCAGGTGCTCTTATGCTGTTCTCAAAAGCTAAAGAATTCGGTGAAGATGGTATGATTATGGTTGCCGATGTTGCCGTAATGCCAAACCCTACTGCTGCCGAACTCGCTCAAATAGCCGTTGCTACAGGCCACACTATGCGCGCTATTGCCGGTAAAGAGCCTCGCATCGCTATGCTTAGCTTCTCTACTAAAGGTAGTGCTAAACACGAACTCGTTGACAAAGTTACAGAAGCTACTCGCCTTGCTAAAGAGATGGAGCCTGACATGATGATTGATGGCGAACTTCAAGCCGATGCAGCTCTCGTTCCTAGCGTTGGTGAATTCAAAGCTCCGGGTAGCAAAGTTGCCGGACACGCAAATACCCTCGTATTCCCTTCTCTCGAAGTGGGTAATATCGGTTATAAAATGGTACAACGCCTCGGTGGTGCAGAAGCTATCGGCCCTGTACTTCAAGGTATGGCTGCCCCTATCAACGACCTCAGCCGTGGCTGCTCTGTAAGCGACATAGAAATGATGATTGCTATCACTTGTAACCAAGCTATCGCCGCTAAAAAATAACCTTTAATTTCTATTTAAATCATGAAAATATTAGTTTTAAATTGCGGTAGTTCTTCCATAAAATACAAACTTTACGAGATGACTACCAAAGAGGTTCTTGCTCAAGGTGGCATAGAGAAGCTCGGCTTGCCGGACTCTTTTCTCAAATTCAAAATGCCTGACGGCTCAAAGAAAACTATCGAGAAAAACATGCCGGAGCATACCGTTGGCGTTCAACTCATTTTCGACACTCTTACAAATCCTGAATATGGCTGCATCAAATCTCTCTCCGAGATAGACGCTGTTGGTCATCGCCTTGTACATGGTGGCGAGAAATTCAATACTTCTGTAGTAATCACCCCTGAAGTCATTGAGCAAATGAAGGCTTGCACCGATTTGGCTCCACTCCACAACCCTGCCAACCTCAAAGGTGTAGCTGCCGTTTCCGCTATCTTGCCTAACGTGCCTCAAGTGGGCGTTTTCGATACTGCTTTCCATCAAACAATGCCTGCTCACGCATATATGTATGCTCTCCCTTACGAGTATTACACTCAATACGGTGTGCGCCGCTACGGCTTCCACGGCACCAGTCACCGATACGTTTCTCGCCGTGCTTGCGAATTCCTCGGTATTGACTACGAAAAAACCAAGATTATTACCGTACACGTTGGTGGTGGTGGCTCTATTACCGCTATCAAAGATGGAAAATCTATTGATACTTCTATGGGTCTTACCCCTGTTGAAGGCCTTGTAATGGGTACTCGAAGCGGTGATGTCGACCTCGGTGCTATCACTTACCTAATGGATAAACTCGGCCTTAGCGTGGCAGACCTCAACACTATCATCAACAAAAAATCAGGCGTTCTCGGCGTATCAGGCGTTTCCAGCGATATGCGCGACATAGAAGATGCTATTGCCAAAGGCAATGAACGTGCAAAACTTGCCCTCGACATGTTCGAATACCGCCTCCTTAAATATATCGGTGCTTACACTGCCGCCCTCAATGGCGTAGACCTTATCGTATTGACCGGTGGTATCGGCGAAAACCAAGTCATCACTCGTGAATACATCTGTAAAGGCCTTAATTACCTCGGCGTTAAATTCAACAAAGAGCTCAACGCTAAAACTCGTGGCGAAGAGGTGGAAATTTCTACTCCTGACTCTAAAGTAAGAGTGGTAGTAATACCTACCGATGAGGAACTTACTATTGCAACAGATACAATGAATTTAGTAACAAAATAAATATAAAACAATGAATTATAAAGTAATGACAGCAGAAGAGGCTGCCGCATATGTAAACAATGGAGACATCATCGGCTTCAGCGGATTTACCCCTGCCGGATGTCCGAAAGATGTTCCAACAGCAATAGCAGCACGTGCCGAAGCAGAGCACGCTGCAGGTCGTGAATTCAAAATCGGAATGTATACCGGTGCTTCTACAGGTGCCAGCCTTGATGGCGCTCTTGCCAAAGCTAATGCTATCAAATTCCGTACTCCTTATCAATCAAATAAAGACCTTCGTACTCGCCTTAACGCTCAAGAAGCTCATTATTTCGATATGCACTTGAGCCACCTCGCACAAGAGCTTAGATACGGATTTATGCCAAAACCTAAATTCGCCATAGTAGAGGCTTGTTCTATTTCTGACGACGGTAAAATCGTTCCTACTTCAGGTGTAGGTATTCTACCTACTATCTGCCGTCTTGCCGACCATATCATTGTAGAGCTCAACGCAGCACACCCTGCAGAACTCTGTGGCATGCACGATATCTACGAGCCTCTCGACCCTCCTTGTCGCGAAGCTATCCCTGTTTACAAACCTTCTGACCGCTGCGGAAAACCTTACGTACAAGTAGACCCTAAAAAAATACTTTGCGTAGTAAATACCAACCGCGAAAACGAAGTGGGTGGCTTTGCTGCCGTTGACGAAACAACAGCAAAAATCGGTAAAAATGTTGCCAACTTCCTCGCTGCCGAAATCAAAGCAGGTCGTATCCCGGCTTCTTTCCTCCCTATTCAATCAGGTGTAGGTAATATCGCTAACGCCGTACTTGCAGAGCTTGGTGCTAACCCTGACATCCCTCCTTTCGAGATGTACACCGAGGTTATCCAAGATGCAGTTATCGGCCTTATGGAAGAGGGTCACTGTAAATTCGCTTCAGGATGCTCTCTCACCGTTTCAAACCCTGTTCTCAAAGAAATTTATAGCAAACTCGATTTCTTTAAAGAGAGAGTAGTACTCCGCCCACAAGAGATTTCAAACAACCCTGAAGTGGCCCGTCGCCTTGGTCTTATCACTATCAATACAGCCCTCGAAGCCGACATCTT
This sequence comes from Candidatus Aphodosoma sp., assembly GCA_051870785.1. GTDB lineage: Bacteria > Bacteroidota > Bacteroidia > Bacteroidales > Paludibacteraceae > Aphodosoma. Next base: position 6,423 of record JBJECF010000052.1, read on the forward strand.
CGGTAATGTAAACTCTACTCACGTACTCGGCACCAAGATGATGAACGGTATTGGCGGTTCTTGCGACTTCACACGCAACGCTTATATCTCTATCTTCACTACCCCATCTACTGCAAAAGATGGTAAAATATCCGCTATCGTGCCTTACGTTTCTCACGTTGACCAATCAGAGCACTCCGTTAAAATACTTATCACAGAGCACGGCGTTGCCGACCTCCGCGGCAAATCTCCTATCGAGCGCGCCAACGAAATCATCAACAACTGCGTTGCTCCTGAATACAAAGAGCTCCTCCGCGAATACCTCGCAAAAGCCCCTCTTGCTCATACCCCTATGAACTTGGACAACTGCTTTGCTATGCACAAAGCTTTTGCTGAAACAGGCGATATGCACAATGCTAAATTTTAATAATCATAACTTATAAAACATACTATCAAATGGCTAATCAATTTTCAGCTCGCCATATCGGTATTACCGAACGCGATTTACCTAAAATGCTTGAGACTGTAGGCGTTAAATCGGTTGACGAACTCATCGATCAAACCATACCTGCCAATATCCGTCTTCCAAAACCAATGAATTTGCCTGCCGCTATGACAGAGCAAGAATTCCTTAACCACGTTCACGACTTGGCTAAGAAAAACATCATTGCCGACAACTTTATCGGATTAGGATATTACGGTACAATAACTCCTGCCGTTATTTTACGTAACGTATTCGAAAACCCGGTTTGGTACACTTCATATACCCCTTATCAAGCAGAAATTTCACAAGGACGTCTTGAGGCTCTTCTCAACTTCCAAACAATGATTTCCGACCTTACCGGTCTTAAACTTGCCAACTGCTCTCTTCTTGACGAGGCTACTTCCGCTGCAGAGGCTATGACTATGATGTATGCCCTCCGTAGCCGCGACCAACAAAAAGCAGGCATCAACAAACTCTTTGTTGACAACAAAATATTCCGTCAAACAAAAGACGTACTCAACACCCGTAGCATGCCACAAGGCATCGAACTAGTATTTGGTGACTTCGACAAATTCGATTTCTCTACTCCTGTATTCGGTGCTATACTTCAATATCCTAATGCAGATGGTACTATTGCCGACTATCGTACTTTTGTTGAAAAAGCCCATGCAACAGGTGCCAAAGTAGCCGTTGCAGCCGATATCATGAGTCTCGTACTCCTCACCCCTCCGGGAGAATTCGGCGCCGACATCGCCTTCGGTTCTACCCAACGCTTTGGTATGCCACTCTACTTCGGTGGTCCTTCCGCCGCTTATTTCGCTTCTCACGAAGAGAACAAACGCTTTATGCCTGGTCGACTTGTTGGTATTTCTAAAGACATCAACGGTAAACCTGCTCTCCGCCTCGCCCTCCAAAGCCGCGAGCAACACATCAAACGCGAAAAAGCACTCTCTAATATCTGTACCGCACAAGCCCTTCCTGCCATTATGAGCGGTTTCTACGCTGCCTATCACGGTAATGACGGCCTCCGCAAAATTGCAAGCGACATCCACAAAAAAGCCGTTATCATTGCAAGTGCCCTTACAGAAATGGGTTGCAAACAACTCAATGAAACATACTTCGATACAATCCGTATCGAACTCCCTGCCGGAAAATGCGCACAAGATATCCGCAAAGCTGCTGAGGCTCGCCTTGTAAACCTTTGTTATTACGAAAACGGTACTATCGGCATCTCTACCGACGAAACCACTTCTTGCGAATCTGTAGCTAAACTACTCGCTGCTTTTGCAGAAGTACTCGGTGTAGAAACTCCTGCCCTCAAATGCTCTTGCTGTTGCGAAGACGTGGCTATGCCTCAAAATTTACTCCGTACTTCTAAAGCATTAAACCACGAAATATTCGAGAAATACCATACAGAAACAGAGATGATGCGCTACATCAAAACTCTCGATCGCAAAGATATCTCTCTCGCTCACTCAATGATTTCGCTCGGCTCTTGTACAATGAAATTGAATGCTGCTGCCGAACTTCTGCCACTCTCTTGGCCTGAATTCACCGGCATCCACCCATTTGCACCGGAAAGCCAATGCCAAGGTTATAAAGAGCTTATCAAAAACCTTGAATCTTACCTCATCGAAATCACCGGTTTTGCAGGCTGTACTCTTCAACCTAACTCAGGTGCAGCAGGCGAATATACCGGTCTTATGACTATCCGTCGCTATCAAAAATCTATCGGACAAGGACACCGCAACATCATCCTTATCCCGGCATCAGCTCACGGAACTAACCCTGCTTCTGCAGTACAAGCCGGATTTAACGTAGTAGTTACCGCTTGTGACGAAAACGGTAATGTCGACGTTGCCGACCTCAAAGCAAAAGCAGAAGAGAACCGCGACAACCTCGCAGCACTGATGATTACTTACCCTTCTACCCACGGTATTTTCGAGCCTGCTATAGTAGACATATGCAATATCATCCACGAAAACGGAGGACAAGTATATATGGATGGTGCAAATATGAACGGACAAGTTGGTCTTACCTCTCCGGGCTTTATCGGAGCTGACGTTTGCCACCTCAACCTTCACAAGACATTCGCATCACCTCACGGCGGTGGCGGACCTGGTGTAGGCCCAATCTGCGTGGCAAAACACCTTGTAGATTTCTTACCATCACACAGCCATATAGATGCCAATAACCCATACACTGCAGTAGCAGCATCACCATGGGGCTCAGCAGGTATCCTCCCTATCACCTATGGTTACATCCGTATGATGGGTGCTGACGGACTTGCTGAGGCTACAAAAACAGCTATCCTCAGCGCTAACTACCTCACAAAACGTCTTGAAAAAGCTTTCGGTATAGTTTATACAGGCGCTACAGGCCGCGTTGGTCACGAAATGATTCTGGATTGCCGCCACCTCAAAGCTTATGCTAAAGTAGACGAAAGCGACGTAGCAAAACGTATGATGGACTTCGGTTTCCACGCTCCTACATTGTCATTCCCTGTTCACGGCACATTAATGGTAGAACCTACAGAATCCGAACCACTTGCCGAGCTCGACCGCTTCATCGATATGATGATGGTTATCCGCCAAGAGATAGAAGAAATACATACAGGTGTAGCCGACCAAGAGGATAACGTTCTCGTTAACGCCCCTCATGCCGACTATATGGTGGTTGCCGATGAATGGAACCACAAATACAGCCGCGAAAAAGCTGCATTCCCTCTCTCTTGGGTAAAAGAAAACAAATTCTGGATTACCGTAGGCCGCGTTGACAACGGTTTCGGCGATAGAAACCTTGTTTGCAACTGCTTATAATCCATAAGTTCACATTTAATATATAGGGGCTACTCATACCAGAGTAACCCCTATTTTTTTATTCATTAATACGAAGAGATAATATAATTCAAAAAAATGCGATTAATGAATTGCCGTTTAAAATATTTATTATATATTTGCATAACAAAAACTTAAGAGTATAACATATTAAGAAATAATAAAAAATAATAGTCATGAAAAAATTTTTACTTTTAATATGCGTGATTTGTGCAGTTTCACTGCAAGCACAAAAGTATGAGTATCACCCGGAAACAGTGGGTATGCCGGAAGTGGAGAAAAAAGTTTTACCTCTTACTATTATGTTTAATGAGGCAGATACTACAATGCCACAAATAGCAAAGCAACAACTGAAACACAAATTAAATCAGGTGTTTACTATAAATAAAATTGCTCCACTCGACTATTTAAGTCAATTCCTGATTACCGCAAAAATAAACGAAAATCCGGAAGTTGAAATAGCTAATGCGTCTTCCGACATTATGGAAGTAACTATGTATATTGCCGACTACCGAAATCAAAAAGTAATTACCTCCACAAAATTCTACGTAAAAGCAAACGGTGCCGACCAAACACAACGTTACACTTACGCACTGCGTCAAATAAATCCGAAAACTCCGGATTTAGCTAAATTTATCGAAGAAGGCACTAAAGAAATTTTGGCATACTATGATAAGGAAACCCCAAATATCATAAAAAAAGCACAAACTCTATCTGGACAAAAGCAATATAAAGATGCTCTGAGCTTGATAGTTACAATACCAACCGAATGCAAACATTACGATACAGCAATGAAAGAGGGCATCGCCATTTACCAAAAATTCATCGACAATGACGCCGACGTAAACCTCTCCTATGCACGCCAAGTATGGGTGGCTAACAAAACCCTTAAAGGGGCAAACGAAGCTGCAGAATTTTTATCAAAAATAGGTTCAAATGCTAAATGCTACCAACAAGCAGTAGACTTCTGCAAATTGGTTAAACAACAAGTTGGTGACGAATGGAAATTCGAAATGGCAGAGGCCGACCCTAAGGCTAATACCGAAGCAAACCAACTCAAAGAAATGCGTAAAATAGGCTTGGAACAAGGTAAAAGCCAACAATTTACTGTAAATCTCGACTTTATTAAAGATTAAAAAATTTACTTTAGACACTAATTTTTTTCAAACTATATTGATTCATTTCAACCGCATTCTCCAATTGAGGAAATGCGGTTTTTTTTATTAAATCACATAAAGATGATAAATAGTAAAGTATGTTTTAAGATTATATCTTTATTAATGCTATATAAGCTCTTCTTCAATTATTAGTAATATTTTTTTGCTGTTGCTTATTGAGAGTAGCTAGAAAAATTAGAAAAATTAAATCCTGTAATTTTATTGATTGATATAAAATGATTAACTTTGTAAATTGAAATATTATGAACATTGATTAAGTAAAATAGATTGACAAATGAAAGTATATAAATTTGGAGGAGCATCGGTAAAAGATGCTAATGGAGTACGTAACTTACACAAAATCATAAGTAATAGCAACGATAACTTGGTTGTAGTAATATCTGCAATGGGTAAGATGACCAACGCATTAGAGTTGGTAGTGAACAGCTTTTTTAACCATAAATCCGACACAGATTCACTGCTCAAAAAGGTTATCGACTTTCACGAAAATATTATTTCTGACCTTTTTGGCTCTAACCGCGCAGATATTGACAATCACATCAATGCTCTATACGAAAAAATTAATAATATACTCGGAGACAAACCTTCGCTAAGCTACGATTATGAATACGACCGTATAGTATCTTTCGGAGAACTTATATCTACTACTATAGTATCATGCTACCTCAACTATGCAGGGCTGAAAACCGACTGGATAGACATTCGCGATTGCATCATCACCGATTCAAACCATCGCGATGCCAACGTAAATATTGAGCTAAGTAGTAAATTTACAAAAGCCGCTTTCGAAGGCAAGAAAATAGCTATTACACAAGGCTTTATCGCCGGCACTACCACCAATCAAACCACAACCCTCGGCAGAGAAGGATCGGACTATAGTGCAGCAATCCTTGCAAACCTCCTCAATGCCGAAAGCGTTATCATCTGGAAAGATGTACCCGGTGTGATGAATGCCGACCCTAAACTCTATTCCGACGTACAAATCATTCCGGTACTCTCTTATAAAGAGGCTATCGAACTAAGCTATTGCGGTGCCTCCGTTATCCACCCAAAAACAGTAAAACCCCTGCAAAACAAAAAAATACCACTCTATGTAAAATCATTCATCAACCCCGACGCTCCCGGATCAGTTATCAATGAATACACCGAGAAGATAAACCTCCCTCCTATTTATATCAACAAACGAAATCAAGTGTTACTATCACTTACCCCTCGCGATTTCTCGTTTATTGCAGAAGAGCGACTTAGCAAAATCTTCGCAATCCTCGCCTCTTATCGCCTCAAATCAAGCCTCGTACAAACAGCAGCTATCAGCTTTTCACTCTGCGTTGATTACAACGAAATCAACTTCCAAAAAATGATTTCCGAACTTAAAGACGAATACGAAGTGCTATACAATACCGATGTGGAACTGATTACCATCCGTCACTACACAAAAGAGATTGTAGACAAACTCGTTGGAGAACGACTTGTATATGTAGAACAGAAAAACCGCGTAACGGCACGCTTCGTAGTGCCTTCCGTATAAAATAAAAAGCTCCTGCTTTTATATGAAATTCGAGTACTTTATAGCAAACCGATTTAACCACGAATATAATAAAGAAAAGAAAATGTCGCGCCCGGCAATACGCATCGCAACGACGGGCGTAGTGCTCGGCATGGCAGTGATGATTATTGCCCTTGCTGTGATTATCGGTTTCAAAAGAGAAGTTCGTAATCAAATAGCCGGGTTTGGAAGCCATATCCAAATTCTACCACAGCAATTTATGAACGACTCTCAAGAAAATTTTATCACTCCGGATAAAGAGTTGATTAGTGAAATAAACTCTATTAAAGGAGTAAAAACAGTACAAAACATAACACAAAAAGCAGGTATTATACAAACTGAAAACGCCTTCCAAGGCATTCTGCTAAAAGGTGTTGACAACACATATAACTGGGATTTCTTCAAAAAAAATCTTATAGAAGGCTCTATCCTCCCCGAGATATGCGATTCTATAAAAAACGGCGCAATAATCAGTAGTACAATCTCTAAGTCAATGATGCTCTCTATTGGCGACACTTTTACTACTTATTTCGTTACCAACACCCTCAGAGCCAGAAAATTCATTGTTGCCGGAATTTATGAAACCACCTTCAGCGACTACGACAAACTATATATCATCACAGATATCAGCCACGTGCAAAGGCTAAACAATTGGAGCGAAGGTCAACTATCATCGTTAGAAATTATTGTAGACAACTACAACGACATTGATAAAATAACGAGCGAAGTATACTCGGTAATTGCGAAAAACAATAGAGATATACGATATAGAGTAGAAACAATAGAGAGCCTCTCACAACAAATATTCGATTGGCTCGAACTCCTCGACATGAACGCCATAGTAATACTGGTGCTAATGTTTGCCGTATCAGGTTTCTGCACAATATCCGGGCTACTCATACTAATTTTAGAAAGAAGTGCCACAATTGGCCTTTTCAAAGCCCTTGGAGCCGGAAATCTTAAAATACGAAAAATTTTCCTGGCTCAAGCCGCTTATATTATCGGCAAAGGTATGCTTTGGGGCAACATCTTAGGGCTATCAATTATCGGCATACAATACCTAACACATATAATTAAATTAGACCCCGCATCTTATTACGTAGACTTTGTACCCGTATCGCTACCATTCTGGATGTGGCTAATCCTCAACATTATAACAGGGGTAATGTCGTTAATAATACTGGTAGCACCATCATATTTCGTAACTAAAATTACACCCGCTCAAGCAATGCGCAAAGAATAAAAAATAATTCATAGACATTGCTAATAAAAGATTCTCAAAAAAAGAGGGAAAATTCAAAATGAAGAAATTAGAAACAGAAGAGATAATACGCCTAAGCACTGAAGAATATAAACAAGCAAGCAAAATACCCCTCGTAGTAATACTCGACAACGTACGCAGCTTACATAACGTAGGGTCGGTATTCCGCACAGGAGATGCCTACCGCATAGAAAAAGTAATCCTTTGTGGTATCACTGCCGTTCCACCTCACCCCGAAATACATAAGTCTGCACTCGGCGCCGAATTCAGCGTCGATTGGGAACATTATGCCGACACTTGTCAAGCCGTTAATCATTATAAATCAGAAGGATATACCGTCTTTGCCATCGAGCAAGCCGAAGGATCTACTATGCTGCAAGAGTTGACTATCGACAATGATAAAAAATATGCCGTTATTCTCGGAAATGAAGTAAAAGGCGTAGACCAAAACGCCATCAACCTTTGTGACGGCTGTATAGAACTTCCTCAATTCGGAACAAAACACTCTCTTAATGTAAGTATTACTGCCGGAATTATCATCTGGGAATTTGCAAAAAAACTAATATTGTAAATCATTTTAATAGCCCGGAAATTATTCCATACTTTAATATTTTATCTCTAATTTTGCACTTGCTTGTTGAGAGTAGCAATAGCGGTAAGAAATGAACATTTTGGTAGATTATAAAAAATGTTGTACCTTTGCACCGATTTTTTGTTGACACAAATATGAAAACCATTACTCTAAAAGATAAAACTTTCGGTATCTCTATACCTGAAAATGAGATACTTGCTGCCATAGACAAAGTAGCAGATAAAATGCGACAAGACTTGGAAGGCACAAATCCCATTTTTTTGGTAGTACTAAATGGTGCTTTTATGTTTGCCGCCGACCTTATGAAGAGGGTTGAAATACAGGCTCAGATGAGTTTTATCAAATTATCTTCTTACAGTGGTACTGGCAGTACAGGTACGGTAAACGAAATTATCGGTCTTAATGAAGACGTCAAAGGGCGTACCGTAGTTATTGTAGAAGATATAGTAGACTCCGGTCTTACAATGAGTAAAATGGTGGAGATATTGAAAGCAAAAGGTGTTGCGGACTTGAAAATAGCTACATTATTCTTTAAACCCGACGCCCTGAAATACGACCTTAATCTCGACTATGTAGTGATGCCAATACCAAACGATTTTATCGTAGGCTACGGACTCGACTACGATGGCTACGGCCGTAATCTTCGTGATATTTACACACTTATTAAATAACAAACCTTAAAAGTATTATCATGCTTAATATTGTAATTACAGGAGCTCCAGGTTCCGGTAAAGGAACTCAAAGTGATATTTTAGTAGAAAAATACGGACTTAAACACATATCAACGGGAGACTTACTTCGTGGAGAAATTGCCAAAGGCACAGAATTGGGAATGAAAGCCAAAACTCTTATTGATGCCGGCAATTTAGTACCTGATGAAATCATCAACGGCATGCTGGAATCGGTAATTAAAGACAACCTCGATGCAAAAGGCTTCATCTTCGACGGCTATCCAAGAACTGTAGACCAAGCAAAGAATCTCGACACATTACTTTCTGCTTACAACGAAAAAGTAACCATAATGCTGAATATCGACGTAAACCACGACCTTCTAATCGAACGCTTGCTTAATAGAGCAAAAACTTCAGGCCGTGCCGATGATAATCTCGAAACTATCAACCATCGCTTGGAAGTATATCAAACAGTTACTCTGCCTGTTGCCGACTATTACAAGAGTACGAACCGCTACCATGCAGTAAACAACAACACTTCTATCGACGATTGCTTTAATCAAATTAAAGCTCTTATAGGCGAAATCGGAAAATAATTAAAAAACCTACACATAATAATATATGGCAAATTCCAATTTTGTAGATTATGTAAAAATTTATTGTCGCTCCGGGAAAGGAGGGGCTGGATCGGCACATTTCCATCGAGAGAAATACATCCCAAAAGGAGGACCTGACGGTGGAGATGGTGGCAGAGGCGGCCATATCATTCTACGCGGCAATAAAGATTATTGGACTTTGCTACACTTGCGTTACACCCGTCACATTATGGCGGGCAATGGAGAGAGTGGAGGAAGTAGCCGTAGCTTCGGAGCTGATGGAAAAGACGTGTATATCGACGTGCCTTGTGGCACAGTGGCTTACGATGCCGAAACAGGGCAATTTCTCTGCGATATCACCGAAGACAAGCAAGAAGTGGTATTGCTAAAAGGCGGTAGAGGCGGACTCGGTAATTGGCATTTCCGCACCGCCACTAATCAAACCCCTCGCTACGCTCAACCGGGCGAACCAATGCAAGAAAAATATGTGATATTAGAACTTAAAGTGCTCGGTGACGTGGGCTTGGTTGGATTTCCTAACGCCGGAAAATCCACTCTTCTCAGCGTTGTATCCGCAGCAAAACCCGAAATAGCAAACTACCCCTTCACTACCCTCGTGCCTAACCTCGGCATTGTAGAATATCGCGGTGGAAAATCTTTCTGCATGGCTGATATCCCGGGTATTATAGAAGGAGCAAGTACCGGAAAAGGACTGGGATTGAGATTTTTAAGGCATATCGAAAGAAACGCTATCCTACTATTCCTCATCCCTGCCGATAGTGAAGATATTAATAAAGAATACCAAATATTGCTACACGAACTCGAAGAATACAACCCCGATTTAATACGTAAACAGAGAGTATTGGCAATTTCCAAATCCGATATGCTCGACGAAGAACTCATCGAAGCAATGGAAAAAGAATTGCCTACAGAAGTACCGCATATCTTTATCTCTTCCGTTTCCGGATACGGCATTACCGAACTGAAAGATTTGCTATGGACGGAAATAAATAAAGAAGAAAACAGAATAGAAACCTTTACTCATCGAAACCTTGAGGTTAAAACAGACATCAAGGAAGATGACTTCGAAGAAGTATTGTCCGATGAGAATATTTCCGATGAAGATTTCGATGAGCAAGATTTTTCTGAAGACTTCGATGAAGATTATAAAGGCAAATAATAAAACACTTTATTGAAACGCATTTATACTGCCAAAGCTAATGTAAAGGCAACCTTTATTATTCTGCCACACCGAAGAAATCGAGATATTGGCAAAAAAAAGATTAACAAGTACCCTTACAAAAAGCTTTGCAGAGCATAAGCGAAATAAATAAAGTGAAAATTTTGCAAGAGAATAAGAAAAAATTTGCTTAAAAAATGCTTTTGAAACAGTAGATTTTTTAAATTAACAGCCTTTTAAGATTTTCTTTGTAAAAAGAAATTGACAAAAATCAAGCTAAATAACCATTTAAAATGGTTATAATCTACACTTACAAAGGCAAAAATCGGCTGAGAAAATTTTTTGAAAAAATTTTTGCCAAAACGCTTGCAATATAAAAATAAATGCCTAAATTTGCTATTGAAAATAAAGAAAATGAGTGTTATTTTTTTCATGATATAAAATTAGATAAGTGTTAATAAAGAACTTTCATAGCATAATAAGAGATTGATTTTAGATAATAGATTTTGTTTGTAGAAATGGGTTATAAACTTCGTTGGGAAACGGGATTTATAATCCTTTCTAGTTTTTTAGGCACTCAAATTTTCCTCTCCCCTCCCCGTCCGAAAACTTAGCTCCCCATCAAGTACTCCAACTTGGACAAAGTACATTTCTTTATTGTAAATCAGAATCTCTTTTTCTATAATTAAGACAAATCGGAAAAACCTTAACACGACAAAAATATAACGAAGAAAATAATTTCTCAATACGAATACAAACAATAGTAATAAATTTAAACAAACATGTGCGTTCGTGTAACAATTAGAACTAAGAACTTACGTAATTCGGAGATTTATATTAAACATTTAAAAGATAGTGGAATAGACATTGATGGTACAACCTGTAACGTAAATATAGAGGATACTTTTAATAACTGACTTCTTACGCTGTAATACAAATTTTATTATTAACTTTGTATAATAAACATAACCGGAATTAGGAGTAGGAAAAATAACATGAAATCACTATTCATTACACCTTGGTACCCTACCAAATACGATGCTATGTCGGGTCTTTTCGTATTCCGACACGCAGAGGCTGTGCTTTCTCAAGAGATTGACGTTCACGTACTTTACATCTGTTACCACCCGGATGTGAAAAAACATTACATGGAGCACATACATAGCCATAGTGTAAAACAAACATTTTTCTATTATCCTGAAAAAAGAAATTCCATCACCGAAATAAAACATCTCTTCAAAGCTTGGAGATATTGGCACTCACATTACGGTTTACCGGACATAATTCACCTCAACGTGCTTACAAAACAGATAATCCTACCCCTTTATATCAAAAAAAAATACAATATCCCATTTGTTCTTACCGAACATTGGAGCGGTTATCTTCCTGAAAACGGCGCCTTTTATCGAAGTAAATCAAAATCATTTTATAAAATGGCTATTGCGAAAGCCTCAATGGTGATGCCCGTTTCCAACCTCCTCGCAGAGGCGATGAAAAAAGCTCTCCCAAAGCGAATAAAGGATATAACAGTAATTCCAAATGTCGTCAACGACTTATTCTACTCTCTGTCAAAAAAAGAATATAGAAAAATAACACCGCGTAACAATAAAGAAAAATTCGTATTCCTACACGTCAGTTGCTTTGATAATGAAGCAAAAAATACTATTGGAATAGTAGAAGCAACGGAAAAATTATGTGCTATCCGAAACGACTTCACCATTAAAATGATTGGTGCCGGTCCCGACTACGAAGCCACCAAAAATATCGCATCGAGCAAAAAACTAATAGACAACATAATACAATTCACCGGAGAATTACTAACCGAGCAAGTAGCAATAGAAATGACGGAAGCCGACGCATTCATCCTATTCTCTAATTACGAAACAGCCGCTGTGGTACTACAAGAAGCATCGGTAATGGAGCTCCCAATCATCTCCACATCCGTAGGAATTGCCCCAATGATACTCTCTCCTATAACAAAAACAGAAAACGACATCAAAATATCGAGCCAGGGCATTCTCGTACCACAAAAAGATACCAACGCTCTCTGCCATGCAATGAATTACATGATAGACCACATGAATGACTTCAGCAACAGAGATAATTCAAACTCCAAAAACGAGTATACCTATAAATCTATAGGAGAAAAAATATCAGCTGTTTACAAACAAACAATATCACATTAAAATAAAAATTAAATGTTACATCAAATATTTTCCAATAACGGCAAAAACCATGTATTTATAGCATATTTATGAATTAAAACATGCCGATAAAGGCTCCGTCGTGGATATATGAAACATAACAATTATTCTGTTTGCCGAAAAATACTGCAATAATACTTTACCCACAAAAATATCTTATTTAAAACCACAAAAGTAAACAAAGTCTTATACCTCTGAAGTAAAATGTATGAAGAATCTCTTTGCGATATGAAAAATTATACATACCTTTGCAGTGATTAATGAAAATAATACCGATTCATTCGAGTCTCACCATTTCAAGTTTATCGGCAAAAAAAAATTAATCACCCATCAACAGAAAAATCATTAGTTCCATTAATAACAAACAAAACATCATTTTTATGAAAAAGGTATTATTACTAATGCTTGTTGCAATAATGTCAATCAGTGCAACACAAGCACAATTCGGAGGCGGAAATCTTAAAGACAAGATTAAACGCGGAGTAAACGAAGCCAAAACCACTGTTGAAAAAGCCAAAAACGCAGCAGATAAAGTTGAGCTTGACAAACTTAAAATAAACAACACTTCAAATATTGAAGAATTTACTGCCGACAATCTTCCTAAAAATGCCATTTATGTATCAGTAAGTAAAGGTAGTGTGCGTGGTACAGGTGCTAAAGACTCTCCTTTAAAAGACTTACAAAAAGCTATTGACCAAGCAGAAAATGGACAAACCATTTGTTTAACTGAAGGTAACTACCTCGGCCCACTCGACCGTGGATGGTTTAATATCAGCAATAAATGGATTAATGTAGTAGGTGGCTTTAATGAAGACTTCAGCGACCGCAACCCTAACAAATACATCACTCGTATACAACAGCCTTCAAGCTGTATGGGACAAGTAAAGAGTGCCGTATTAGAAATCAAAGCCGACTCACGCCGCGACTTGTCTATGGTTATCGACGGTCTCTATTTCGACCTTGGCTTAATGCTTATCTATGCACCTAACGACCCTACAGACCCTCGCCACGGATGCCCTTACGAAGGCTTTGCTACCGGTCGTATGATGCCAAACAACCCTAACCCTAACATCCGTATGATAGGTGGTTCCGTTGCCGGAAAACTCATCATCCGTAACTGTATGTTCATCAACTCTTCATTCGACGGCATTATCCTTACTAACAAAGGTGGAGAATGGGAGCTTTACAACAATGTATTTGTTGCCAACGTATATGCTGCCGTAGAAATACACGGAGGGATGCCAAAAGGTCAATATCACCAATGCAAAGTGGATTTCCACCACAACACAGTACTCTTCCCTTGGTGCCGTACAAAAGAGATGGAAGGTATGGGATACGGATATAGATTGCTCAACGGTGTAGACCACGATGTACACCACAACATCTTCGGCTGTGCAAACCTAGGCGCTATCGATAACGGTTGGGACGAATCCACAACTCCAAAAGAAGGACGTAAAATACTTAATGTTACTAACAACTACTTCTTTATGAATAAAGGCGACATGACAGTTCCAAGTGCAGGCGTTTGGATTTATGTACCTGCAAAACGCTTTGAAGAGGTAGAAACCCTTAACCAATACGAAGGAAATGAAGAACTTCCGGGTACTAGTAAGATTAAAGACTTTATCGACCCTCTCTACTTAAAAGGATTCGCTAACCTTAAAATTATGACTACCGAAAGTTACGATCCAAACTCAGCAGCAAACCTCTATCGTGAAGCTCACGGCCTCAACAAACAAGGTACTTCTACTACTCGCGTATCTATGTTTGCCAACCGCTACAGCTTTGATTGGGCAATAAAACTCTTCGGTGCAGAACCAGGATATGGTGCTCAAAAAATCAAATAATTCTGTTTGACGACAATATAAATCAAATCAGCCCGAGTATT
>JBJECF010000053.1:0-2042 GCA_051870785.1 Candidatus Aphodosoma sp.
TTGGCGAGACACACAGGACTTAAAATCCTGCACGAAGATACATTGAGGATTCGAACTCCTCCATCGCTACCAGTAAATAAAGGAGATAGTAGAATTAGCTACTCTACGATAAAGGTAACTCACGCCTTTCTCCTTTTATTTTATTTAAGTGAGTAATTTAGTAATTTGAAGGTGAGTTTAATGATAGGAATTTATAAAATTCAAAATTTAATTAATGGTAAAATTTATATTGGTCAAAGTGTACACATACAGGCTCGTTTTAATCAACATAAAAATGAAGCAAAGAATGGAAACACAAGACCATTGTATAATGCCATTAGAAAATATGGTATTGAGAATTTTTCTTTTGAAATTATAGAAGAATGTTCAAAAGAAATGCTAAATGAACGAGAAATATATTGGATTAAAAAATATGATTCATTTCATAATGGATATAATTTAACGCCGGGCGGCAATGAACCATATAAAGTTGATATAGATTTGATATATTCCTTATGGAATAACGGGAAATCTCAAAAAGAAATAGCTAAAATTGCTAATGTTAGCAAAACATCAGTTTATAATTATTTATGTGATTATCCAAATTATAGTGCTACTGAAAGTAATAGACGAGGAGGAAAGCTTGCCTATGAAACAGCCATTAAAAATGGTAATATAAAATATCGACTTAATCCCAATTCAACTTCAATAATTCAATATACATTATCTGGAGAATATATAAAGGATTGGTCTTCACAAAATCAAATTGAAAGAGAACTTGGTATTGATTCTGATTTAATAGGAAGAGTATTAAATGGAAAACAAAAACAAGCAGGTGGTTTTCAATGGAAAAGAGCCGGTGAAGAACCAAAAGATATTACAAAAGAAGTTCGATCTAGATTAGGTGTAATTCAATATGATTTAGATGGAAATGAAATTAATAAATTTCCCAGTGTGAAAGCCGCAGCAATTGCGATGAAATGTGACCCAAAAAATATATCGCGAGTATGTAAAAAAGAAAATAACAGGAAAACAGCTTGTGGTTATAAATGGGAATATGACTATACAGTTTATTTATAAAATAAAGAAATTTTCTGGGCTTAGCGACGCCCCTTGAAAGTCGCTACCTCTTTCTGTGTCCGTAGCTCAGTTGGTAGAGCACGTGCCTTTTAAGCACGGGGTCGAGGGATCGTACCCCTCCGGGCACACCAATATAATGCGGAGTGGAGAAAAAGTTATCTCGCCGGACTCATAATCCGGAGAAAGCTGGAGCGTTACCAGCCTCTCGCAACCATTGGTCGGAGTAAAGACTTTAAACTTACTCAATTGGTTTGAATAGCAACCTATAGCTATTACCGGTTCTCGATGTAAAAATCCTGAGTAAAATCGAAAATCTATGGTACTGGCAGACTATAGTACGCCGACTGCCAGCGGCGGTAAAGCGTTTTGTGGGTTTTATATAAAAAAATCCTCCGACCTTAGAAAGAAGTTGGATGGTCTATAAAAGTAAACTTCTTCCCAGTCCTTTCAGAGGTTAGGGCTATAATATAATCGTCTGGTCGGTTTCTTTGCAGGTTCTTTAATAAATATCGACAATGAAAAGTAACGCTGTAAGGGTTGAAAGTCCTCGTTCTATTAAATTTCACCGAAGGCAGGTAATCGGGCGGCTCTCAAGGTGGAGCGGCGAAAATTAGAACTGGTTTAATAGAAAGAAAATGGTGCTATATGACTTGCCTTCACGAGGCGGCACTGTTATTACTAAAAGTTATTTAAGACACGTTCAGCAAGTTAGTTAGTTTCAAATAATTTTAATGATTTGATTTCTTGGTTTTTCTCACCTCATTGTGTCTTGTAAAAATAAAATGAGGTTTGAATAGGTTCCGGCTCCGAATAGATTGGTGATTTTAGAGAAGTTTGTTAATTTTGTAAACTCTTAGTTTTAAGGAAACTAAATTAATAGAAAATTAAACGGTGCGGTTAAGTCTTCAACAAATCGTTACTTTGGGATGAAAGACAAGATAGCTATCGGGTTGGTAAACCTCGCTGCGGCAGAAGCTTCCTAT
>JBJECF010000053.1:2142-20441 GCA_051870785.1 Candidatus Aphodosoma sp.
GAAAGACAAGATAGCTATCGGGTTGGTAAACCTCGCTGCGGCAGAAGCTTCCTATTTAATATTTGGCAAACTTATTGAAAAATAAGGACGCAAAACTACAGGGTCTAATCCTTTAAGGAATGACAGCCAGTTGCTCTTAATCAATAAGATTGCTCTAAAAATGGAGTGATTTTAATGAAAAAGATTTTTAAGAAACTGCTGGGCATTGGTATTGCGGCAGTTATGGTGCTTGGGAATTGTTTAGTGGCTTCAGCAAATGAATCAATAGCAACTCTTAAATTATCAGATGCTAATGCAATTGCTGGAAAACTTGTAACAGTAAATTTAACAATGGAAACTGGTAATCTTTGTGCCGGCTATAATGTTGATATTGAATATGATGAGAGATTAACTCCTAAATTCGTAGAGGGTGTAGCGGCGACTTGTCAGATAGAAAATGTTATAACATTAGTTAATTTTACTGGAACATATTTTGCAGATAATGAAATCCATTCTTCAATAACTTTTGAAGTTCCAAAAGATGTTGAAGTTGGAACTGAGTTTGAAGTAAAGTTTGCAAATATTGGAAATTTTACAACAGATACTGCAGAATTTGAAAATTGTAATCTTATAAACTCTACAATTACTGTTATAGAAGCACCAGCAGAAAATAGTATTTCAACTTACCTTATCTTTAACGAAGGTTCTAAAGAAGCTGAAGTGGGTTTAAGAGGAGATGCAAATAATAATGGTTCGGTTGATGTTCTTGATGCTATTGCTCTATGCAAGGAAGTTATGGGCAATAAGAGTCTTGAAGCTAATGAAAAGTTCTTCGGAGACGTAAATCAGGATTGTAAAATTGATTTGATGGACGTTATTAGTGTTTGCAAATTTACACTTAATACTGATAAAGATTGGAATACGATTGACAAATAAAGTGACCTCAAGTAGTTGAGGTCAATATATAGGAGTGTAGTTTAATAGGGAGAACAACAGTCTCCAAAACTGTTAGATGAGGGTTCGAATCCTTCCGCTTCTGCCATAACCTATTTGCCTTTAGAGTATAGTATAAATTTAGATTAGAAGAGTTTGAGCAGATAGGTAAGAGTTAGTTAGAGTGTTTATCTGTTTTACTTAGTAATAAACAAAACAGTTAGTGTGATTGCCCGCTTAAGTAATCGGTTTGAGAGATAGTTAACCCTTAAAATTGTCTCAGAGGTAGCATCCTTCTTAATAAAATGCCGGAGTAAACTTCCTTCGTTAGAATAGATACGTACGGTCTATGAAGTCGAATCGTCGGTTAGTCAAGCGGTTAAGACACTGGGTTTTGCTTAAATAGTTTAAGTAGAACACCTTTTGGAAGTATAAGTGCAAATCTTATTTTAAGCTCCACATCCCAGAAACATGGGTTCGATTCCCATACCGACGTCCAGTTAAACTATTGACTTTTAATAAAAGTTATGGTATAATATTTATATTAAAGATAGCAACAGCAATTATTGTTAATAGTAAAAGGAATTTAATGATGATAAAATGCTATCTTGTTTATAGTAGGGTTGATACTATTAATTAAGTATGTGAGGGAGTCAACCATTACCTCCGCATTTAAAGTTTATCTGAAAAATGGTAACGCTTAATTATCTTAAAAGACAGAAACAGCAATTATTGAAAACATCAGACTGACACTCTGAAGCGTTTAAAACTATCTGTCTTGTTAAATATTCTGGGTTAGCTTAGTCGGTAGAGCGGACGACTGTGATGATAGCAAAGTTGCTTAATTTAGGTGCAATACCTATTATCATCTCCATAATCGTCAGGTCGCTGGTTCGAATCCAGCACTCAGAGCCAATAAGGTTTTCTTAACACCTCCCACCGAATTTTCTGATGCATCGGGGTTATTCAAGGAAAGTTTAAGAATAATATATCCGAGATACAAGTCGACTTTGGATATACTATGCAGCACTGGTGTAACGGTAACATCTCTGCCTTCCTGAGCATATAAATTAGATTATATGTTGAGGAAGCAGATGTTGGGGGTTCGAGTCCCCTGTGCTGCTCCATAAAGGTATGTAGAAAGTACCTTGATTAGATGTCGGAGGGTATCGGCTAAACGTCAGAAAGCTTTCCGTTGTGACTGCGGGCGTGCGAAACAGCAGTTAACCTTAATTTGTAAGGGCAAGATAATTATTGAGGAGCCTATAGGCGGCGAATAAATATGGCAATAATGACCCTTGCATTTATTATACGGATATGGTGAAATTGGCAGACACGCAAGATTTAGGTTCTTGTGCCGTGAGGTGTGCAGGTTCAAATCCTGTTATCCGTACCAGTCATATTGTGGGTATAATGACACTAACTCAACCCTCCTTATAATATTTGAGGTTAGAAAAATCGACTGCTAACACCCCTCGAAAGATGTAGGAGATGATGGAACAGGTCGTCCATCCAAATATTATTTGAACGAACTCAACACGCTTAATTATTGCGTACCACGTTGAGTCTTAAATTTGGGAAGTTGTAGAAGTAAGTTGGATAAGGCAAAAGGGCTGCAACGGTATTTGAGCTGGTTACTCAATTTTATTTTTCGAGAATGTGGTGTAATGGATAGCACACTTCACCTGGGATGAAGAGGAGTCGTTCGAATCGAACATTTTCGACCAAAAAGGAACCAATTGCGTTCCAATAAATGTGGTTAGTAGCTTAATTGGTAGAGCGCATGATTGTGGCTCATGAGGGTGCAAGTTCAATTCTTGTCTATCCACCCAACAGTGTATCTCAGCTGTGAGTGAGAATGTTACAAAGCTTATCATGGTAGATGTGAAATAGGGCGGTTGAAAATCGTTAATGCTGATACACGGGAGCTGCTCCCTATGCTGAAGGCTCCTTACCATGATTCATTCAATTAAGGAGTTACTGCCCTGTTTAAGGTGAAATGATATATCCTTAAGCCGTACCAATACGTATTGGGTAATTGAATGGACGTTCCTACTGCGTTAAGTAGGCGTAATCCTGCTAAAACGATACATTAGAAAAGTTTCTACCAACTTGGAATAGGGGTTGCACGAAGGAGATGCAAGAGGTATGGTAGTAATCCTCCGTTATAATGAGAAGAGGTCAAGATATTATTTCTAAGGTGTGGATGTGGAAAGAACAGATATAGTAGTTATCTGAGTTCTGTTGGCTATGCAAACCAACTCAAGAGTGTTTCGGCATAGAGTAAGAAGTAGTATTAAGATTTTCTTCTCATTTAATAGTTGACAATTATTATATTGTATGGTATAATATAAATATAGAAATCTGCAAGTAAACCGTTAAAGAGACGGGGTAGTCTGTAAAACTACTGGCTTAGCCTCGAGTGGGAGCGTTACCCTCCTTGCAGACCAGAAAAGACAGTTTCAGCAATTTTTAAAACTGATATATACTTAATAATCGTGATAGCTGCGTGGTTTAAAATTACTGTCTTGTTATTAAAAATTAAATAAAAAAGGAGCTTTATTATGACAGAGAAAGAACTTCGTTTACTGGAAATTGAAAATCGTATATCAAAACTTAAGGCTAAGCCGGTTATTAATCAGAGGCTTATTGCTAAGTGGGAGCGTATTAAGAGAAATCTTCTTGCCGCTTAGTATAAAATGACATTTTCAGCAATTTTAAGTAAGAAAATAAGAATATTTTTTTAGATGTCGTGTTAGGAGGAATTTCAATGAGTTTTTTAAATGAATTTGATAAGGCAACTACAAGAAAAGAAACAGAGAATGGCGCTCTTGCTTATACAACTACAGATAGCAAGATGCTCGATTTTTTCGCTGCAATTGGCGGCATGAGAGAAAGAGATGAAAAGGATATTATTAGCCTTTATCTTGCGGCAAGAAACGAAGATAAGGAGCTTGCTGATAAGGTAATTCTTTATTCTCGTGATATAAGGGGCGGCTTAGGTGAGCGTAGAATTGGAAAAATTCTTCTTAAAACTCTTGCCAATATTGACCCTCAGAAAGTCATTAGAAACTTCCAACTCTTTGTCGATATGGGTAGATTTGATGACCTTTATTGTCTTGAAGGAACTCAGGTCGAAGATGATATGTGGAAGTTTATGAAGGAGACTATCCTTATGGACTATTCAAAAGCTAAGGAAGGTAAACCAATCTCTCTTGCGGCTAAATGGATGAAGTCAATCAATACTTCCTCTAAAGAATCTAAACGTTTAGCTAAGAAATTCTGTTCAATTTCACATATGTCTGAAAAGGCATATAGAAAAATGCTTTCAGCACTTAGAAGTTATACTAATGTTGTTGAGACAAAAATGTCTGCAAATGAATGGAATACTATTAACTACGAAACAGTTCCTTCTGTAGCAATGAAGAGATATACTTGTGCTTTTAATAGAAGAGATTCTGAAAGATTTATAGATTTTAAAACTGCGGTTACTAAAGGAGAAGCTAAGATAAATGCTACTACTTTATATCCTTATGACCTCATTTATGATTTAATCTATGATGGCTCCACTGACAGAGCTATTATTGAGGCTCAGTGGAATGCTCTTCCTAATTACTTTAAGGAAGGACGCAATGTTGTATGCTGTGCTGATGTAAGTGGTTCAATGTACGGTATGCCTATGGCAGCCAGTATTGGTCTTGCAATGTATTGCGCGGCTCACAATACTGGAGATTATCATGGTTATTTCCTTACCTTTACTGATATTCCTCGTTTCTTTAAACTTGATGAAAATGAAAGCTTAGAAAGAAATGTTGCGAAAGTAAGTGAAGAGGTTGGCTATAATACTAATCTCGATGGTATGCTTGAGGCTGTTTTTGATATGGCAGTTAAGGCACAGGAAAGTCCAGAAGCATTGCTTATTATAAGCGATTGCGAAATTGATAGGTTCAATTACGACCCTCGTAATTATGAAGATATCGTTGAAAAATGGATTAAAAAGTATAAGGAAAATGGACTTGTAATGCCTAAGCTGATTTTCTGGAATGTTGCGGCAAGACAGAATACTTTCCTTAGTAAGCATACAAATCCATATGTAAGTTTTGTAAGTGGTTGTTCTGCAAGCACTTTCTCAAATCTTACACAGTTAATTGACCTCTCGGCATATGAAGCTATGAGAGCTATCCTTGATAAATACGAGTTTAATTAATCTCTTAGTTAAACTCTATTTATATAGAGGTATTCTACGAAAATACCTATTAAAGACCTTTTCAGCAATCCTGAGCAAATGAAAGTAATTAAAGTAAAAGAATTTTACACCTTTGCGGCGTTGCTATTAACGAGAAAATAGATAAAGTCTTATAGAGCGGAGGTCTTGTTCAAAAAGATTCATACAGCAAATTATTAATAGATATATTCACATTAGTTATACAAAAAGTATGAAAGATATATAAAAATTATTTTGAATCTTGTGCGGCGATTAGTAATAATCGCCGTTTTGTTATATACAAATATTGACTTTCTTATAAAAATATGGTATAATTATTATAGTAAATGAGGAAGGGGATTAAAATTAAAATGAAAAGAAAAGAGAATAAAATCATAAGAGATTATATATTAAATGGAACCATTGATATTCCAGATATAAACTTTTATGGTTGTGAGTTTTGCGAGGATTATCCCGAAAACCCGATTAAAGTTGAAACAAAAAACGGATTACAAGACCCATTCTTTTGTCCCATGTGCGGCAGAAGATTAAAGGAGTGAAATAAATGGGAAGAACATTACTAACTTCAGATTTACATTTTGGACATAAAAACATTATTGACTACTGTGACCGTCCATTTGCAGATGTTGAAGAAATGAATTATGAGTTAATTAAACGCTGGAATCGAGCTGTTGATTGGGACGATACAGTTTACGTTCTTGGAGATTTTACATTTTTACCTCAGGACAAGACGGCAATGATTTGTTCTCAGTTAAATGGAAAAATAAAACTCGTAAAAGGTAATCATGATAAAAGGTCAAACCAATGGTATCGTGACTGCGGCATCCTCGAAGTTTATGACCATCCAATTATTATCCATGATTTTCTTGTGCTTTCACATGAGCCACAAAGTTTTATTGTTAATGACAAGGGGCCTTATGCTAATTTCTTTGGTCATGTACATGATTCTCCAATGTTTGAGACATATGGCAAAAGACACTTTTGTGCTTGCGTTGAAAGACACGATTATAAGCCGGTTGAGCTAAATTATGTACTTCATAAAATAGGAGATAAAGAAAATGAGTGAAATTACAAGACTTAAAAATAAAATTCTTAATGGAGAGAAACTTAGTGCATTTGAAGTAAAGCATATTATTTACTCTGGAAACATTCCTATTGTTGATGAGGAAATGGGGGAAGAAAGTCGTTGGTTTATTACTTATAATTTTATTATAGATGTAGACGGACGATTTTTCAGAATATCATATCTAAAAGCAAAAAGCGAAATGGGAGAAAATGAGGCTTATGACCAGTATCCTATTGAAGTCGAACAAAGAGAGGTCTTGATTAAGAAATGGGTTGAAAAGGAGTAAAATATGGGAAGAATTTTTGTTTGCGGCGACACGCATCATGACCATGATATTGCTAAAATTCAACCACAGAACTTTACTATTCAAAAAGATTTAACAAAAGATGATGTACTTATTGTGGCTGGAGATTGGGGCGGCATCTGGTATCATGATTATCGTAATGGAAATCTACTGGACTGGTGGGAATCAAGAAATTTTACTACTTTAGTAGTCGACGGCAACCATGAAAATTTTAATGCTATAAAAGAATTAAAAATTGTTGAAAGATTTGGCGGCAAAGTTCGTAGAGTTAGTGAGTCTGTTTTTATAGCTGAAAGAGGAGAAATTTATACTATCAATGGTAAGAAAATTTTAACTCTTGGCGGAGCAGAAAGCATTGATAAAGACTATCGAGTGGAAGGGTATAGTTGGTGGAAAGATGAAAAAATTACAGAAATAGACATTTCTTGTGCTTTCTATAACCTCGAAAAATATGATTTTAGTATTGATTATATTATATCTCATACTGGTGGCAGCGAAATTTGTCACCACTTGGGTTTTACTCCAACAACAAGTGATTATTTTTTGGATAAAATTCTTGCAGCATCAATTTACAAAAAACACTATCTGGGCCACTATCATTTAGATAAATTAATTGATAAATCTAGAATTCTCTATGATGATGTAATTGAAATATGAGGTGATAAAATGTGTATTAGTGTAGGTGATATTTTTGGTATACAAAAAGTTTTAGAAATTAATGTAAAAAATCCAAATACAAAAAGACATGAAAATAGCTGTAAATGTGAATGTCTTTTATGCCATAGAATTAGCTATAGACAAAAACATCTTTTAAAAAGTGGTGTAGCATCTTCTTGTATTTGTAGAAAGAGCGAAAATGCAACTAAAAGAAATTTTAATCAAAGTTCGGTTGCAATTAATAATGTTTATGGTAATTTAATTGTAAAAGAATTTCTAGGCTTTCGCTCTCAACAGAGAGGTAGAAAAGAAAGTTGGTACCGTTGTGAGTGTACTAATTGTGGAAATCTTAATTATGAAGTTAGTGGCAATAATTTGCAATCAGGGAATTGTAAATCTTGTGGTTGTGTTAGTTCGTGGGGAGAAATGGTAATTGCAAAGATTCTGACAGAAAATAATATTCAATTTAAAAAACAATATACATTTAAAGATTTAAAAAATAAGGGATTGTTAAGATTTGATTTTGCAGTTTTTAATAATGATGGAGAATTATTATTTTTAATAGAGTTTGATGGACGACAACATTATTATGGTCCGGATGCAAAATGGAAGGAATCTGATTCTTTTGAGGAAATAAGATATAGAGATAGTTTAAAAAACGAATATTGTAGAAATAATCACATAACATTAAAAAGAATACCTTATACGAAAATTAATAATATAACAATAGATAATCTCTTTGATGATACATGGAATTGTGAATGAACAAAGTCGAATTTTATTTGATGATGTGATTGAACTTTCAAGTAATCTTGACTTTTAAGTCTAATTATGATATAATATATATAGTAAATGAGAGGGGAGGATATGTTTAATAATAATACATTAGGAAAACCAACGAAAGGAGTTATATTCTTTGACAATGGTAGTAAAATGACTATGGATAATATAATTTCAGCAAGTGTTGAAGTTGATAATAGTTTTTATAAAACCGATGCTACTGTTAATTTACTTCTTGGAAAAGATATACATGGGGAATTGTTTACACTAACAGTTCCTGATGAAAAGGAGGAAACCGAAATGAAAACTAATTATTTTATAATTAGTTGCCGATTCATGTCAAGAGATGGTACTTATAAAATGTCTACAAAGCTTTATGATTATGTCATTTCTGCTAAGTTAAAAAAGTATTGTCCTTTTATGATTGGAATTGGTACAGAGTTTAAAGTTCTTGGTTCTACAGGTAAAGAACTTTACGATGGAAATAGATTAAGAATTGAAAGTATGATGGGCATGGAAAGCAAAGAAGACGCAAATCTTTTTGCTCAAAAAGAACTCAAAGAAATTGAATATATAAAGGTTTTGGGAGAATATAGACCTGTTGAGCATCCGTGGTTTCCAAGTTTTTCAATTCGTCAAAATAAATACTATTATGATGATAAGCCAGCGGAAGAATATTGGAATAGCTGTTATTTCTATCATTCAAGGGATAATGATTCAAATGAAGAAGAAAATAGTATTGAAAAAACTAAAGAATCTGCGGCAACCGGTGAGTGGTTAAATCTTCTCACGAAGAAAGCAGATATGGAACCTTTCATTTATAACTGGGATACTATTAATGATAATAAAATTATAACAAAAATGGAGGAAAAAGATATGAGTAAGAATATATTTGGAAAGATGTTTAAGAATCTGAAGTTTGGTCGTCTTGACACAGATGAAATCAAATATTCTTTCAACGGTATCGCCTTTAAGACTTCTGATGGCGATTATGTCACTTATAATGATGACTTTACATTTACAAATGTTGCTGATATGATTATTGATATGCCAATTTTCACAATGCCGGTTAGCCGCGAGCAGATTTCTGTTGGTGATGTAATTCGTCACAATGATACTTGGGTCATTGTAAATAAAGTTTCTAATACCGAAATCAAGGTGGCTAAGCCTTGGACTAAGGAAATTGTTACTGTAATTCCTGAGACTTCAGTATTCGGTTTCAGTTTTTATACTAAGGTTATGAATCCTTTTGAGGATTTTGGTAAGGATGCAAACGCTGAAAATCCTTTTGGTAATATTCTGCCTTTCCTTATGATGCAGAATGGTGAGGGCGGCGACTCAATAAATACGCTAATGATGGCAATGATGCTTGGCGGCGGAAAGATGGATATGAGCAATCCAATGATGATGTATATGATGATGTCTCAGAATAAGGAAATTGACCCAATGATGATGATGCTGATGATGGGTAATAATCCTTTTGCTCCGTCAAAAGAAACAATTACAGAAAAGCAGATTGATGAAATGATTGACTCTGGCTTTATTAAAGACCTGTATGAAAAGATTTCTCACAGCCTTCTTGCCGATGCAAACACTAACGAGAACGAAACAGAGGGAGAGTAATCTCCCTTTTCCTAATATAAGGGAGGACTAAAATGTACGTTACCAATGGAAGATTAGAGTTATTTTTAATAGAAAATCCAGACCTTAAAGACATGGTATCTTATTTAACTGAATGTCCTAAAAATGTTTTGCTTACTCTTGAATATTCTGATTTCTTTTATGAGAAGGCAGATAGTTTACTTATGTCAGGTCTTGTTGAATTACACGGCGATAGAGTGTTTATGTCGATATATGATGTATTTGAAGATATGGAAGATGACCTTATCGAAGCTCTTGAAGCAGCACCACTTACATCAATTAATTTAATTCCAGATAAATTAATTAATAGCAAGATACTAACACTTTATGCTGAAAAGTGCCTTATTAAAGGCTTTGATAAATTAGATTTAACACCAGAAATGCTATTCTTTTACTATGATATTGCTGCAGATGATTTTAATTTTGAGGATGTTGAAATCTTTAACGTCTTATGGCACTTTGATAATTTAGATATCAAAAATAAATTAATGAAAAGATTTTTACGCTTG
Organism: Candidatus Aphodosoma sp.; assembly: GCA_051870785.1. GTDB lineage: Bacteria > Bacteroidota > Bacteroidia > Bacteroidales > Paludibacteraceae > Aphodosoma. Next base: position 12,237 of record JBJECF010000053.1, read on the forward strand.
TGTTCTTATGGTTTTCATTATGACAATGAAATATTATCTACTCTCATTAAATATTTCAAGGAAAACTATTCTTGCTTTGAAATAAATGGTAACATGGTTTATCATTTAGCTTGTTATGAGAAGCAATGTAAGAGTGGTATTGATATAATGGAGTACTATAATATTTATAAAGAATGTAATAAAATATCATATGAAGACGTAAGATGGCTCCTTAGAAGTCTTTTTAAAAATAAGCTCTACCATGCTTTTGAAGAAATTGTAGAAAAAGTAACTGATTGGGGAATAGATTTTATTCGTTCTGAAGATGACAAGAAAATGGAGAAACGCATCGAAAAGATTTTAAAAAAATCAAGGGAGAAATAAAATGAAAACTTTTGAATATAGAGTTGAATATAATGAACAGGAAACCAGAACAGTAGCAACTATAGATATTTCAGAAACAATTAAGGCTATTGAGAATAAATATCCGGGAATGTTAGCGGCATATCGTTTCCTTACTGGTGATATTGCTTTTTCAACCATAAAATTTACTGGAGTTGCAAGACTTGACCCCAGAGATATTCCAATCCCAAATATGGGAAGACAATTCGCAGTAATGAAAGCAAGAAGAAAGGCTAAGAAATATCTTAAAAAGCGTTTTTTTGAGATACAGAAGGCTTTTTCTAAAGCAAGTGAAGATGCTTTTAATAGTCGGCTTAGATATGATATTCTTTCTTATGAAGAGGATAATAGTATTCGTCGTCTTGTTGATAATTATGATGGAAATAAAAGACCTTCTTCAGACGGCTATACCGGTGAAATTTATATTTATGAGCGGGGCAAAAAGTACTGGATTAGCGAAGGAAAAATAAATATGGACGGACTTTTTTATCCTATTGACAAGAAGTTCTATACAAAACAGGATGTTATTGAGTATTTCTCTGGCAACGGCGGCAAGTGCGGTAAATTTAGCGACCAGAAAATTGATTTCGCTTTTCTTGATAGAGTTTAATTTAAGGTCAACTCCATATAGGGGTTGACTTTTTTATTATATTACGGTATAATTATTATAGTAAATGAGAAAGGGGCGGCATAATGAAAGTAGACAGAGTATTAGTTGAATATTGGAGTGAAGTTTTAAAGAAAGACAGACAGTTTTTTGTTTGTTCTAAATGCGATTATCCTTTAAAGCACTCAGATACGATATGTCCAAATTGCGGCTCTGAATTGAGCAATAGAGTTATTTTACCACAAAGGAGGAAGTCAAAGTGACATTTGTAATTTGGCTCGATGATATAAGACCAATTGATAGTAAATACAATTCTTATGTAAGGTATGGAAATTACGCTGACCCAAAATCTGTAGATGCGGCAAAATATTGGATTGAAGAAGCAGAAAAATGGGGATATAAGAACTTCATTCTTGACCTTGACCATGACCTTGGTGATTATCAGTCATGTGGCGGCGATGGCATAAAATTACTCGATTGGCTTGTTGAAACAGGAAGAACTACTTCTAATTATCAGATTAGACTTCATACTATGAACGTGGTAGGTCGTGAGAATATGCAGAGAATGATTGATAGATATTGGGAGGGCAAGAGATTATGATTTTTATTGTTAATTTTACAGATAGAGATAGCGGCAAGTTGATTAGCCAAGAAATATACTCAACTCGAAGAGCCGCAGCAGAAGCAATGAAAAGACGCAAAGAGGATTTTATAAAGGCTTTTACCGAAGTTTATTATAAAGAAGAAGATGAAGAGCAGTTCGAATGTATTGGTTGTCTTATAACGCCCGGCGATAATTGAAAATAAGGAGAATTAATATGATGAATCATTTAATGAGTTGCGTTGAAAAACTTAAATCTCTCTATGGTGATAGAGTTATTTTTGTTGGTCTTTACGGTTCTCAGAATTATGGTCTTGCAACTGGGAAATCTGATTACGATTTTAAGGCAATTGTTGCTCCTACACTTAAAGAAATTATTTATAATAAATCAGTAAGTACAACTATTAAACTTGAAGATGGGTTGTGTGATGTTAAAGATATTCGTCTTATGGCTCAAGCTTGGAAGAAACAAAATGTTAATTTTATGGAGTTACTTTTTTCAGATTATACCTATACAAATTCAGAATACTTAAAGTTTATTAAGCCTGTTTATGAATTTAGAGAGGAAATCGTAAGGCTTGATGAAAATAAAGCTCTTAATTGTATGAAGGGATTTGTTTTTCAGAAATATGGTCAACTCTTTAAAGATTTACCATCTAATCATCAAGATATAGTTCAATATGGATATTCAGCAAAAGCATTTATACATATGGAGAGAATGTGTTCTTTCATTGTAAAATATATGAAAAGATTACCATATAGAGAATGTTTAAAAGTAAATTCTGGGGAGCGATTTTCTTGGATTAACATTAAGAATTATGAGCCTACTCCTCTTAGCATTGAAGATATTAAGGAGTATGCTTCACATCTTATTGAAGAAATAACATATAAAATTGATAATGCTGGAGAACTTTATGGGTTCTATTGTTCGCCGCGAAACGATAAGGCTGAAAAAATTCTTGATAGGTTTGTTGAGGAATCAATTAAATACTATTTATTTAAAGAACAGGAGATGAAAGAAAATGAGTAATACTACTGCCTTAGCAGATAGAATGAGAGGATATGAGAATATTCCTAAGAATTTTTTAATGCGGCGAACTCCAGTTATTCTTAGACTTGATGGCGCCCATTTTAAAAACTTTACAAGAACTCTTGATAAACCATTTGATGGAGTACTTACAAGAGCAATGGAGGGAACGCTATTGCATCTTTGTAAAACTATTCAGGGTTGTGTATTTGGATATTCGCAATCTGATGAAATGAGTCTTTTACTTTGCGACTTTCAAACGCTTACGACCGATGGCTGGTTTGGATATAACGTTCAGAAAATGGTAAGCACTGCGGCGGCAATGGCAACCCTTTCTTTTAATCATAATTTTGAGAGTGCCGCACAGGAATTTTCAAGACGAACTTTAGCAAGTGGAGTTTTTGCAGGAGATTTTGCTTTAAGAGGACAGTGGCTAACCGATAAAATGAGAATTTACAGAGAAGCCTTAAAGAAATGTCCAACTTTCGACGCAAGAGTTTTCAATATTCCAAAGGAAGAAGTAAATAACTACTTTGTTTGGCGGCAGTTCGATGCAGAAAGAAATGCGGTTTCTTCTTTAGCTCAGAAAAACTATTCTCAGAAACAACTTAATGGAGTTTCAACTGAACAGTTAAAAATTAAGTTAAAGGAAGAAAAGAATATCGACTGGAAAGCTATACCACTCGCAAATACCAGAGGATTTATTTGCACTAAGGATTTTAAGTATAATAATACTGGAGTAAGACCTGTTTGGGGAATTAATACTACTATTCCTTATTTCAAAGATGCCGATTTTATTGTTAAAGAAGTGATGAATTTTGAAAAAGATTAAAGAAATATGTTATAAGTTTTTAATCGGGTTACTTATTGTTACGCTAAGTGTAATGCTTTGCTGTGGGCTTGTTATATTAATGTTAATATTGTAAGGAGGATTTATGAGTAATATTGAGTCTTGTATTCTTGATATTGTAAGTAGTTTTGATAGTGGCGGCATTTACAATGAAGAAGGGATTTATGTATGTGATATGGTTGATGAATTTTTAGAGTCCCGCGGAATTACACAGTATCACTCTAATACTGAAATGATGTTTGAGAATCCGGGGATAGAGGTTTATAGTTTCTCTTGCTGTTGGATTGAAAATGGGGAACTTAAAAGTTTACTTAACTTAGAAATTGACCAATGCTAATTGGCTTGCGGCTTGCTCGCAAAGCCAACGCGTTTTTTGGTTACTTTTTTGCCGCGATAGCAAAAAGTAACAATAACTTAAAATAGCCGATATTAACAAACCGATATAGCCATCATTAACAAACCGAGATAGCCGATATTAACAACCGAGATAGCCGATTTTAACACCGTTATAATTTTAAGATTTTATAAGTTATTTTATTTTATATTATATATATTTCTCTACTAAAACCTTTCCTATAAAATGGAAAGGATTTACCTTTTCCTCCTGTAAAATCTTTCCTATGTTTTGGAAGCGTTCTTCCACCTGGAAATACTTTTCCACCCGGTAAATTTATTCCAAAAAGTTGTAAAATTGTTCTATTTTTAAAGAAAAAATATTCCAAAATAACCCTTAAATAAAAGTCAACTCCTTAGTGGGGTTGACTTTTCTTATATATTATGGTATAATATATATAGTAAATGAGAAAGAGGTATATTGAATGAACAATAATAAAGTTAGAGCCGCATTTCCACTCGTAACCGTAAATAAAACTTCAACCGCAACCACTCTTATGAACTTCCTTGATATAAATTCTGAAGCAAAGAACTGGTTACTTCAAAAATTTACTTCTCCACAGGGTAAGTTAGATGCTTATGCTCTTTCAGAATATATAAAAACCTATCGTCTTAAACCGAACGATTGGAATATTAAACTCCTTGAAGCCCGCCACACAAAGAAAGGACAGATTAAAGTCCTCACAAAAGTAATGATTGAGTTTGATTATGCCAAGGACTTAATTCTTTTCTCTCTCCCTGAATACGGCTTTCCAAAAAAGAACGGTGAAGCTCAGGTTGATTGGAGTATTATTTCTGACAATAAAGATTTCCTTCTTAGTTCAGAAGGAGCTTGGGGAGAAGTAACTCTTTGTTGTGATTGCGGCATTGTGCAAATGATTGATTTCAAACCGCTTTGCCCATATACTTATGATTTAAAGGAGTATTCAAATGGTAGAAAGAAGTTTACTACTGAAGAGTGGATTGATGTTTTGCTTGGCGGCTTAAACTTTAATGCTGAAAGCTTTGACAAAGATGCTAAACTCACTTTACTTCAAAGATTTTTACCTTTCGTTGAAAAGCGTTTAAATCAGATTGAGCTTGCAATTAAGGGTTCGGGCAAGAGTTATTGTTATTCACAACTTTCTCCTTATAACTGGCTCACATCTGGAACTATTTCAAGAGCAACTGCTTTCTATAATCTAACAAGTAAAACACCCGGTTACTTTGTTGGTAATGATAATGTAATTCTTGATGAAATTCAGACTGTAAAGTGTAATAATCCACAGGAAATGAATGGTATGTTAAAAGCATATCTTGAAAATGGAGAAATTCACATTGGTGCTTATTCTGGTTCTTCTGACGCCGGCATGACACTTGTTGGCAATATTCCTGTTGAGAGTATGGATTGTAAGAAGTTTAATATGTTTAAGACTCTTCCAAAAATGTTTAGAGAATCTGCATTTTTAGATAGATTTAGCGGCATTATCGAAGGCTGGAAGATAGGTCGTTTTAGCGAGGATAAAAAGTTTGAAGGGTGGGGATTATCGACTAACTATTTAACTGAAATGTTTCACCAGCTAAGAGAAAGCTTTTACTATCGAGTTATTGTTGATGAACTTCTTATCGTAGAGGGCAAGTGTGATACAAGGCATTTTGAAGCAGTAAAAAAGACTTGTACTGCATATTTAAAATTACTTTTCCCACACGTCACTTCGGTTGACGATGTTGATATAAATGAGTTCAGAGAATATTGTCTTAATCCAGCAATACAGATGAGACAAAATGTTCTTTATCAGTTGAGAATGCTTGATGAAGAGTATGAGAACGTTGAAATGCCAATTATTAAGATTAAAGGAGAGGAATAATTATGGATAAAAGAGTTTATATATTATTCGGACAGGAATATGATTGGTATGACGAGGGTGAGCAGCCTAAATCTATCGTTGGGGTATATTCTTCCTATGAGGCTGCGAAAGCAGAAAAAGACACCAATCATTTTAACTGGGATATTCTGACTATAGAAGAATATCCAGTTTATGATTAGGCGGCGGACAGGTATTGCTTTTTTACTTAAAATATGATATAATATATATAGTAAATGAGAAAGAGGTGTAATAATGAAAATCCTTAAAGAGGGAAAGAAAACACAGAAAAAAGTTCGTGGTGGCAAAAAGAAATGTAAGAGTTGCGGCTGTAAATTTCAATATGATAAAGAAGACTTACATATCGGCAGCAGTTTCACAGGACAAACTAACTATTATGTTAAATGTCCTCAGTGTCATCAGAACATTTTTATAATGAAAATTCATGATTAACTATCTTGAAAGGGAGAGTTTTATGGCTAATAGAATAACAGATGAACAGAAACTTGAAATAAATAAGCTTTACTATGAAATTGGTGTTAAATCTCGTGTTGCAAAATTAATGGGAATTTCTGCCGCAAGCGTTTCTAAGTATATAATCCCCGGTTGGAAGCCAGAAGAAGAGCGAGAAATTAAGAAATTTGAGGGAGAGGTTCCCGGACCAGATGAATTTATCAATGGATTTCTCGCCGCTGAAAATAAGCAGGATTATTTCTGGAACGCACGTTTACTTTCAGAAGAAGAATGGACTGAACTCGAAGAAATGCAGAGAGAGGAGATATTTATATGAAACCTTTTGAATTATACGAAGGATATGAAGACGGTACATATATGATTGTATTCATGCACGATAGTTTTATGGGTGGATATAATGGTGGCTCCTACTCTATTATCGGAGCAAGAGTTCTTGGACTTTCCTATCCTAATTATCTTCGCTATATGAGAGATACTTATGGCGGCGAAATAAGAGGGAGAGAAGGTTATTCTTATCTCTTTTTTAGAGACCAAGGTAAATGCTTAATGGCAATACAGGAACTTAATAAAAATTGGCAGAAAATTGAAACTGCTCTTCAGTCCTATTGTACAGAGCCCCTTAATAAGAACTGCGATGGAATGGTATCTGAAAGAGCTACAATTAATAATAAGGTAAGAGAAATTCGTAGAGCAAGCTGTTAAGGAGGAATATAATGAAAGAATCTATTATTTTTGAAGCCTATGATGGAAAAGTCTTTCATACAAAAGAGTCATGTATGTTGCATGATACCTATTTAGAGGAAAGATATAAACTTATTAAAGATATGAAATTCTTCTATAAAGATGGTTCTCCAAAGGAAGTGCCTTCAATGGAAGAATTTTATATGAAGAAGACCTTTTTCTCAGATGTTATATATATTGTAATTCCAAAAGGTAATTGCGATTATATGAATGTTTTAAGAAATATGCTTTATAATCTTGGTGATGAGGCTAAGGTGAGTCTTACCCCAACAACTTTTAATCTTTATAAAAGAGATAGAGATTTTGGCGGCTATAAGCCAATTGATGATGAAATTTCAAAAATCTTTAAAAAGAGCAATTTCTTTTCTACTATGTTAGGATGGTCATAAGGTGGATAGGTCTTGCTTTTTTCTATAAATTATGGTATAATTATTATAGTAAATGAAAAGGAGAAAATATTATGACTATAGAAACAATTTATAAAGCTGTTAATGGAATATCCTTTAACGACAAGGATTCTTGTGAAAGATATGAGGCTCGTCTTATTGATGAATATGAAAACACCAAAGAGAGAACGAAGTTTTATGATAAAAATTTTAATATTCTTCCTTTCCCAACTATTGAAGAATTTTATAGGGGTCAGGAATATAAATATCTTGATGATATTGATATAATTTCTACTGAAAGAAACTATTTTTCAGATATAAACGAATTCTTCGATAGAGCTGGATATTGTACTAAAATTATTAATCAGCCATCAGAAATAGACCTTTATATTTATGATGACGGAGAATGCGATTATCTTCCGATAGATGAAAAGGCAATTGAGGCTCTTACTTTTGTCAAGAAGCTCCAATCTCTTGGTCTCATTCCCGGACTTGAACAGATAATTGCTCAAAGAGAAACTATTGAATATATAGAGGAGGATGCAAATGAGTAAATGTATTATGTTAATCGGACTTCCCGGTGCAGGGAAATCTTATTGGTCAAAAAAGTATATACAGAAAAATCCAGATACTATCCTTGTATCTTCTGATTCAATAAGAGAAGAAGTGTTTGGTGATGTAAATGACCAGTCACATAACGGAGAAGTATTTAATATTGTTCACCAGAGAGTTGTTGCCGCAATCAAGAATGGAAGAGATGTAGTTCTTGACGCAACAAATCTTTCTCGCAAGAGAAGAATTGGATTTTTAAAATCAATTCCTGATTGTTTAGCTGAAGCTATTGTGTTTGCAATTCCCTTTGAATTTTGTTGCAAAAGAAATGCGGCTCGTGATAGAGTCG
>JBJECF010000054.1:0-68109 GCA_051870785.1 Candidatus Aphodosoma sp.
AGGAACTTCGGACAGTTATTTTATGCCTTTTCGGGTTTTACCGGACAGCAATAAATTAATATCTATGAGTTCAAAAATTAAAGTTATAGAACCGGGTAGATTCTTGTCCGATTCCGAACTAAATGATATACGTGGTGGTAGAGCAATTACTAATTTGTCTGCGTCCTCTTGTTCTCCATTCGAAATGTGTAGTTCTACTATGGTTTTTACCACTTGTACAGATAATTTTAATGTTGCATGTGCTATGCATGGTCTTACTTGTGGTAATCCTTCAGTTGCTTCTTATATGTCATGCTCAGGCAGTGATAATGGTAAACAAGTCTGTGAAGGTTTTTTCGTTATTCGTCCTTCTTTGAAATAAATTCTTTCGACGTAATTTTAAATTAGAAAAAAAAGGCTGTATCGCTATTATACGATACAGCCTTTTATATTTATACATTATTATTCAATTAAAATTCTACGATAGTATTCCAGCCGAATTTATCTTCTTTTTCACCGTATTGAATTGCACGGAGAGTGTTGTAAAGTAAAGTACATTTTGGTCCCGGTTTGCCATCTTTGCAGAATTCGTAAACTTTGTTAGTGTCGATATCTACAATTTTAGCTACAGGTGAGATAACTGCTGCTGTTCCGCATGCTCCTGCTTCGTCAAATGTACCGAGCTCTTCTACTTCAATATGGCGTTGCTCTACTGTCATACCAAGGTCTTCTGCTATCGCACGTAAACTTCTGTTTGTGATAGAAGGGAGGATAGAGTCAGATTTTGGAGTGATGTATGAGTTGCCTTTAATTGCGAAGAAGTTTGCTGCTCCACATTCATCGATATATTTTTTCTCTTTAGGGTCGATATAGAATACTGCAGAATAGCCCATGTCGTGGCTCTCTACTGTTGCAGTCATACCTGCCGCATAGTTACCTCCTACTTTGAGGTTGCCTGTGCCGAGAGGTGCTGCACGGTCGTATTTACGACTGAGCATAAATGGTGTTGCTTGGAAACCGCCTTTGAAATATGGGCCTACAGGTGTTACAAATACTACAAATTCGTAGTCTGATGCAGGTTTTACTCCTACAAGTGGAGTAGTACCAAATAATACAGGTCGGATGTAAAGTGATGCACCGGTCTCGTATGGTGGAATGAATTTCTCGTTGAGTTTTACAACTTTGATAACTGCTTCTTTGAATTTATCAAGTGGTAATTCCGGCATTTTTATACCACGGCAAGAGTCTTGCATACGTCTTCCGTTATCTTCTATGCGGAAAATACGTACTTTACCGTCTTTACCACGGAATGCTTTCAATCCTTCAAAGCACTCTTGTGCATAGTGAAGCACTGCTGCTGAGATGTGCATCTCAAGTGTAGGTTTGCTTTCTACTCTTAATTCTCCCCATGCACCGTTTGTATATGTGCAACGTACATTATAGTCGGTTGGTACATAGCCGAAACCAAGACTTCCCCAATCAATGTTTTGTTCCATGTCTATAAGATTTTTTTGGTTATTTATTGTATGTTATTGTATTGTTGTTATCTTTTTTAGGTATAATTTCGATTCATTACCCATGTTGAATAATAAATCTATTATGCTTAAATTGGGCGTAAACCCGTACTTGACGTCAAATACTTGATAGTAGGGGGCTCTCAATTCGTTATGCAAAGATACATCAAATTTTTTAGGTTGTAACTCTTTTCTATAATCTATTATTTCATCTTCTCCTTCTTTGATGTATCGTGTTGATAATTCGATATTTACGTCTTTAAAATTTAATAATTCAAGGGTTCTGCTCTCTATTTCAAGGTCGAAATCCAATAAAAAATTCCACCTTTTTTTATAAAACGGATGATATTCATCGCAAAAATATTCGAAAAAGGGTGACGAACTGTAAGCGGATTCTATTGCTCGCCAATGGAGTTGCTGCCAATTGTCGTGCGTAGATATTTTTATATCCTTAATAGTCGTTTTTTCACTTTTCTCTACCGGAATACTCAACGTCTGGATGCCGTTTGATGTTAGTATGTTGCATCTGTTTGCCGACGTTTGCTTTACATAATGCGAGTGTATGTCGGTTATTGTATTTTGTTGTGTCAGACAGGCATAATAGTAGATGCTACCAAAATATGCTAAAGGTAATAGTGTTGGCTTCATTTATCACCTCCTCTGCTTATCTCGGATATTACGGATTTGTTCATTTTAGTTCTCTCTTTATCTACTATCCATCCCCACTTATTGAAGTATTTTACTATATTTACTATATGTATTAAAAGTAATTTTCCGCTGTGGTACGATGCTCTTTTGTGGTTGTGAATTATGTTTGTTTGAGGGTAATAAATAGTGCGGAAATATTTATGTAGGCGGCGCGTTAAATCAATGTCCTCCGGATACATAAAATATCTTTCGTCGAATATTCCTGCTTGCTTTAGGGCTTCGCATCTCAGTAGCATAAAACATCCGGATAGATAAGGTATGTTATATTCTGTATCATCTTTTAGATTGTGAAGCTCGAAATGTTTTGTACGTTTGTGCGTCAGTGTCTTCGGCAGAAATCTGCGAGCTATGAGGTCGTATGGTGTGGGTAATAATTTAGCCAGGTGCTGATTGCTACCGTCAGGCGATAATACCTTGGGCATGATTTGTGCCACATTGCGGTGTGTCTCTAAATATTCCGATAGAATACTTATTACTTCAGGCTGAAATTCTATATCACTGTTGATAACCAAATGATAATCTGCACCTGTGCGCATAGATTTTCTTATTCCTATATTATGTGCGGCGCCGTAACCGATGTTTTTGCCGGTCCAAATCCATTCAGTTCCCTCTATTTTACCATATCGTTCGTCTCTTTCTTCCGTATTGTCAATCAAAAATATTTCACCGATATGGTTGCTTTGTAATAGTGTTTTCACTACTTTTTGCAATTCTTCTATCGGTGTGTGATATAATACTATAGAGGTGTTTATGATGAATGTTTTGTCCGTCATTATTTCGGATTGATTTTATACTTTTTGTTGTGTGTAGTAATTCTATTTTCTGTATTTTAAAAAACCGTAAAACGCCCAATTTATTAAATAATAGATGCTCTTGATAAGTCCGAGTTTTTCGCACTTGTAATATACTTTAAATTGGGGTATTATTACTTTCATTTTGTTGTGTGTAGTAGATGTGCTTAATATTCTGTATGATGCTATTATCTCTTTATTACCCCATGCTTCTCCGCATTTTTTTAATATTTCGAGCCAATATATATGGTCGTCGCGCAGAGAGCGAAATTCTTCATTTAGATATATCTTGCCATATTGCTTGGTGTCGTAAAGTCCTGTAAGACAAGATATCGAGCAAGTCTTAAGTATGTCGGTATACGTTACGTGTTCGGGTACTATAAATGGTGAAAGACATTCGTTATTGTTTTCGTCAATGCGTTTGTGTGAGCCGTATACTAGTGTAGCGTTATGCTCCTTCATCAGTGCTAATTGGCTCTGTAAAAAGAATGGTTCCCATACATCATCAGCGTCTAATAATGCTATATATCGCCCATTTGCATGACGTATTCCGTTGTTGCGTGCAGCTGCCGATCCGGCGTTGGGCTGACTGAGTAGGGTTATCCGAGCGTCTTTTGCACAATAGCGTTTTACAATCTCTTCACTTTTGTCTTTTGAACCGTCGTTGATGACTATCATTTCCCAATGAGGGTATGTTTGATTGAGCACACTCTCTATGGTTTGTGATACAAATCTCTCTCCATTATACAATGGTGTAATTATAGATACCAGATTATCAGTCATTATTTTTTCTTTTTTATGTTGAATTTAAGTATGTTGTATAATACTATAAATCTGCTTGTTACTTTAGTTATAAATGGTCGGTTGCTTCGTGTGCCTAGTTTGTTGAGTATATTGGTGAGCGCGTTTGCATGTCTTCTGTAAAGTAGATATGGTGTTTCGATAAATTTTACTTTACCTATACTCTCTGCTACCAATCCGAGCCATATGTCATGTCCTATCTCCATTGTTTGTGGAAATGGCAATGCTGCTTCTTTTATTCTCTTCTTAAAAGCGAGACATGCTCCAAAATAGGTGTTTTTCAGCGAGTTTTTTATTATTCCTTTGCCGGAATGGTAAAATTTAAAGAAATCCGGTATCAATGTGTTTAGCTCTGCATCCACCACAATGGAATTTGTGCATACGAGGTCGTACTCTTTTAATGCCTCGATACATGCTTCGTATTTTCCTTCAATCCACACGTCATCTTGGTCCGATAAAAAGATGATATCTCCTTTTGCATGCTTAAGGGCATTTTCAAAATTCCATTTGAAATGATGATACTCTGCATGGAATATTTTTATACGTGAGTCGTTGATGGATTTAATTATTTCAATGGTGTTATCGGTTGATGAGTCGTCGGATATTATTACTTCATCGTCCGATGCAATCTGTTTTAATATTGAATCCAGTTGCTCTTTAATATATTGTTCTCCGTTATATGTTGCTATACATATCGAATTCATATTTCAGTAATAATTTGTTTGTACTGCAGTGCCACGCTTTCCCACGATTGTGGTATTTGGTTTTCAATATAATGTTCTATATTCTCTGTCAGTACTCTCTGTTGTTCTCCGTGATTTTCTATATCTATCAATATATTGTTCAGTACCTCAGGTGCTTTTTCGTATTCACAAAGTGTAAATGCTTTCTTCATTTTCTCTGTTGTAAATGTGCCGATGGTACTTACTATTAAGCATTTGTTTAATAGTGCTGCAAGAAATGACCCTCGTCTCTCCGTCAGTCCGTCGGGATATGGCAGATAGGCTATTTTCGTATCTGATAGTATGTTTGCTACCTCTTTTGCCGAGCGGTTTAATATCAATTCTATATTACATTTCTCAATTCGCTTTATAATAGGCTCGTAAAACCAACGAAATTCTTCTTGGGTTTGCCCCATGATGTACATCTTGCACTTTTTGTTTTGTGCTGATATATGTTCGCATACGTCGATAAACGTCTCTATGCCTTTATCCGGCCGTATGTAGCCGAAGTAGCCTATGTCTCTGGTGCGTTCTGTTATCGGCTTGATTTCGTTGGCTTGGTCGATATTGCTGAAAATCTTTACTATTGATGATTTTCTATTCAAGTAGCCGTTGTTTTTTATAGCAAATTGTCGCTCTACTTCCGTAGTGAAAATAGTATGGCGCGAACATCTAAAAAATATTTTCGCTGCCAAGCGTCCTTTCCATCCGAGTCTTGAATATTCGTGTATAGTAGTTATTATCGGCTTGCGTAGTATGTATTTAATGTATATTGCAAGCAGATGTGGAGTAATGCTCGTACTGTATCCCATAGTAGGGTACTGGAGGTTGGCAATGTCGAAATTTATCTTGCTTATTTCTTTTGTTATTTGCCTGATATTGTTGATATTCCAACAGTCGGTAGTGTATACTTGCCACCCCGATTCGCGTGCTGTATTTGTGCGTATCAGGTTGTAACAATAATCTCCCACTCCACATCTGCGTGGCGGATATGTTCCTGTTATTATCAACATATTATCGTATATTTTCTTGTGTAATGCGCCAAAATTCCTGTTTCTCTTTATTTCCGAGAAGGAAGAATAGTGTTCGCCTTAATATGCAGTTTATCAGTAAAATCGCGTTGGCTACTCTTGCATTTGTAGCCGTTTTATGTTTGTTAAAATATACTTTTCTCGATTGATAGAAGTGCTTTGTTTTATTTGCAAAGTTTACCATTGTGCGGCTCTCAAGGTGAGTAATTTTCGCATCCGGTACGCACCAAGCTTCTATTCCCATCTTCCGTGCTCTGTATTGTAAGTCGGTCTCTTCGAAATAGATAAAGTAGTCTCCGTCAAAACCGCCGAGCTTTTTGTAGGTCTCTTTTTCTATCATCAAGTCTGCTCCGGTTATGTATCCTACTTTTATTGGCTTTTTGCTGTAGTTGTGCTCGTAATTGCCGTGATACTTGTATTTTAGATTCTTGTTGTTGAACAACGCCGAAATTTCGAATAATATCCCTGGCATCACTTGCCAAAAAGAGTGTGTCGGATTACCTTTTACGTCGTATAAGTTACCTCCACAAATCTTTATATCATTGCTCTTCGCAAAGTTGTAAAGTATATCTATTGCATTGTTTATCAATATTGTATCGGGATTTAATAATAATAGGTATTCTCCTTTTGCATATTGTGCTCCGATGTTGTTTGCTCTGCCGAACCCTATATTGGTTTTCGAGAGATGTAGTGTTATATCATACTCAGTGGCAAAGCGTATTATTTCGTCTTTATCCGCTTGTGTCGATGCGTTATCTACAACTATAATTTCGTAATTAACGTTGCTACCACTGTTGTAGATGCTTTTTATTGCTTGCTTTGTCAATTCCGTGCAGTTATAATTGACAATGATTACCGATACTTCCATCACGTATAATATTTATTTATCAATCGATTATATGTCTATTCCGAGGCTATATATTCGTTGAGCCAATAATTGATGGCTTTGTTCATATTTCGTGCTTTTATCTCTTCGGCACTTTCGTTACGCAATTGAAATATAGTAGATGTTTCCGCTATTCCGCTTTTTAATGTGGCATTTCCTTTATAGATATTATGCGTATTTATTATAAAGAAAAGGTATAATACTGCCACTGATACCTGTTTTGCCAAAGGTTTGTATCCCTTGTTTGTTATAGCAAGGTTGATGATGTATATTGTAATAAATGGTAAGAAGTAAGATCGTAATCTGTTGATAAAGAACCAATACTGGTAAAATAGTGATATCATTAGCAGTCCGCATGCGGCTACTGCATGCCAAGTTTTTAACTCTTTTTTTCTGTAGAAATATACATAACCTAAATATATAACCAACGAGTAAAGCATAAATATTAGTTGTACTCTGCGCTCAATAGTCAGATGGTTTTGTATGGATTTCAGTACGTTCACGTCTACCGGTAGATAATTACTTAGTAGCAAAAGTACGTTTTTTAGTGGTATCGCCATAAATACCACGATGAATATCATCGATACTGCAAAGAGGTTGTTTGTGCGTTTGAATCGTAATATTATCAGAGTTAATAGTGTTATCATACACACAAAAGAGGCTGATTTGTGCATCAGTATCGCTAATATCGTTGTTAAAGCATATATGATATATTTTTCTTTGTTAAAGGCTAATATGCTGAACATGAATAAGGTTACAGCCAAGCATTGCCTTAGTTCAAAGAAAACCAAATTTTTTTCCAATAGTATGATGGCAAATAATGCCAACGTACGAAGGTAGGGTATTTTTTTTAGTACCATATGTAATGCAGTGAAAAACAGCACGTCTATTATTACCGTCATCCACCAAAAGCTAAGACCTAAAACGTGGTTACAGATACTGCAAAATAGTAAAAACCCTATTTCGTATTGAGAATGGTATCCGGATGCCAATAGTTCTTGAATGGTTGGAATTTCTTCATACATAGGTACATAGATGAAGATGTCCGGCCCGAAATAATACTTAATAGAGGTAATGAATGTGGTAGAAATTATAGCAATAAGGTATATCTGATTACTGAAATTTTTGTGCGTAGGGTATAGTAGCTCTATAAGTGAGAGTACGCACAAAATTGTTGTAGTAATGCAGATAATATTAAACATTTGTTAATGAGTGGGTTAATAGGTTCTTTAATAAACATAAAAAGCCCGAAAAATTTCGCTTTCGGGCTTTTATATCTGTTTTTCAAGCAATAACTTTGAAGAAAATTATTCAGCAGTATTTTCTGTTGTACCTTCTGCAGCTTCGTTGGCGGCAGCGGCAGCCTCTTCAGCGGCAGCTCTGGCAGCTTCTTCTTGGGCTTTAAGAGCTTCTGCTCTTTTCTTTGCCAACTCTTCTGCTTTTGCTTTGTTGATAGCTTTTTCAGCCTCAAGGCGTACTTTTTTGTTTTCTTCCTTCTTTGATGCTTCTGCTACGCGTACTGCATCAATTGCTTTTGCTTTGTTTGCTTTCCATGTTTCAAAGCGTTTCTCAGCTTCTGCTTCTGTGAAAGCTCCTTTTTGTACTCCGCCTAAAAGATGTTTTTTCATCAACACACCTTCTTTAGAGAGTATGTTACGAACTGTATCGGTTGGTTGTGCTCCTACCATAATCCAATGCAATGCTCTTTCGAAATTTAAGTCGATAGCTGCAGGATTCATGTTTGGGTTATAAGAACCGATTCTTTCGATAAAGCGACCATCACGTGGTGCTCTTGAGTCAGCAATCACAATGTGATAATAGGCATATCCTTTGTGACCGTGTCTTTGCAATCTGATTTTAGTTGCCATTTGTTGAATTTATTATTTAATTATTAACCTAATTTGCCTTTACTCGAAAGGCGATGCAAAGTTACGGATTTTTTTTTATATGGCAAAACCTTTTCTTAAAAAATGCTATAAAATTGCTCTTCGTCAATCTTCTAAATGAAGATTTAATGTTGCATGCTTAAGTTTGTTTTCGGCATAGGCTTTGTCAATGATTAACTCTTTTTGCTCGGTAGATGGTATTTCGTACATGGCATCTATCATTATACTTTCGGCTATTGCCCTTAATCCTCTCGCTCCTAATTTGAATTCTACTGCTTTATCTACAATAAAGTCCAGCACTTCCGGTTTTATTGTCAGTGTTACTCCGTCCATTGCAAAGAGTTTGATGTATTGCTTGATGATGGAGTTTTTCGGTTCGGTGAGTATTCTGCGTAGTGCATCTCTGTCGAGTGGATTCAAGTAGGTCAATATTGGTAACCTGCCTATTATCTCAGGTATTAATCCGAATGCTTTAAGGTCTTGCGGAGCAATATATTGAAGCATGTTGTCGCGGTCTACATCGTTTCGCTCGTTTAATGCGTTAAAGCCTACTACATGAGTGTTGAGTCGCTGTGCTATTTTTCGCTCGATTCCGTCAAAGGCTCCTCCGCATACGAAGAGGATGTTCTGCGTATTCACTGCTATCATCTTTTGCTCCGGATGCTTGCGTCCTCCATTTGGCGGTACGTTTACTATCGAGCCTTCCAGTAGCTTTAGTAATCCTTGTTGTACTCCTTCTCCGCTTACGTCGCGTGTTATCGATGGATTGTCGCCTTTGCGGGCTATCTTGTCTATTTCATCGATAAATACAATTCCTTTCTCGGCGGCTTTCACATCGTAATCGCAAGCTTGTAGCAGTCGCGTCAATATCGATTCTATATCTTCGCCTACATATCCGGCTTCGGTGAGTACGGTGGCATCTACTATCGCAAAGGGTACTTGAAGCTTTTTTGCTATCGTCTTGGCAAGCAAAGTCTTACCCGTTCCTGTGCGCCCTACAAGGATGATGTTCGACTTCTCTATTTCTACGTCGTCTTTATCTTTTTGTAAGATTCTTTTGTAGTGGTTATATACAGCTACCGAGAGGTATTTCTTGGCAGCGTCTTGTCCGATTACGTAGTTGTCGAGAAATTCTTTCAGCTCTTTCGGCTTCGGTAATGTGTTGATGTCCAACTCAAATTTGTCGTTTGCAGCTTTGTTCTCTTTCTTGTTATTGTCGTAAATTTCGCTTGCTAATCTTACGCAATTCTCACAGATATAGCAGTTCATGCCGGATATCATCATGCCTGCCGTACTTGCCGGACTACCACAAAAACTGCAGTGTATTTCGCTTTTTTTACCCATGCTTTATTTTTCTTTAATGAGTATTTGGTCTATCATTCCGTATTCTTTGGCTTCTGCCGATGTCATCCAATAGTCGCGGTCGGAGTCCTTCATTATCTTGTCGAAAGGTTGGCCGCTATGGTCGGAAATGATTTGGTACAGTTCGTCGCGAAGAATCATTATTTGTTTGTAATTAATTTCCATATCAGAGGCTTGTCCGCGCATTCCACCCATTGGTTGGTGTATCATTACTCTGGAGTGTTTTAAAGCTGAGCGTTTTCCTTTTTCCCCGGCTACAAGGAGTACAGCAGCCATAGATGCCGCCATCCCTGTACATATCGTGGCTACGTCGGAGTTGATAAATTGCATCGTATCATATATACCCAGTCCTGCATATACCGATCCTCCCGGGGAGTTGATATACAAAGAAATGTCTTTTCCCGGGTCTGATGTGTCGAGAAAGAGTAATTGTGCTTGTATTACATTTGCTACATATTCGTCTACTTCTGTACCCAGAAAAATTATTCTATCCATCATCAATCTTGAAAATACGTCCATCTGGGTTACGTTCAGTTGTCTCTCTTCCAATATAGATGGTGAGATGTAACTGTTGCTTATGCTCATGTATTTGTCAAGAGCGTTACCATTCATCTTTAAATGTTTGGTGGCAAATTTCTTGAATTCGTTCTCTTTCATATCGTTGTGTTTTATTGTGTTAGCATGAATTTAACACTTACTCCTATGTTGAGGTTGCTCATCGGGTAGGAGGTAGTGATATATGGTGAGTTCGATTGATAATCGGCAAAGAGCTTGAAGTTCAGCTTGCTACTGAATACATAATCTGCCGCGAACTTTATTGTTACCGTTTTGTTACCGGATGTGGCTTGTGTCTCTTCCGGTGCATCTAATTTTCTAAGAAGCGTTGAGATATCTTTGAATGAGAAGTCGAGTCGTAGTGTGAGGTCGTTCTTAACTTTCTTTGTTTTGTTGCCTTTCAATTTCAATATCATATCAAAATCTTTCAGCACGTAACCTACTCCTACTACCCATTCGTTATTAGTGGCTTCGAGCAGTTGGTTTGATGCAATATTAAGAGTGAGCACTCTCTGTTTGCGGAATTCTAATTTTGCGGTAAGTGAATTTTTCATTGCTACGTCTACTGCAATGAGTGGTGATAAATTTTCCGTGATACTTACCGATGCTATGTCGTAAGGCGATGAAGGTATAGGATTTCCGGTAGTTATGTCGCGTACGAATCCGAATCCGTCTTCCGTTTCCGCATAATTGGAGTACGAGCTGTACGATCCTATATTGTATGTGCATTGATAGGCGTGGTTGATTGTTATTGAGCGGAAATATTTATCTACTCCCTTTATCTTTCCGAGTCCGTCGTAAGTTACTTTCCAGTTTGGTAACATACTCAGCAGTCCCGGGAAAATATTTGTAGATATCTTATTCGGGCTCCTACCGGTATATGCTGCAAGGAATGCAGGTATTATTACGTCGGCAGAGTTCATATTGTAGATCCCATTTTCTGCTTTGTATTGTGCTCCGGCTAATGCCGACCCTTCCATAAATCCGGTGGTAGGGTAGTGTGCTCCGGTATATTTCTCTTGCAGGCGTTGAGCTATCACTGCTCTGTTTTCGAGCATTTGCTCAAAGGCGGCACTCTTGTAGTTGTCGTCTATTTTTCCATGTCCTTGGAACATGGTTCCCAATGCGCAATAGGTCATTCTAAAATTACCGCTGTAAGTTGTCGGCATACCGTCGTACTGGTATTGTATTGACGATTGATTGCTACGCATATGCTTTACGTTGACTTCAATCTTCAGTCCAGCTGCCGGTTCCAGATTGAGGCGTGCGTCGAAATCGGTAGTTTTACTTGTCAGGGCAGGGTTCACTATCGAGTCGTTCATCACGAGCCATCCGTTTTGCATTGCTTTCTCGAGATAGCTCTCTTGCGGTACACCGAACGAGAAGTCGAGTCCCGGTGTCATCATCTTTTCGTGCATGCTTTGTCCAAAGAATCTGCCTCCGTATTCGAAGCCCGGTATCGTTACCGTACTGCTCTCTTTATAAGCTACTTGCAGCCTTCTTATCAACATAAAAAAGCGTGTGATGCTTGCTGCTGCAAGTTCGCCTGCCGTCTCTGTATTCGGGTCGATAGTCTCTATATTTACCCTTACTTTTTCTATGTTTTTGTTGCCTTTTACGATAATGGTGTTGTTGTCGCTCTTCTTGTAGCGTAATTTTAGAGTTGCACTATCGGCATCAACAAAACTTATCGTCATCTTGTCGCTATTCAGTCGGTGCTTGATAACTACGTCGGCTGTGTCAGTGAGGTTGAATTCTTGGCTGTAAGTTCGTGGTGTAAATTTGCCTCTGCGTGTGCGTTTACGTCCGCTAAAGCGTTGATTTACTTTTTTAAGATAAGGAAATTTATTATAGAAGGTCTCGAAATTTGCTTGTCCGTCTACTTGCCATTGTGCCAAATTGGTAATGGTATTTCCCATAGATGCATCGCCGTCGTAAGTTACTCCCGTTGCCCATGTGTAAGTGGCATTGTATTGCCCTTTAAGAGTGAGAAATTCTAAGTACGGTATCTTGTTGATAGGTACATCCCATGATGCTGTGAATGTCTGTTGATAGTCGAGAGGTCGTCCTCCTCCGGCAACGCTCCTTCGTATGGTATCTTTCCACTCTTCGTATTCGTCAGGGAAGAATTTACGGTTTACTGGTTTGAATTTGGTTTCGTCGTAGCGTGAATTTGTAGCTGTGGTGAGCGAGAATTTTAAATTCTTCGTCATGTCGTATTTCAAATCCATATTCCTACTCCAGGTAAAGTCTTTCGAGAATGAGAAGAGAGAGTTTGTCGGGTCGTAATTGTCTACTATCATGGCTCCCGTCAAGTCGCGTAGTTGCGTCTCGGCATATTGTCTGTTGAGGTTGATACTCATAGCGAGCATTGTAGGTTCGTAGCGCAATGCAAACTCTTTCAGTAATTTTACTTTAACCTTCTTATTGTCTTTAAATGGCTCCCATCCTCTCGGTGAAGTGCTGTAGTTATAGTGGAATTGTGCTATATAACTCTTGGCAAAATCTCGGTCTGTCTCAGGGTCAAGTAGTTGGTTTTTTGTATAGGCAAATGATGCAGAGAAGTTCGATGGGTCCCAAATTTTAGGTGTCTTACTCTTGATATCCACTTTCATGTTCGTGATATTAAAACTTTCGGTGATGTTTTTTGTCACTGCCATGTCGAGTAAAGAGTCTTTATCTGCTTGTGTTTCAAGGTTAGAGAGTGCATCAGTGAGTAATACGTCTTCATCGAGCGGGTTGTATTTCGGTTTGGAGTTTTCGAGCCCGTAGCTGTAATATACAGGTATTCTTACTGCCACTTTTTCAGGGAAGAATCGTCCGAAATCAAATTGTGCCGAGATGTTAAATTGTCCGAGGTTATCAAGTCGGCGTTGTTGTAATGTTTCTTCAATGCCTCCGAATCCGGCTGTTTCATATCGACCTGCAATATTAACGGCTCCTACATCCGACAGGTTTATTGCCATATTAGCCATTGCTCCCCATCCGCTCGACTCGTCGAAGTCACTGAGGCGAAGCTCATTAACCCATACTTCTACGTTTTTGCTTACGCGTGATTGGTTACGCACTCCAATCATTATTGTGCGTATCTCTCCCAAATTCGGGTTTCCTACTACGGTAATCTTGTTTTTTTTATTAGTTTCGTCGTACTCGTAATATGGCACACTCATCGATTCGCCGGTACTTCTAATGCGTTTGTTACGATTATTTTTTGCCGATGTAAGTCGCTCAAGGTCGAAGTCGAACATATTCTCTTCCGGCCATACTTGTGCTCTTTCTGCCGATGTGTAATGTCCTGCAGGTGTAAGCTTTAGAGGTATTTCGTACTCATAATAGTTCATTGTATGGTCGCTACCGATACGCATGAATACAGTGGTTTCGTAGTCGTTAAGGTCGCTGTCATCTCCAATAATTTGCTCGGCGTGAACAAACATCTGCAAGTGCTTGTACATACGCATATCGTAAGTGATATTTTTGTACACGGCTCTTGCATCGCTTGGTGCCAAGTTGAGTACTTTCATCAGTAATGCTTGTTCGTTTTGCTGTGTTATCTGTGTTTGATTAGGGTCGGTTTGACGAGTTACTCCCGGTGGTAATACATAGTTAACAGGCTCTTTATTAGAGTTTTCTTCTATGTTGACGGACGATACATCTATAGATGCTGTGGTGGTTGGTGGCATATCTATCGGGTACAAGTCTTTCTTATATCCGCGCCAATCGCCTCTTACGAGTTCTAACGTTCCGAATCTCAAGTGTGTAGTCTCTTTAAATCCCGTCATAAATATCCTCATAAAGCGGATACTCTTGAAGTCTCGTATCGCACCAATTCGCTTTTCGTAGTCGCGGATAGGTATTTTAAAGAGGTACCAATCTACCTCACTTATTTGTCCGTTCGCCAATGTCACCGAGGTGCGCACTTTATCTACGATGTTGTTTTTACCCGGTTCCATATCGTCGTGGCGAATAGATATTCTGTATTGGAAGTATTTTTCGTATTCGTTAAGGGTGTTGTCTTTGTTAATATCTTCTGCATCAGGCACTGTAGTGGCAGAGGTAGAGTAGTTCTCTTCGCTGATGTCAGATGCCGGGGAGTTCCCTTCGGTGTTGTTATATCGTTTGTAACGTTCCAAGATTCCCATCTCAACATTGTCGTAATCGCTACCTCTATAGTGGTGGTAATTATCGCTTGCAGGGTCGTTAAGTGCTGAGAATGGGTCGTTTTCCATTGCTTGTATGGCTGCCGGTGTAAGCTTGTTTCTCAGTTGATTGGTGAAATTATAATATGTGTAGAATTTTTTTTCGCTTTCGGTGGAAAGTCCGTTAAGACCTACATCTTGGTTTTGTCGGCTTTCGAGTGTTCCGTCAAAAGCAAGCACTGTGGATTGTTGTTTTGGTACTCTACCCCAAACGGTGGTTTCTGTCAGTGTAGTGTCGCCATTTGCCGGCATTCCGTTCTCGAAGAATTTTTTTCCGTCGCGTAGCACATCCTCACTTATATCACCGAAATTAATATAGAGGTCACCTCCTGAATGGCGATTCAGCGAGTCGTAGACGAACGGGTCCATCATCCAGAATTCTATATACTCGATATTTGCAGTCTCAAAATCGGTTGTTTCCAATTTACGCATCATACCGCCCCAACGTTTTTCCGGGTTTAAGAGGTTACCTGTTGCAGGGTCTACATTTAAGTCGAGGTTATAAGGTCCGCGTTCGTTAGGGTAGAAACTCAGGTTGAGAGTAGTCAGGTATGCCGATTCACCTAATATTTGGTCGCGATTAGGAAATAGTTCTTGCTCGCGTACTTCACGGGTGAGGTGGCTACTCCATGCGTTTTTATCTTTTCGTAAGTGGGTTGGCATCTGGCTGCCATCGCGGTTGAATACGGTGTTATCTATTGAATACCAGTTGAAAATGGCTCGGTTGTAGCCATATTCGATGTTGTTGACGAGACTTGCTTCAGGAAATAATGCTCCTGCCGATGGGTCATAAGGTGTGGAAGCTAAATGCCAATAATAAGGATATCTGAGGTCGATAGTTGTTTCTGCACTTTCAAAATCATCGAGATATGCGTAGCCCGGGTTGTTACGAATCTTTCTATGCCCCGGTATCATCTGTGCAAATTCTGCATTGATGGCGATATTCGATGGTGCGGTGGCATTGATTCCCGGTATTGCGTCAATGGCTTTTGTTAGCCAAGGGGCATCATTTCGGTACGCCGCATTCATTCCCCATAAAGTATTGGCTATCGGCTCACTACCCATTTGTGTTTTTGTTACTAACGGCATCTCACTTAGGTGCATCAAGGTAGCTCCTACTGTGAAATCTTTTGTAAATGCATATTCAACGTGCGTGCCTACAAGAGTTTTTCTTTGTAAGTTGAACATGCTTTGACTTTCGAGTTGCACATCAATATTATTGCCTGATGCGAGTATCGATTGGTTGAGTATTGTCACCGTTCCCATTGTGTAATCCACGGTGTAATCTACGTTCTCCATAAGGGTCTGTCCGCCTGCTGTCACTACTACCGATCCTCTTGGTACGTTCATAGCATTTAGGCGTATCACGTTGCCACTACTTGCTTGATATTCACCTGCTATGCGGAATTTGTTCTTTTCCGTCATTTCTTGTGCGGCTATTTTCGTGCTGTCGTATAGTGCATCGTAGCAATATTTGTCGGCAAGTGCTTCGTTGTTCAGCATCTTACGTAAGTGTGATCCGAAAGGTTCTACTACAGGGAAGATGAGTCGTCCAGATGATGAGTAGATTGTGTAATTTTCTACAAAATCGAATTTTCCGTCTGGCGATTGTTCGTTTCTCGAATCAAGGCGGTCGAGGTTCATAACCCTAATGAGCAATTGATTCTTGATAGGACCTTCGTTGATATAATTTACGTATACACCGCTTGAATCGTTCTTATATTGTATGTTGAGTTTGAATTTTTCTTGTTGTATTTGGTTGCCTCCAAGGTAGTAGATGTTTTTCATCATCAAATCCCACAATGCCGTTTGAGGTGATGTTGCTGTGCCTTTGAGGAGCTTTAATATCAACGCGTTAGGTGCATTGATACCGTCGGTAGAAAATTCACCTACTTGATAAGTTTTGCCGTTGTAGGTGTATTCGTAAGCTACTGCTAGCACTTCGTCGCTGTTTAGTGCAGTGCGGAGTGAGATGTAACCGAGTTGGGTATTAAGGGTATATTCACTTGGCTCCAAACGGCGGGCACTCTCAATTTTTTCGTAGTCTTCGCCTCCGAGAATGCCGTACATGTTATAGGCGTTGTCGAGAATGGAATTACAGTTTTGTATATCCCTAATACCAAGATCTTTAACTTCATCGTAAAGGTTGTTACTGCTGTTGTCCGGTTGAACGGTAGAGAGGGGGTTCCAGTGACTATTATCTATGCGGTATTGCTCTCCCAAGTCCATGAAAGCCACTATATTACGTGCTTGGTCGAAATTACCTCTCTTATTAGTTACCCATACTTCGCATCTGGTGATTGTTACTCCGGAAGTTATATAGGGTAATTTTTGCATGTTTTTGTCGTAATTATCTCGAAAAAAGTGTGCGAGGAAGAAGTGGCGGTTTTCGTCGTAATTGTCGATATCTACTTCAAAATCCATCAGTTGAGCTCCACCTTGCGAGTTCACGTGTTGTGTTTCGCTCTGTTGTTGAGATACTACGGCTACTATGTTGAGTTTGCCGAATTGCAGTTCCGTTTTTAAACCGAATAGGGCGCTGCTTCCTTTTATAAGAGTGGAATTAAGAGGGAGACTGACGTTGCCAACGTCTATCGACTTGATTATTTCGTCTTCATTGCCGTTGTAGTTGAGTTTAAGAAGCTGTTGGTCAAAGTCGAAAGTGGCCTCGGTGTTGTAGTTCATCGTGAAGCCTATTTTCTCACCTACTTTGGCGTTTACGTTGAGTTGTATCTTTTCGTTGAAATCCGGAACGGTGGTTTTTCTGAGTCGTTCCGCTAAAGAGTAGTTTTGTATGTTGTTGTGTTTGATACCGAAAGAGAGTTCGGCACTACCTTGTGTTTTTACTTGAACACCACCGGGACCGAATATTTTTTCTGCGGGGCCGAGCGAGAATTTCATGTCGGTGATGTTGAATTTACTTTCGTAATTGCTAAGAGCATCAGCGTTTTTCTCGTCCCAATAGTGTGCCATTTGTTCTTTTAATGTACGCTCTTTGTATTCATCAGGTGTGAGCACGAGGGGTGTTGCAATGTCGATGTCGCCTATCTTGGTGTGAATGATGTAGTTGCCGGTGGCAAAATCGTATTCCACCACTGTCTCTATATTGTTTGGATTTTTTAGGTCGATAGGGTATTTCTCCGATTCTCCGGTGATGGGGTCGGGTGTTGTTTTTGCCACTTTTGTAGCTGAAGCCGGAGCAGGAGTATCGTCTTTATCCTGACCTTTCTGGGCTTCGAGCATCTCTAAATTAACCTTTGGCAAAGTGTCGTTTTCATCCTCTGCTCCGGAGTTTACGGCTAATAGTTCGTCCTCGGGAAAAGCATTGTTTTGTTGAAAAGTCTCATCCGCTCCAAAGTTTGTTCTATTTGCTTCTATTGCATTTCTATTAGAACTTCTTTCAGCCCCTAAAATCGAACTGCCGACTGAATCCCGGTCTGAATGCCCGTCAGCTTCTAAATTCGAATGTCCGTCAGATTCCCATTTCTCCGAAATAAAGTCGATAACAGAGTAGCCGTCATTATTCGGAGCGGCAAATAACGAAGCGAGGCGAATACTCAGTATCGCCGTTAATACGATGATTGTGAATGTTATGGATAATCTTTTTATTCTTCCCATTTTAATAAAAAAACATTCTTGCTACCGTTTTAGCTAAATCATCGACAAAGCTTTTTTTATGATTTTCGCCACTTCGAGTTGTGGGTCGTCTTTAACTATTTTGTCCACGGTTTTTTGTGAAGCTTGTTGTTGAAAACCGAGCATTACAAGGGCGGCAACAGCCTCATGCACTTTTTCGCTGTTTGCAGCAGTGTCGATAAGTGGCAGATTAGCAGAGTCTTCGCCTTTTGTTACTTTATCTTTTAGGTCTACAATAATGCGTTGTGCCGATTTCAGACCTATACCTTTTACGGCTTTGATAGCATTGACATTGCCGGTTATGATAGCCTCTTTGAGTTCTGCTGTAGTAAAGCTCGATAGTATCATTCTTGCCGTATTTGCACCTATTCCGCTCACTGAAATCAGCAGAAGGAAGATGTTTCTCTCCTCCTCTTGTAAAAAACCGAATAGGGTGTGGGCATCCTCTCTTATATTCTCGTAAACGAAAAGGCGCGTACTGCTCATATTCTGTAACTCGCTGTAAGTCAATAAAGAAATATTTAGCATGTAACCTATTCCGCCTGTCTCCAGCACGCAATAAGTAGGCGTCAAATTCGTAATTTCTCCTTTTATATAGTCAATCATTTTATAATCATTAAGAATTTACAAAATTACATTATTTTCTCCATTCGGCAAAATGTGATTTTAAGGTCTCTTTTCTAATAACGTAGGGTTACAATAATTTATTATTTAATGGCTATTATCTTAACTTTACTATAATTCCGGAGTCTCTAAAAGCCATTCAATTACGGATTTTACATGAATTCTTTTATCGTTAATAATCAACTCTTTTGACTCGGTATCTGAAAGTAAAAGTAAATTGTTGCACTTCGTTTGTGAATCTATACGAATTCCGAAATTATTCCTAATACCTCTCCGCAAATGAATTAGCGAATTCTTTGTTTATTCGAACTTTGGGGCTGGAAGTAAATACTATCTGATTCTTTCGCATACGATAAGAAATACTGTATAACAGCGCGAAAGCTTTGTCGATGAGTTATGTCGCTAATACCTCTTTTTGCGTCCGTTTTTCAGAAACGAAAACCACTGCTTAAGCGGCACGTCAAAGCCTGTTCCTCTCATATAATTATATGTGGCGAGGTTCAGCCCGTCGTTCCACTTCTCCCAATCTATTCCGAGCGGGTCGATGAATGGTATCTCGTTGTTAGCAAATGGGTTATCTTTTTGTTCTACAGCTTTGGCTCCAACGCTTTCGGGATTTTTGCCGGAACTGCTGTGGCATGTCATTGCGTATCGGTGCCAGAAAGCACTTTGTATTAGTCCCTCGGCAAATAGGTCTCTTACTCTGCCAAGCGAATCAAATAGTTCCGCTTCGGTCTGACTTGGAAAACCATACATCAAGTAGGTGTGTACCATTATGTTATGCTCGCTCAAGTTGCGAATACACTCTGTTGCACTCTCAATAGTCACCCCTTTGTTTATCAACTTAAGCACTCGCGGTGAAGCTACTTCGAGTCCCCCGCTCACGGCAATGCAACCCGATTTGGCGAGTAGCCAACAAAGCTCAGGAGTAAAACTGCGGTCGAATCGTATGTTTGTCCAATAACTAACAGTAAGTTTGCGTTTTATAATCTCTTCTGCCAATTGCCTCAGTACTGCAGGTGGTGCCGCTTCATCCACGAAATGGAATCCGTTTTCGTCTGTTTCTGCTATCAATGCCTCCATCCTGTCGACGATAATGCCGATGTCGCACCGCTCAAAACGACAGATGTAGTCGAGAGTCGTGTCGCAGAAGGCACATTTTGCCCAGTAGCAACCATGCGCCAGCATCATCTTATTCCATTTTCCATCACTCCAAAGTCGGTGCATCGGGTTTGTACTGTCCGTGAAATTCAGGTACTTATTCATTGGGAGACCATCAGTAGTTGGCGCAGGAAGTTCTGCAAACGGAATATTTTCTTTACTCTCCGCATTGTAAAACTTTACAACTTTTATACTATTTAACCCTTCTATTTGTTCCGATTCTCTAAATTCCTCGTTCTTGTTGACCCGAACGCGCGCCCGTATTGCTAAGCAATTCAAAGATGTATCTCTAATTTCCTTGTTCTCGTTAAACTCTTCGTTTTCTTGCTTTCCTGCTTCATTGACTTTTAAAATCTTGGTCTCTTTATCTTCTCGACTCTCCGCCACTGCAACTCTTAGACTTTTAGTCTCTTCGACTATTAGACCCTTGGTCTCTTCGTCTTCTCGACTCTCCGCCACTGCAGTCCGAATAAGTTCCCCTCCCGTCACAATCCTTAACAACGGTAGCTCCCCATCGTCATAAGTGATATAGTCGATATACCCAAAAATGCCCGGATCAGTCAGTTTCCGCAGTTCAGTATTAACGTAACCGCCTCCCATGATGGTCTTTATCTTCGGATGATGCCGTTTGATATGTTCCGCGCAGAAGATGCATTGCAACAAATTCCCTGGAAATGGCACGGAAAAAGCCACAAAATCGGGTTTGTAAAGCTCTAATTTTTCCTCTAAAATCTCTAAAGTGATGTTGGTGACTATACTTCGAGGTGCGCATAATTCCTTTTTAATAATGTCAAAATGCGTAATGTATGTGCAGAGATGTTCGGCGTAGCGAATTAATTCAAAATGTTTGTCTACAATGTGGATAACGTCGGTTATATTCTTGATAAAAAGACTACAAAGATATTTTGCACGGTCGTAATTACCGGCAACTCCATAGTCGTATTCCAGCTCCTCTTCCGCTTCGATGCGAGGCATATTTTCCCAGAAATCAGTTCGTGAGAATAGGGTAGAGTTGCTCTGTTTCTCTCCTCGAAGGAATGCAATTACAGCCTCTACCTTGTCGATGTAGAAATTTTTGTTGCATAGTGCGTTACGAATGCTTTTGGGCAATTTGTCTTGCTCTTCCACCTTGGCAAAAATTTTAGTCAGATTTTGTCGAGTAAAGAGTCGGTCGATAAGTTCTATGCCTAGGTCAGCCTGCTGAGTATCAATACTTTTACTTCTCAAAAAACTTGTCAGATGAGTAATTGCCGGATATGGTGTATTTAGTTGTGTTAATGGCGGTTGAATTAGTAATATCATTGAAAATTTCTTTTCTGTTCCGATTGCAAATTTACATTATTTATCTTAAACTGCCAACAGAACTTCATGTTTCAAAATCTAAACAGTCAAATTTCGTACAGAAAAACAAGAAAAAGTTACTTTACTATTCAAAAATTGACTATCTTTGTATTTCGATTACTTATAGACAAATTAGAAAGTTGACATTTGGGAGTTGTTGCTATAAACAATTTGCCTTGACGTATAAGCTCCCCTTCCACTCGCTTAGTAGTCACAGCGAAGAGCTTTTTTGAGTACTTTTTTTGCGGTAAAAAAAGTACTTCGGGGTTTGGGGCGAAGCGCCCTTAAAAAATAGAACCCCCATTATAAAACAATAAAATTAAACAATATGGTACGTAAAACAGAGAATCAATTAATGTCGTTAAATAATATCAAAATTTGTGTTGTGGGCCTCGGTTATGTCGGTCTCCCACTTGCCCGTCTCTTCTCTACAAAATTCTCAACGGTCGGTTTCGATCTCAATTCCGAGAGGGTAGCGACTCTCATGTCCGGACATGACTCACTCCTCGATGTGCCTGATGCCCTTTTAAGTGATGCTATTGATAATCATGGTTTTCGCTGTACTACTGATAAGGCGGAAATTGCCGATAGTAACTTCTATGTCATCGCTGTGCCTACTCCGGTGGATAGGGATAATAAACCCGACCTCACTCCGCTCATTGAGGCTTCTGCCCTCGTGGGTAACGTGCTTCGTAAAGGCGATGTTGTTGTTTATGAGTCAACGGTTTACCCCGGTGTAACGGAACAGGAGTGCGTGCCGGTAATCGAACGTGTTTCCGGTTTGAAATATAATGTCGATTTCTTTGCAGGCTATTCTCCCGAGCGTATTAATCCGGGCGATAAACAGCATACGGTAGAGAATATCAAAAAGGTTACTTCCGGTAGTACTCCTGCTGTAGCGGAACTGGTAGATGCTGTCTATTCGTCTGTAATTAAGGCAGGTACACACCGCGCTCCTTCTATTATGGTTGCAGAGGCTGCAAAGGTCATCGAGAATGCCCAGCGTGATATCAACATCGCTTTTGTCAACGAGTTGGCTAAAATTTTCAACCTCATGGGAATTGATACTCAGGCAGTTCTCGAAGCTGCCGGTACTAAATGGAATTTCTTGCCGTTCCGTCCGGGACTCGTTGGCGGTCACTGTATCGGTGTCGATCCTTATTACCTTGCTCAATGCGCTCAAAGGTATGGTTACAACCCGGAAATTATCCTTGCAGGGCGACGGATGAACGATGGTATGGGTGAGTATGTAGCGCGCCAGGTTATTAAGGTTATGCTGAAGAAAAATATTCAAGTGCTTGGCAGTAAGGTGCTTATTCTTGGCTTTTCTTTTAAGGAGAATTGTCCCGACATCCGCAATACTCGCGTTTATGATATCTATCGCTCCTTAAAAGAATATAATATAGATGTGGAAATTTTCGACCCTTGGGTTAATCCGGAAGCGGTATGGCATGAATACGGTATTGAGGTGAAATCTACTTTGTCTGATTTGCAAAATCCATCCGTCCGTTATGATGCTGTAATATTGGCTGTGGCGCATAACGAATTCAAAACCCTGGATTACAGCGCTATCACCGCACCGCGCCACGTCATCTACGACGTCAAATGGCTCCTTGGAGACACAGCTACGGATAAATTATAGTCTTACTCTAATATAGTTATGTTATCAAAAGTATTGTTTTTATCTGTATATAATAAATAATGGTCACTGGCAAGAAAATAATGCTAAATTAGCAAATAAATATATAATATTTTCTCAGTTGCAAATAAATCATTATCTTTGTACTCGAAAAAAAGGTGGAAATCCACCTAAAAATCTAATAGCATATGAATATTAACAGAGATATATATCTACAAAGACTCATCGATAGTAGGCACAATCACATGATAAAAGTGATTACCGGAATGCGCAGATGTGGCAAATCATATCTGCTGTTTCATCTGTTTGCCGAATGGCTTCTGTCAGAGGGCATTCTGGAAGACCACATAATATCAGTGAATCTGGAAGACCGCAGAAATAAGACCCTCCGTGACCCGGACAACCTCCTTGCATATATCGACGGCAAGATGGTGGATAAAGAGATGTATTACATCCTGCTTGATGAGATACAGATGGTGGCAGAGTTTGAGGATGTCCTCAACTCCTATCTCAATGTCTCCAATGCTGATGTCTATGTGACAGGATCAAACGCAAGGTTCCTGTCGAAAGACGTGATCACTGAGTTTCGCGGACGTGGAGATGAAATCCATATGCTCCCACTGTCGTTCTCAGAGTTTTTCTCCGCATATGAAGGCGATTACAAGCTTGCCCTAGATGAGTATCTCACCTATGGAGGCCTTCCGCAGATACTTACCTACAAGACCGAAAAGCAGAAAGCCGACTACCTGAAAGGTCTATTCACCAAGACCTATATCTCAGACATCGTCGGACGTTATAACCTAAAGCACGAAGAAGAACTGGGCGAACTGGTCAACATCGTGGCATCGGCAGTGGGAAGCCTAACTAACCCCACAAAGATTGTAAACACGTTTTCCACAGTAAAGAACCTGAAAATCAGCAACGACACAGTGAAAAACTGGCTCGACTATCTTTGCGATTCATTTCTCGTGTCGCGTTCCATGCGCTATGACGTGAAAGACCGACGCTACATCGACACTCCCTCAAAATACTATTTCTCTGACCTCGGACTGAGAAACGCACGTCTAAATTTCCGTCAGAATGAGAAGACCCATTTGATGGAGAACCTCATTTACAACGAGTTGCTTTATAGGGGATTCAACGTCGATGTAGGAGTCGTAACCACAGAAACGATAACAGCAGAAGGGAAGCGACATAAAGTGCAATTAGAGATAGATTTTGTATGCAATATGGGGTCAAAGAGATATTATATCCAATCGGCCTATAAGATGGATACAGACGAGAAAAGAAGACAGGAATGTCTTTCGCTCTCTAACGTCGATGATTCGTTCAAGAAGATAGTTATTGTAGCCGATGACCAACTCGTGCATCATGACGAACATGGTATTACTACAATATGCTTAAAAGATTTCCTCACTAATCCCTTGGCACTTGAACTCTAATTCCTCTCGCTTTGCAAGAGTACTTTATTTCATCTTCCAAATTTCTCTATCCCTATATGGATTGTTTGGTTATTTCCGCCATCTTAAGGTGGTACTGATTTTATAAAATTAGCCACAAAATATTTTGTAGTCTAAAATAATATTTTTACCTTTGCAAAGTACCAAATCAATTTAAATGTCAGTACAACTATCACGTATATACAAACTGTTGATAAATTGTACACACGGCTGTAAGTGTTTGAAAAACAAAACATTGTAATCGGTCGGGTGAATTGTGAATATACTCTTTTACGAACTTTTGTAATATATTTTCTTTAAAGAATTTTTCTTGTTATTTTTAGAATTGTTGCAAAAACTATTATTGTTTTGTGGCAATAACTTCATCGCTTTATAAGAGTACATCTTATAGGGTTGTTTTGTTGTATCCCAACAACAAATACAGTTAATAAAATGTAATATCAATCCCATTTCTATCCATCTTACTATCAGTATATTCCCAAAATTCACTCCATCTCGATAATTTACAATTCCCCCTACTTTCAATCACCTACAAATTTTTTAATCAAATAGAAATCACTCTAACACCCCCCCCATGCAATTAGTATTACTATCAGGCGGAAGTGGAAAATTTCTCTTAACTTTTTCTTTGAAACTCACTATATAAAGACGACTAATTGTAAACTTTCAGATACAAAGACTAAGTCATACTCCTTTGTTCCGGTGTAGACAATACATAATTGTAAATTCTATTGAAATATAATTATTTAGATATTATAAAAATGCTTACCCCGAATATAAATCTTCACGATAAAACTATCCTCGTTACAGGAGTGGCGGGTTTTATTGGCAGTAACCTCGTCAAACGTCTGTTCCATGATTATAGCGATTGCCGTATTGTCGGTATCGATTCAATTACGGATTATTACGATGTAAATTTGAAATATGAGCGACTGAAAGAGATTGAAGCCCTTGGTTGTAATTGGTCGTTCGTAAAAGGTAGTATAGCAGATAAATCGTTGATTGAGAGACTTTTTGCAGAGTGTAAACCACAAGTGGTGGTGAACCTCGCCGCACAAGCAGGTGTAAGATATAGCATCACTAATCCTGATGCGTATATCGAGAGTAATATAATCGGTTTTTATAATATCCTGGAAGCTTGTCGCCATAATATTGCATCAGAAATTAATCCAAACGGCTTTGTAGAACATCTTGTATATGCGTCATCTTCAAGTGTTTATGGTAATAACGAGAAGATACCGTACTCTACGGATGATAAAGTGGATAACCCAATAAGCCTCTATGCGGCAACGAAGAAGAGCAACGAACTGATGGCGCATTGCTATTCAAAGCTCTATAACATCCCGAGCACCGGTTTACGTTTCTTCACAGTTTATGGACCAGCCGGTCGCCCCGATATGGCTTACTTCGGATTTACGGATAAACTCGTTAAGGGTGAGATTATTAAGATATTCAATTACGGCAACTGCAAGCGAGATTTTACATATATCGACGATATCGTAGAGGGTGTTGTACGTGTGATGCAGCACGCCCCGGAGAAGCAAATCGGCAGTGACGGACTCCCAATTCCACCATACAAAGTGTATAATATAGGTAATAACTCTCCGGGGAATTTGCTCGACTTCGTGCAAATCCTTCAAGAAGAACTTGTGCGTGCCGGAGTACTCCCCGAAAATTACGATTTCGAGTCGCGCAAACAGCTCGTTCCCATGCAACCCGGTGATGTTCCAATCACATACGCCGACACCAAACCCCTCGAGCAAGACTTCGGCTTCAAGCCCTCTACACCATTAAGCGTAGGTTTGAGACGCTTTGCGGAATGGTATAAGGGATATTATTCTATTAAGAAATAATACGTTATGCAACGAATTATACTCATTATAGGACCTTCTAATTGTATTTTTACATATAATGTCAGATACATCAGTAAATAATAAGCGCATAGCGAAGAACACTCTGATGCTTTATATCAGGATGCTCTTTACTATGGCAGTATCACTGTTTACATCAAGAGTAGTACTTCAAACACTTGGCATAGAGGACTATGGTATATATAATGTTGTTGGTGGTGTTATTACAATGTTCACTTTTATCAATAGTGCTATGGTTTCCTCCACACAACGCTATTTAAATTTTGAACTTGCCACCGGCAATGAGGAAAAACTAAAGAGTATATTCAATACGTCCTTGCAAATACATGTTCTCATAGCACTTGTTATTATTCTTCTTGGTGAAACGGTAGGTCTTTGGTTTGTGTTGAACAAACTTGTTATTCCTGAAACAAGAATGACTGCAGCTATGTGGGTTTATCAATGTTCTATTCTATCTTGTGCTGTGGGCATTATGTCAACGCCCTATAATGCTGATATTATTGCACATGAGAAGATGTTTGCCTTTGCTTATATTTCTATTTTGGATGTTAGTTTGAAATTATTGATTGTATATCTGCTCGTTATTTCTCCACTTGATAAGTTGTTAGTTTATGCCATTCTTGTCTTGGCAATTCAACTATTGATTAGGTACATATATACTCGATATTGTAACAAACATTTCAGTGAATCATTGTTTGAGTGGAAAATCAATCGACCCCTTTTGAAAGAAATGGCAAGTTTTGCAGGTTGGAGCTTTTGGGGCAATCTTGCAGGCATCCTTTATACACAAGGGTTGAACATGATGCTGAACATCTTCTTCGGTCCTGTGGTTAATGCCGCCCGTGCCGTAGCCGTACAGGTACAGGGAGCTATTCAGCAGTTTGTAGGGAGTTTCCAGATGGCTCTTAATCCTCAGATTACCAAAAACTATGCATCCGGAAATCTTGAACAGATGCACAGTCTGATGTTCCGTAGCGCACGTTTTTCATTTCTATTGCTGTTCTTTATATCGTTACCTGTAATATTGGAAACAAAGTTCATTCTGTCCGTTTGGTTGAAGACTGTACCCGATGATGCTGTCATTTTTACTCAGATAATGATATGCATATCACTCATCTATACCACGGCCAATCCATGTGTTATAGCCAATCAGGCTACAGGAAAGGTGAAGGTGTATCAAATGGTGGTAGGAGGTATTCTGCTTACTATTCTACCTATATCATATATAGTTTTGAAATTAGGTGCTCCAGCTTATTCCGTTTTCATTGTTCATTTCTGTGTTGAGTCTGTTGCCCAATTCTCGAGAATGTATATGCTCCGAAAACTCATAAATCTACCAATGAGGCAATATCTTCTGAATATTTATTTCCCAATATTTGCTACTGTGGCAGTGTCGATTGTTCTTCCTATTTTAGTTCATATGCAATTGGAAAATGGATGGATGCGCTTTATTGCTGTAGGATGTATCTGTGTGGTTTCTGTGGGACTTAGCTCATTTTTTATAGGCTTCACGAAACATGAGAGACTGTTCTTTTGGGATAAAGCACTTAGAATATTCAAAATAAGAAAATGATTCATTTAATAGACAAACATAACTGTTGCGGCTGTACTGCCTGCGCTTCTATCTGTCCCAAGCATTGCATCACGATGCAAGCCGACAACGA
Source organism: Candidatus Aphodosoma sp. (assembly GCA_051870785.1). GTDB lineage: Bacteria > Bacteroidota > Bacteroidia > Bacteroidales > Paludibacteraceae > Aphodosoma. The sequence continues at coordinate 27,828 of JBJECF010000054.1, forward strand.
GGGCTTTCTCTACCCTAAAGTCAATGAGGCAGATTGCATCGACTGCGGACTATGCGAGAAAGTGTGTCATGAGTTGCATCCCTTTGAAGAACGCAAGCCTAAGAAAGTATATGCTACCATTAACAAGGATGAGGAGATACGTCTGAAATCTTCCTCTGGCGGCATCTTCTATCTGTTGGCAGAGAAGATAATCACTGAAGGAGGCGTTGTCTTTGGAGCCAGATTTGACAACCAGTGGCAGGTGGTGATAGACTATGCCGAGACGATGGAAGGTGTAAAGGCTTTTATGGGAAGCAAATATGTGCAGGCACGAATGGAAACGGCATACGCAGATGCCAAGCATTTCCTGACCGAAGGGCGTAATGTGCTTTTCTCAGGTACACCTTGCCAGATAGCAGGACTAAAGCATTTTTTGCGTAAGGATTACGACAATCTCCTGACCGTAGATATTATCTGTCATGGCACTCCAAGTCCAATGGTCTGGAGCCGTTATCTCGATGAAGTGGTGACAGCAGGACGCAAGGCAATCAACGATGTGCAGTTCCGCAACAAGCGCAACGGATGGAAAGCCTTCAACTTCACGATGGAATACAACAAGGACGAGCAAACCCTTTCCCTCTGCAGTCATCATCAGCAGAACCATTTTATGCGAGCCTTCCTTCGCGACATGATTCTCCGTCCCTCCTGCTATCAGTGTTATGCCAAGAGCGGCCGCAGCCATAGCGACATCACTATTGCCGACTTCTGGGGCATAAACGCTGAAATACCCGAGATGGACGACGATAAAGGCACAGGATTGGTGTTGATTAATACCGACAAGGGTCAAGCTTCTCTCGACTGGAACAAAATATCCTTCAAAGAGACAACAGCTGAAGCCGCCCTCCGTCATAATCCCGCCTATTATCGTTCCGTGGCTGCCCACCCCAAACGAGAAGAGTTCTTTAATCGCTTGGACGAATCAGAGAGTGTAAATGCCCTCATTACCGAATGTCTTAGACCTTCCTTTATGCAATATATAAATATACAAATATTACACTGTAAACAGTTGATAAAGAAAGTGTTAATATATGTGGGGGGGGGTAAAACTGAAGTAACCAATCAACCCGAAATGACATCCATCCCATCTATGACAGAAAACGCATCAGTTTCTTCCATCACTTTCCGCAACAAATATCAAGGTTGGAAGTCGTATAGGATGGAGATAATAATTAAATGAATGAGATAAACATGAAAATAGGAATACTTACACAACCACTTCATAATAATTACGGAGGTCTGTTGCAGAACTATGCGTTGCAGCAGGTTTTGATTCGTGCTGGCCAAGAAGTGGAAACATTGGATCAACAAAATAAAAAATATAATCGATTGCACGTCTACTTATATAGGCAAAAAATGAGGTTGTTGCATATTTTATTTCCTAATAAGTATTCAAAAGTTAGGTACCAACCTAATGATAATGAGCAAGCAATTATACGTAAAAACACAAATCATTTTATAAATACATATATTAATCGTTCTCCATCAATTCATTCCTTTGAAGATTTCAAATCAGTTGCAGAAACAAGGACATATGACGCTTATGTTGTTGGTAGCGACCAATGCTGGAGGCCTTGTTATAATCAATTTCTCAGTTCAATGTTTTTGGACTTTGTAAAAGATAAGCAAGTAAAGAGAATTGCTTATGCAGCATCCTTTGGAACTGATGAATGGGAACTGACACCGGAACAAACAGAGATTGCTACATCACTTGTGCAAAAGTTTGATATTGTGACGGTGCGTGAGGATTCTGGAGTAGGTCTCTGTAAGAAGCATCTTGGAGTGGATGCAATTCATGTCCTTGACCCCACAATGCTCTTGACAAAGGAAGATTATATTCGCTTAATTGAGCAAGAGAAAGAGCCCGTGTCAATAGGTAATCTTTTTAATTACATTCTTGACCCGAACGCAAAAAAGTCTGTTTTTATACAACGAGTTGCAGGAGAAAAAGGCTTGAAACCATTCCAAGTACTGCCAAAGTATCAGCAAGAAACACGTACAAAAAAGAATATTAAGAATAATATAGAGGATTGTGTATTTCCGAGTGTCACATCATGGCTTCGTGCCTTTATGGATGCTGAAATGACCATCGTAGATAGTTTCCACGGAATGGTCTTCTCTATCATTTTTAATAAGCCGTTTTGGGTAATTGGAAATGCCCGAAGGGGAATGAGCCGGTTTACATCTTTGTTAAAGATATTTAAACTTGAAAATCGTTTGATAGATGTTGATAGTTTGAATGATGTAGATATAAACCGCCCTATCGATTGGACTTTCGTAAATTCCATTGTTGAGCAAAAGCGCAAGAAATGTATAAATCTATTATTAGCTGAGATTTCAAAATAATATGCCTAAAATAAGCATAATAGTCCCTGTATATAAGGTAGAGAAATATCTGCGACGATGTGTTGACAGCATTCTCGCTCAGACTTTCACCGACTGGGAGTGCATTCTTGTAGATGATGGCTCTCCTGATGAGTCGGGAGCTATATGCGACGAGTATGCACAGAAAGATGCTCGCATACAAGTGATTCATAAGGAGAATGGAGGGGTCAGTTCGGCTAGGAATGTGGCATTGGACAGGATGACAGGCAAATGGCTTATCTTTGTCGATTCTGACGATTGTCTTTATCCCAATGCTCTTCAGAAATGGTTTGAAGTTGCAGAACAGAATAATCTTGACTTGATTCAATGTCATTTTAACCGTGAGTATAAGGAAGGGCAAGTTGAGAACGATGAAACAGAAGTGCTTTCTGCAGTTAAATATGCCGATTCAGAGAGGTATCTTACGTGTGTGTGGGGCACTTTATTCAAGGTTTCCATCGTGAAAGAAAAAGCCCTCCGCTTTGATGAGAAAGTAAGTCTTGGCGAAGACCAGATATACCTTCTCAACTATATGCAATATTGCAAGAGAATCCAACTCATTGGTGATGTGCTCTATTTTTATCGTAATAATGAACAGAGTGCCGTCAATAACCCGAAACCGGAATATGAAATGGCTTCGGTAAGGGCTTTTAAGGAGCTGAAACGAAACAATCCTATTGCATCGAAACGATGTGATGCAATGTTGTTGAGTTGGTTTGTCTTTTTGATCCTTTCATCGAAGACTCCTGCCAGCGTTATAAAAGATTTATACAAAGATGTAAATCTGGCGTATCTAAGCCTAAGAGCAAAGGCAATTGATAAGATGGCTTACTATTTAATGAAAGTGAATATTCCATTTACAGTTCATATATTACGAACCATATATAGTATAAAGAAACATATTTTAATTCATAAAATCAACAGATGAGATAATTCAACGGATTAAAGACGGCTAGTTTCGCGAGGATGCCTCTGTTGAAATGAAGATGCAGTTGAGAAACAAGAAGTCATTAGTAAAGTAATTTCAACCTATAAGGTATTGCAAATTCTTAGCATATCGTTCACGGACGAAACTCACCTTTGAGACCTATCGGTAAGACTAAATTCAACGATGTCAAAGAACTCGATTATCCCCTCTTTCTTGGTTTTAATTTTATTTTTACTACGTCCCGATTTTAATGGGACACTAATGAATAAATATAATAAATCAATAAAACAATGAAACATATTTATATTAGTGCGGATTATGATTCGCAAGACGGTGACAAAGAAGTCGTTGATATACTTAATGGCTGGAGCAAAGACAATAAGCACGTAGTGGAGTTTGTTGATATGTCAAAAGTGGTATCAGGTACAGTTGCTAACGACCCGGATTGCAGAATATGTGATTTGAAAGCTGAGTTCAATGCACAAATCAACGCTTCATCGACAGTTCTTTTTGTTGTAGGAAACAAAACTGCAAGCCGAACAGCTGGCAGTGCTTGCGAACGTTGCTTGAAAAAGCAGGAAGAGTGTAAATGCACGCCATATAAGGCTAATCCATCTGGACAAAAGCCGTGTAAGGTTTCAAGCACAAGTACTCCTGGTGAAAATGACAATTATGGCTGCATAAACTCTTGTTCATATTTGCGTCATGAGTTTGAGCAGGCTAAGAAAAAAAACAAGGACATCGTCATAGTTTATAACTCATCACGAAATGAGAGTGAGTGGTTTCCTTGTTATATGCAAGGGTATGAAGATCGTGCTTTCCCGTTTTGGATATACAATGAATCAGGCAAAAAAGTAGGTAACTATAAACAGATAAAAGATGCCCTGGGATTTTAAAATAGCTTTAAAGCGCAGCTCCACATGGGCACTCTCTGTAGTCGTGACCATTTTTGCCTTTGTTCCAGAGGATGTTTTTTCTGTTATCCATACGTTCTTGGAAAAGTTCGTTTGTTCATTTGATTATTGTATGCAAATATTGTTCTGAATCTGCAGTATGCATTGTATGTAACAGAATTTTGCTTGTGCTAATAGTATGGGATGCCTTTGCACTTTTTTATTTGTTATGGCTTCGGCTCAGGAAATCAGTCACCATTGAAAATAAAGACTGCAAAATCATAGTGCAATATGGTGACATTTTGAAGTGTAAGAACTGCAAGAAGGTTATCAATTTCGACGAGTGCTACACTACTGATGTAGGACAAGCTCCTCATCAGATTAAACCGACCTCGCTTTGTGGCCAATATTTGTCAGCCAATCCGACTATCAATATCGGCCAGTTGTTGGAACAGGCTCAGATACAACCAGCAAGAGCAAAATCCAAATATCAGAGAAAAGGCAGATATGAGTCTGGTACGATATTGCCCAATGGAGATGATTTGCTATTGGCTTTTGTCCCTATTGACGAAAGCGGCATTGGGGTATTCCCGTCATATAAGGATTATGTCGATAGCCTCTCTCTCTTATGGCAGGAATTGGACAAGTATTATTGTCAGAAGGATGTTTGTGTTCCAATTTTAGGCTCAGGCATCAGCCGTTTTGGAAATGGTTTTGGTAGAAACTATTCTCAGCAAGAACTATTGGATGTTATGATATGGTCATACAGAACTAGTCCATATAAACTAAAGAAACCACGTACATTAAGAATTGTGTGTAAGAAGAGTGATTATTTTTCTCTGAATAGAATTGATGCAAAATATAAATAACAGGTGCATTTTAACTTTACATTGAGTTAGTACATTTTACCTATTGATAAAAATATTATAAGTTTAATATATGCCAAAAGTAAGTGTTTGTGTCCCTGTATATGGGGTAGAGAAATATATAGAGCGGTGTGCACGAAGCTTGTTTGAGCAGACATTGGACGATATGGAGTTCATCTTTGTGGATGATTGCACGCCCGACCGTTCTATAGATATACTGAAGTCAATAATTGAAGAATATCGATTCCGCTTCGCGGAGAAGAAGTACACGGCGAGAATTGAGAGGATGCCTACGAACAGCGGCCAAGCCGCTGTTCGTAGGCATGGGATACAATTGGCTACAGGTGACTACATCACATTCTGTGATAGTGATGATATAATGCCATCAGATGCAGTAGAGACACTATACAATCTTGCCATTGAAAGTGGAGCTGACATTGTGTCTGGCGATATGGAGTGGCTTTATGATGATGGTACGACTAAAAGGTCTCGTATCAGCTTGCCATACGGCTCTGATTCAGAGGCGGTCTATCGCGCACTTCTCTCCAAAGAGTATTCGCATACTCTTTGGAGTAAGCTGTTCAAAAACAGCTTACTACAAGAACATGAATATATAACGCTTATGAATCATACTAATGGAGAAGATGGAATGCTATTCTATCAAGTATTACAGTATGCTCAAAAAGTAGTGCACCAAAACAAGGTGGTGTATAGCTATTACCAAAATAGCCATTCTTCTACACATCTTAGAATAAAAGATCATGCTTTGTCGCTTTTAGTTGAATTCTATAATTATGTGGTTAATATCCCTTACCAAAATTCAGATTTGAAGCATTTGGCAATTTGTTATGCAACTGATTGCATAAATGAGTTTGCTTTAAACCAGGGATTAGACAGAATGAAAAAATATGTAAATGAAAAAGGAGTATATCCATATCTTTCTTTCTCATTTCGATTAAAATATATGACGATTAAGCAAAATCTCATATGGTACGCAAAGTATATACTGAGTCATATACAATAAAATATCAACAATGTCAATAATTAAAAAAATCATCAATCACCTTCTCGACAGGAACTTTATGATTGATTATTTATCAACCAAACTGACGAGATTATACTCAGATGAAAAGTATATCAGATTGAAATATCACATAAAATTCAATAAAGAGATTGATTTGATTAATCCAAAAGGGTTCAATGAGAAACTCAATTGGTTGAAAATCAACTACCAAAATCCGCTGTTCACTATGATGGCAGATAAATATTGGGTAAAGCAGTATGTGGCAGAAAAAATCGGCAAGGAATATATCGTTCCTTGCTACGGATGCTGGAAAGGCATAGATGATATAGATTTTGACTCTCTTCCGGAAAAATGCTTTTTGAAGTCAACCCATGACAGCGGAGGTGGCATTCTTGTTGATAAATCAGTTGGGATAGATTTAAAGCGCATTCGAAAGAGGTTTAATAAGAAAACGCTTCAATGGAAAAACTGGTATTGGTATCTTAGAGAGTACCCTTATAAACATATCGAGCCGAGAATCATTGCAGAAGAATATTTGGATGAAGGTACCGGACATGAACTGCATGATTACAAGTTTTATTGTTTTGATGGGGAACCAATGTATATGTATGTAACAAACAAGGGTGCAAAAATCTACGAGAATTATTATGACTTAGATTTTATGCCAATAGATATAAATCATGGTTATGAGCGAATAACTCTTGAGTTCTCAAAACCTGCCAATTTTGAAAAGATGATAGAATTGGCACGCATTCTTTCAAAAGGCTTACCTTTCGTACGTATTGATTTCTTTAACGTAAGAGAAAAACTCTACTTTGGTGAGTTTACTTTTTATGATTGGGGTGGAATGAAGCCTCTGAAAGAACCTTGGGAGTCAAGATTAGGAGATATGATAAAACTTCCCTCATTAAATTAATTTTGTATTATGTGTGGAATACATGGTTGCACCTTCCGTTATTCGGATAAATGCTTAAACAAAAAGTTGTCCTCTATGAATTTTAGAGGTCCAGACTTTCAGTCTTTTAAATGTTATCGATTACAAAAAGAAAAAGAACTTACGTTGGGGCATGCCAGATTGTCTATATTGGATCTTGACATTCGTTCCAATCAGCCTTTTGATTACAACGAGAATATATCAATAGTATTCAATGGCGAGGTATATAACTTTGAAGAACTAAAAAGGACATATTTACAAGGTGTCCCATTGCGTACGACAAGTGATACTGAAGTTATTTGTGCCCTTTATGACAAGTTCGGCCAGAAATGTGTTGAATTACTGAACGGGATGTTTGCTTTTGTAATATTGAATAAAGCAAAATGTGAATTGTTTGGGGCAAGAGACCGTTTGGGTAAAAAACCATTCTATTATAGATGGAACTCAGATGGATTCGAATTCGCTTCCCAAGCTGAACCGATACTCATAGGTAATACATTTAATATAGATGAACAAGCCAGGGCATTTTATTTGTTCGATGGATATATTCCAGATCCATATTGTATTTGGAAGGAATTGAAAAAACTACGTGCAGGACAGAAATTTGTATATAACATCGTTTCCAATGAGTTGGAAATTTCAACTTATTGGGACTTGTTCTACAATTCTTGCGGTTTTCAAAGACCAGAATCATATAACGAGGCGAAAGAAACTGTCTATGATTTATTGAACGATGCGGTGAAAATTAGACTCAGAGCTGATGTCCCTATTGGTATGTTTTTGTCTGGAGGTATAGACAGTTCTCTGACTTCTGCTCTGGTTGCAAAGCATAATCATAATATAACAGCATATTCTATCGGATTTGATAATGCAACTTATGATGAATCTTCACATGCGAAAGCTGTAGCCGATGCATTAGGAGTTGACATCAAGATAAGAAAGTGTGAAGGAAAGGAAATGCTTGACGCATTCAATGGTTTTCATACTTTCTATGATGAGCCATTTGCTGACTATTCGGCCATTCCATCTTCTCTCTTGGCAAAAGTGACTCGTCGAGACGTTACAGTTGCCATAGGAGGTGACGGAGGTGACGAAATCTTTTATGGATATAGTACATACACTAAACTTGCGGAAAAAGAGCGGCTATATAAATATTTGCCTTATGCCGTAAGAAAGGGCTTATATTCAGTTGCTCATTTAGTTTGTGACAGTCATTATGTTGATTTGTTCAAATTCAAGGATTTGCGCGATCAGTTTATATGTAGAGGCGGCTATGGAGACTTTAAAGATGCGGCCAAGTTTGATCCTTACACTCTTGCTCATGAACTTCCTGATATAGGCTATATTAATGATGCGAGAGGCTTGTTGTCGTTCTCTGACTATGATATGAAACATTATATGAACAGCTGCATCAACACAAAGACAGATCGTGCTACTATGCGCTATAGCCTTGAACTTCGTAGCCCTCTGATGGACTATCGACTGGCAGAATATTCACGTTTGCTTCCTCTTGATTATTTATTTGACAAGCAAACTGGTGGCAAGAAGATTTTGAAGGGTATATTATATGATATGATTCCAAGAGAGATACTTGAACGCCCAAAACATGGTTTTGCAGCTCCTGTTGGGGAGTGGTTCAAGAGCAGCCTTAGGGAGCAATTTGTTGATACAATAAACAAATCTGACATTATAAAATATTGCCCAGAGTTAGATGCTGACAAGTTGATTTATTATCGAGATAATTTCCTTCGCTCTGAGAAAGATACGCTTTTCGAGACGTCTTTTTTCAAGCTTTTCATTTATTTACAATGGATAAAACTACATAGCAAATGAAATTACGACGATTCCTAATTTTCCTGGTCGGCCTCAGTATGCCATTCAACAATGTAGCTCCCATTCCGAACTTCTCCATGGGACTTTTTTCTTCTGCAGTCTATTTTCTTTCGCTTTTTTCTTTCATCCCAATGATGAAGAAAATTGGAAGTTATCATGGTAAGTTCGTGTGGAATATCTTAATATTCATTGTGTTTTTTACATTAGTAAATATTTTAAATAAATGTGGCTACAATACTCCAGTCTTTCCATTCTCAATGTTTATGTGCTTTATTTTGATGCTATTTCTACTTGTGCATAGTCTGATTGACAGCAAAGCATTATCTTATTGTATGTATGGAATGGCATTTGGAGGAATACTTATGTCCATTTTCTTTGCTTTAGGCATAGGCATTGAAATAGGCGAGGATTTGCGATTAGTGATGTTTGGCGAAAATGCAAATGCCCTTGGAATATACATGGGACTTTCTTCTATTATTATTCTGGATGATTTTATTCTAAATGACGAATTGCAATTAAAGAAATTCCGTTTTGTGTTTATTGTAGCATTCATACCAATAGTTGGATTACTTTTTGCAACGGGATCGCGTACAGCTTTCTTGATTTTTGCGTTGTCTATTTTTGCTATTATTGGATTTTATCCCACAAAATCCGCATTTGGAAAAATAGCTTTTTTCATACTGGGCATTGCATGTTGCGCTTATGCTTTTAATAAATTAGTAGATAGTGATTCTATTCTAATCGAAAGACTCACAACAACTGTAGAAGAAGGTAATAGTTCAGGTCGTGACAAGATTACAGAATCTTTAATACCCTACGTGTTTGAATCTCCTCTTTGGGGATACGGTCAGACTGGCTATGTTAAAGTGGCTCAAAAGGCACTTGGTAAAGTCTCGGTTTTTGGTAATGTTGTTTATGGTTACAGTCCTCACAATGTGATCATGGAATTATTAATGTACACTGGAATAATTGGCTTAGTCCTATGGATAAAATTTTGGTGGGAGATTGGCAAGGAATCTTGGATATTGTTTAGAAAACAGAGATTATTAATGGCAGGCTTGATGTGCATCCCTATGCTTGCTTGTATTCTTTCTGGACAATTACTTACAGCTAAATGGGCTTATATCTTGTATGCTTACATTTTGTCTGAGTACTACTATTTCAGATATCCACTACAGAAGATATGAAAAGAATCCTACTAATTACTGAGAACCTCGGGTCAGGTGGAGCAGAACGTCAGATATGCGGGTTGGCGGTTATGCTGACCAAGGCAGGCTATCCATGTCGGCTGATAACATACGTGGAAAACCAGTTCTATGAGCCTTTCCTGCGACAGCATGGGGTAGATTATGAACTGGTTCCAGCATTGTGGAATAAAAAGAAACGAGTGTTTCGGGCGGCAAAGTATGTGCGCCAATACAAGTCGGATGTTGTAATATCCTATTTGCCTTCCGTGAATCAGACGATGTGTCTGGCCAAGTTGCTGTTCAAGGCGAAACTGATCGTGTCGGAAAGGAACAACAACACAGGCATAACACGCCACGATAAGGTGCAGTTCAATCTCTACCGTATGGCGGACGCTATTGTACCGAACAGTAATAGTCAGGGTAATTTTATCCGCAAGAACTTCCCGTTCCTTGCCGATAAGGTGCATCCCATCATCAATTTTGTGGATGTCAATAGGTTTACTCCATCTGTATCATCTGTTCAGAATGACGTTTTGAGGATTGTTACCGTAGCACGATATACGCAACAGAAAAATGTGCTGACCTATCTTCGGGCTGTCCGTATGGTGAAGGAGATGGGGATAAAGGCCCATTTCGATTGGTATGGCGACAAAAAGCATAATGCGGTTTATTATGCAGAGATAGAGAGGGAGTATCAGCGGCTTGACGTTGACGACTATCTTACGTTTCACGAACCAAACCCACACATCGAAGAGGAATACCGCAAGGCGGACGTATTCTGTCTTCCAAGTCTTTATGAAGGGTATCCCAATGTGGTGGCGGAGGCGATGTCTTGTGGCTTGCCGATTATTTGTAGCAACGTATATGAGAATCCGTATATCGTGAAGGAGGGAGAGAATGGCTTCCTCTTTAATCCAAAAGATGCCAAGGACATTGCAAAAGCAGTCAAACAGGTTGTCGCCCTTTCATGCGAGGAGCGTCTTGTAATGGGCAAGCGAAACCGAGCGCTCTGTCTTGAACGGAATACAGAAGAGGCTTTCTTGAAAGCATACGTGGAGTTGATAAACAAACTATAAGTTGAAATTTAAGGATATGACCAAATTCCAGAAACTATATGATGCGGATATTGCTCGATATGGAGGTAAGCCAGAACCATACATAAAAGTATTTCTGTACTTATACCGCAAGGCTATTGTGACAGATTTCAAGCCTGTGAAGTTGTTCTACAAGGCTTTATTCCGCCTTTGGGCAAACCGTAGGGGTCTTGAAATCAGTGCTGTGGAGCAAATAGGGGGGTATTTATTTAGGCCATGCCTATAATATTACAATCAATCAAAAGGCAAGAATAGGACGTAACTGCAATATCCATAAAGGTGTGGTTATAGGGCAGACGAATCGGGGAAAGAACAAAGGTGTTCCTACCATCGGCAATGAAGTGTGGATAGGTATCAATGCTGCTATCGTAGGAGGTATTACCATTGGAGATGATGTTTTGATAGCTCCAAACAGTTATGTGAATGTAGATGTTCCTTCCCACTCTGTTGTGTTCGGCAATCCTTGTATTATCAAACATAGGGATTGGGCCACGGAGGGGTATGTGAATAATATATCAAATTAGAAATAACATGTCAATAAAACAACTATTCTGTTTGGCAGCCTATTATGGCTTTGCAAAGCATTTGCCGTCATCCACCAGCCGGATGACCCATTGGGCAAGGACGATTAGGCGTGCTGTATGTCGCCCGTTATTTGATTATTGTGGCGATAATGTGAATGTAGAAAAAGGTGCATATTTCGCTACTGGGGGGTATTTTTATCGGCTCAGGTAGTGGCCTTGGTGTGAACTGTTTAGTTCACGGACCGCTTGAGATTGGCGAGAAGGTGATGATGGGCCCCGATGTGGTCATACTGACGCATACGCACAATATTGACCGTTCGGATATTCCCATGGGTGACCAAGGCTCAAGAGTGGCTAAGGTTACCATCGGAAATGATGTTTGGATTGGTATGCGCTCCATCATCATGCCGGGAGTGAAAATAGGCAATGGTGCTGTGATAGGTGCGGGTGCGGTCGTCACCAAAGACGTTCCGGACTATGCCATCGTTGGTGGTGTGCCTGCAAAAGTAATAAAGTTTAGAAAATGAAGAAAAAAGTATTGGTAATCGGCTATTTCGGCCACAATACAAACCAATTGGATGGACAGACCGTGAAAACTCGTGATGTCTATAGATTGGTGGATGAACAAATAAACGGAGACGTTGACTATTATGATACGGAAGACTTCCAGTACAGAAAGTTGTCGATTTTAAAGATGTTTTGGAAAGTTATGAGATGTCGAACGTTATTCTATCTTCCTGCTCATAATAACCTGAAGTATATCTTCCCTTTTATTTTTGTACTGTCTGTGATATGCAGCGTGCGGATCCATTACTTCGTAGTGGGTGGTTGGCTTAGAGAATTCATTATGACGCTACCTCTGCATAGATGGATGTTGAGACGTATTGAGGGGATTCATGTGGAAACGAAACGTCTGAAAAATGAGCTGGAAGAGTATTTCCATTACGAAAATGTGGACATTTTTCCTAACTTCCGCTTTTTCAATTTTGATCCGAAACGATACGAGTCAGAGAAGTTGCGCATTGTGTTTATGGCTCGTGTGAACATGATGAAAGGGATTGATTGGATTTTTAATTTGGCAGAAACTATTGAAAAGCAACATTTGCAAGAAAGGTTTTCCATCACTTTCTACGGTCCTATTCTCGACGACGACAAAGCTTATTTTGAGGAGAACGTTTCGAGATTTTCCTTTGTGGAATATAAAGGTGTTTTAGAACCGAAAGATATTCATGAGACGTTGAGTAAGTATGACGTTATGCTACTCCCAACGCATTATTATACCGAAGGACTTCCTGGATCTGTGGTGGATGCCTATATCTCTGGTATTCCTGTAATCGTAACGGAATGGAAGCACTCGCATGAGTTCGTTGAGGATGGAGTAAGCGGATTTATCGTGCCTTTTGATAATGGTCAGAACGAACTTATCAATAAGGTTATGCTTTTGGAAAAGGACAGGAATCTGTTGCAACAGTTACAGGTGAATGCCTTGCAAAAGCGGATGGAATTTGCTCCTCCTTCACTTGAAAAAGTGCTTAGGGGGGGGTAAACCGTTGAGTATCTGCTTTGTATCACGGGTTGAACAGAGCAAGGGTCTTGATACTTTATTGAAAGTAGCACACAGGTTGTCTGAAATGCAGTTGGATGGCAAAGTCTGCGTAGACTTTTATGGTCAAAAGACAGATGGCTATTTTGATAAGAATCTCTCCAATATCGAAATTTTCACTTATAAAGGAGTGCTTCAACCGAATGAAGTAATCCCTACTCTTCATGAATATGACGCTCTTATATTCCCTACTCACTATGATGGTGAAGGCTGTCCGGGAATCCTCGTTGAAGCCCTTTCCGCAGCTCTCCCTATCATTGCCTCTGACTGGAAATATAATAGCGAGTTTGTAAAGGATGGTGTTAATGGTTTTCTTTGCGACACATTCGATGTAGATGCATACATAAATGCCATTCTTTCAATCTCTGACCCTATATTAAAAAGCCAAATGAAGAAACATTCTTATATGATGAGCGAAAAATTTGCCGATACTACGGCAAGAGAGAAAGTGAAGAACTATTTGAAATGACCACAGTTAGCAAGTGCTAATTATGGACTATTTGAGTATTGATATAACCATTAGATTATGAGTAAGATATTTGTCGGGGGGGGTATTTTGGCAAACCTCTATCACTGGACACATCCCAATGTGCCGGAAGAAAAGATTCCGTATTGGTACAAGAGGTCAATTCTTGGTGAGTTTTGGCATCTGATAAGAAAAGGTATATGCCAGAACATCGCACCAAACTGTGTGATGACCCCTGTAAGGATTGGTCTCTATAGAATGTGTGGGTTCAAGATTGGCAAGGGTTGCTTCATCGGCATGAAATGCTATTTTGACGACCTGTGTGTTGACAAGATTGTGGTTGGTGACAACGTTACTATCAGCTATGGAGTGTATTTCGCTTGCCATGGTAAGAACCAAGGGCATAACCAAATAGTCATCAAAGATGGAGCATACGTTGGTATGAGAGCGAGCATTACAGCTCGACATGATATTGAAATAGGAGAAAAAGCGATTATAGGTGCTATGAGTTTGGTGAACAAGTCGGTTGCTGATGGTGCGACTGTCGTTGGTGTGCCTGCAAAGCCTTTGATTAAGAACAAAGATAATAATTAAGATATGAACAACTACAAATTATACAAGGGCGCATGGGTGGCAGAAGACCCATTGCACGAAACTCAACTGACTAAGGATGAGTGTAATACACTCCTGAATGGGGGGGGGTATTTAGTAAGGAACGTTTATGATTTCGACTGTGAAGAGAAAACATCCTTCTGGTATGTGATAAAGGACAAGTTTGGAGGAATGGAGGAACTTTCGTCAAAGAAGAGGAATCAGGTGCGGAAAAGTTTCAAGATGTGTGATGTCAGGATGGTCAGACGTGAGGAGATGCTTGCACAGGGTTATGAAGTTCACGCTTTAGCTGCTGAGAGCTACAATGTAAAAGCAAATGTTCCAACTGTAGAAGAATATGAAAGTCGGCTTTCTGCTGAAAATGCTAAGAATCATGACTATTGGGCTGCTTTCGATAAAGAGACTGGAAAAATGATAGCCTTCTCCATCAACTCTGTTCACAATGAAATATGTGATTACGAAACGATGAAAGCCATCCCCTCTTTTCAGAAATCACACTACCCCTATTATGGTCTCCTCTATGAGATGAACCGCTATTATCTGGAAGAAAAGGGTTTGAAGTTTGTGAATGACGGTGCGCGTTCAATCACCAATCACTCGAATGTGCAGCCGTTCTTGATAGATACGTTTAATTTTCGTAAGGCATATTGCCGATTGAATATCACTTACAAATGGTGGTTTGGCATAATCGTAAAGCTACTCTATCCTTTCCGCAAATACATAAAAACACAAAAGGTGCAAGCCATACTCAACATGGAAGCTATGGCGAGAAATGAAATATAAATCAGCTGACCTATGTACAATTATTATAAATATAAAGGCTACCATAACAGCATTGACAACGTAGATTCGGTTTCATTCAGAAAAATATATCCTAAATTAAATAGCTTTCATTCAATCACATGGCATCTAATGTCCTTAATCGGGGGGGGTATATTTGTTGAGTATCAGATTCTGAAAAACGGGGTAGTTGTTTCTACTGCTCAGGTATGTCCCAAATTGCCTATCTTTCCTTTTATTGCAAAGGGTGGGTGGCATATCGGCCCATGCCAAACAGTCAAAGAAGAAAGAGGGAAAGGCTATTATCCACTTCTCCTTCAGTATATTATCAATGACCATCCAGAGAGGGAATACTATATGATAGTAGATAGCAACAATATCCCATCTCAGCGAGGCATTGCGAAATTAAACTTTGAGAAATTTGCTGAAGGCTACAAGGATAATTTCGGAAAATATGTGATAAAAAGCAAATTAAGATAATGCAAGATTACGGATTAGTGTCGATAATCACGCCTACTTGGGCGTGTGGACAATTTATTGCAGAAACAATAAGGAGTGTGATGGCTCAGACTTACCGGAACTGGGAACTGCTCATTCAGGATGACTGCTCTACTGACAACACAAAAGAGGTTGTGGAGAAGCTGAGAGCTGAGAGTCCTGAGTTGAGAGATAAGATAAAGTATGAGTGCAACCCGAAGAACTCGGGTGCTGCCATCACGCGCAACAATGCCCTCCGAAGGGCAAAGGGACGATGGATTGCCTTCCTCGATTCTGATGACCTTTGGAAGCCTGAGAAGTTGGAGAAGCAGCTGAGGTTTATGGTGGAGAATGGTTATAAGTTCTCATATACTGTCTATCGGGAAATGGATAATGACAGCCGTGAGACGGGTGTTGAGATTCATGGACCAAAGCATGTGTCGAAGTTGGGAATGTTCGCTTTCTGCTGGCCTGGGTGTCTGACTGTGATGTACGATTGTGAGGCAGTCGGTTTGGTGCAGATTGCTGACATAAAGAAGAACAACGACTATGCGATGTGGCTGAAGGTATGCCGCAAGGCGGATTGCCATCTGCTCGACGAGGTGCTGGCAAAGTATCGTCGTGGGCGTGTGGGTTCGGTTTCCACCCATGGATATACTACCATGATCAAATGGCATTATAAACTTTGGCATGAGGCAGAAGGGATGAATGCAGCAGCAAGCGTGTTCTGGACTTGCATGAATCTCGTTTGTGGAGTATGTAAGAAGATAATATATACAACAATAAATAATAATATTATTGATATGAAAAATTTGAAAATTACCCCCCCCTATAAAGGTGGATAAAACATTTGAAATCAACACTTTCATAGTAGAAGGCGAGTGTTTAACTTGGCGTGAAGCCGCATAAATGGCAATCGGAAATGGAAAAGAAAGACAAGAAGATTGCCGTTGGAATTATTGGTTGCGGCTTCGTAGGTGGAGCATTAAAGGATTGGTTGGAGCACAACAATCCGGAGTGTGAACTATTCATCAGCGACCCTGCCAAGGGTTATCATGATGACCTTAGTAATATCGACATTGCTTTCTTGCAGATCCATGTGCCGACGGAGGATGACGGAACACAGGATTTGACATTGATGAAGGAACTGATAATGAACCTTCCTGACGTGCCAGTGTTCGTTCGCACTACTATTCTCCCCGGCACAAGTGATATGCTTTCCCGCGAGACAAAACATCAGGTGTGCTATATGCCTGAGTTCCTCACTGAGCGCACGCATATTGAGGACTTCAAGAAGCAGACCATGGTGTTTACGGGTGCTCACGAATTGCTGACAAAAATCTTTGTTGGCAAGAAGTTCACTGTGATGACTCCTCTTGAAGCAGAGCTGACCAAGTACATGCACAACGTATTTGGTGCATATAAAGTGACCTATTTCAATGCTTGTCGTGAATACTGTGAACAGATGGGTGGCGACTGGCGCAAGGTACATACAGGTATGCTCCTATCTGGCTATATCAATGATACCCATACATACGTTCCCGGTCCTGATGGCAAGTTTGGCTATGGTGGCAAGTGTTTCCCTAAGGATGTGAATGCTTTCGCACAGATGACCAAGGGTACTCCCCTCGGAACACTTCTTGAGCATCTGCATGAGCTGAACGTTCATTTCCGTGGGTTTGAAGAGCATATATAATCACTTAATACAAGGAGATTCTATATGCTATCAGTAATAGTTCCTATCTATCAGGAAGAAAAATACATTGCAAAATGTATAGACAGTATGCTAAATCAGGATTATCCCAAGGACGACTTGGAGATAATCCTGGTTGATGGTATGAGTAAGGATAGAACACGAGAAATAGTTGCAAACTATACGGCTAAATATCCTTTTATACGATTAATTGATAATCTAGACCGAATTGCTCCATGTGCAATGAACCGTGGAATCAAGGAGGCAAAGGGTGATGTGATTATGCGATTGGACGCTCATGCTACTTATGAGAAGAATTATTTCTCATCTCTTGCATATGGTCTTAAGAAATATGGTGCAGACAATATTGGTGCAGTATGTCGCACGGATGTGTTGAACAAGACTCCCAAAACACTTGCTATACGTGAAGTGTTGAGTAACAAGTTTGGTGTGGGTAATTCTATTTTTCGTACAGGGATTAAAGGAGTACAGGAGGTGGAGACTGTGCCTTTCGGATGTTGGAGTCGAGATGTGTTTGAGAAGTATGGCTATTATGATACTCGTCTTGTGCGTAATCAGGATATAGAGTTGAACAAACGTATCATACGTGGAGGTGGAAAGATTGTGATAATCCCGGACACATTCTGTACTTATCTTGCTAGAGAGACTTATAAGGCATTAGCAAAGAATAATTTTGGTAATGGTAAATGGAATATTCTTACTGTTTATTATACAAAGGAGATTCGTTCTCTTTCTGTTCGACATTTTGTGCCTCTTGCATTTGTTTTGTCATTGATTGTACCTTCTTTGGTTGGTTTATTTTGGTGGCCAGCTTTATGCGTTAGTGTATTGGCTCTTTGCGCATATTTGCTCGCTTTAGGTACAGTTAGTGTCAAACTGGCTATGAGCAGGGGCTTGAATTTCTTTTATCTGCTAGCAAGTTTTATTGTTCTTCATATTTCATATGGTTGTGGTTCGTTTGTAGGAATAATGAAATTGCCATTTATTAAATGAAGGCGAAATGTAAAATTCATCCAATAGGAGTATGCCTTAAATTGAGTACATACTATTACACATAGTAAAGTCCTCTTTTGGGGTGCAAAGTTACACAAAGAGATATTATTCAAAGAAATAATTCGCAGAAAATTGACAAAATCCAAAGAAATATGTAATTTATGATACTAAAATTTATTTTTGACCGACTGGTCTCGCTGATTGGTTTGCTGGTTCTATGGCCATTACTATTGATCGTGGCTATTTTGATTAAGATTAAAATGCCTGGAGGACCTATCATATTTACTCAGAAACGTGTTGGAAAGGGTGGAAAGTTGTTTACTTGCCATAAGTTCAGGACGATGACAGTGGCTCCTAAGGTTTCAGAGGATTCTGGTGGGTCTAAAGGTTCTGGTGGATGGTCTTCTGTTTCGGTGGCGGGTGACTCGCGCATCACTCCTTTCGGTGCAAAACTGAGGCACTATAAGCTTGATGAACTACCGGGGTTGTGGGATGTGTTAATCGGCAATATGTCATTCGTGGGGCCACGGCCTGATGTGCCCGGTTATGCGGACAAGCTCGTAGGTGATGACAGGGATGTACTCAAACTCCGTCCCGGTATTACCGGTCCCGCTACACTTAAATATCGTCGCGAGGATGAGATGATTGCAGAGTATGTTGCTAAAAAACAAGCAGAAGGTGACAACCGCCTGATGCAAGATATAGCTACCGAATATAACGATAACGTAATTTATCCCGACAAGGTGAGACTGAACTGCTATTACTATCGTCACTACTCGTTCGTCAAGGATATCGAAATGATATTCGCAACGGTGCTCGGTTTTAAAGTCAAATTTGCAGGAGAAGAGGTGTAAATATGTATTTTCTTTTAGAAATTTTGTAGCACCTCAAAATACCGATTTTCGTATGTGCGGAAAATAGTGTAATTTTGCAAACTAATAGATTATGATGGGTGTGTTATTGGTTGATACTATGACTTAAAAGCTTATAAATAATTAATGTAATTTTGAAAGTTATGATACTTTCTTATTTTGGATACAAAGAGCCTGGTTGGGAGTTGATTGGGTTGTCACCACTAAAATCTGTAAATCTGCTTGTAGCTCGTAATGCTACAGGTAAGACTCGTACTATTCGAGCTTTACAAAATGTTACTTCTTTTATGCAGATGAAAGAAATTTTATGGGGCATTCGCACGTTTGAAGCTGATTTAAAGTTTGTAGACGTAAAGAATACTGATTGGGAAATGTATTATAGCTTTAAAATAAATGATGGAATTGTTGAAAAGGAGCAGTTAACCGTAAATGGCGTTACACTTATAAAGCGAACTAAAACTACAGCCAAGTACGAAAACAAAATTATTAACCCTCCTGCAGAAAAATTGGTTGTGCAGATACGTCGTGATAAAGATCTTTATCCGGAAATTGAACAATTGATGGTTTGGGCGGAAGGCGTAACTTCATTTTCTTGTTCTGATATAAATCCTATTTCTTTACCAGGTACGGGTAAATTTATTAATCCTTACAGTTTTAGCGAATTAGTGGAGGCTTTGTCTCATGCTGACATTAAAAAAGTATTGACTACAGCAAAAAAATTGGGATATCATTTAGCCAATATTAATACTATTGAGGCAATGAAAGGTATCCGACTTGTACAAATCAAAGAAAAATCTGTTTCAAACGAGATGGTTGACATGCAGTTGTCAAGCGGTATGATAAGAACTCTATATCTATTGTGCTTCGTTTCCGTAATTAAGCATTATAAGAAACTTAGTATGCTCCTTATTGATGATATGGGCGAGGGCTTGGATTATCATCGTTCTATAGACTTGGGAAAAATTATTTTTGAGGATTGTGAAAAGAATGGTCTGCAGTTGATTGCAGGTTCGAATGATGCTTTTTTGATGGATGTTGTTGATATCGCTAACTGGCAAATACTTCGTAGAAAAGGCAGTAAGGTGAGTTCAATTAATCAAATGTCGCATCCGGATTTATTTCGAAATTTCAGAATGACCGGCTTGAGTAATTTTGATCTGTTCTCTTCAGATTTTATTGATAGCTATTTGAATCGGGAGAAATGCAGTTTGCAGTATATGTAGAAGGAAAAGCAGAGATGCTTTTTGTGGCTGACGTGCTTGGAAAATATTCTAATTATGACCCTCTTATTGTGGGGTTTAAGTGTATAAACCTTATTTCTGATAATTTTGAGTATGTACAATATCCTTTTCAAGGTGATGAGAACTCTGCTACTTATTATCAGATAGTAAATGTTAACAATGATAATCGAGTAATATCTAAGCTAAAGAAGGATATTCCAAATCTGGCAAAACAGGGATATGAGATTATTATTGGACTTCGAGATGTATTTGGTGAAGATTACGATAATATTTGTACCAATCAGCAAGTTATTGATCGTTAGCTGATAGATGAAATGTATAAGATTCAGTCTGAGCAGATACGATTTGAAGGAGTTAATACGAGACTGCATTTCGCTATTATGGAATATGAAACTTGGATGATGGCCTTGTTAGATAATTTTATTGTATCAAAAGGTGCAATACCTCAAGAAGTTTTTGAAGCTGCCGGAGTGGATTATTATTCTGATTTAGAGAAAACTGTATTTCACCCTTATAATAAAGTTCAAAAGATATATCAGATATTGAAAGCAACGTACGGAAAACATGAGAGTGAATATATGTCATTCTTGGCGTCATTAACTCAAGAAGACTACGAAAAGTTACGTAATTCCGATCGTTGTACATCTTTTAAATCTTTCATAAACAGTTTGTTACCTTAGTGAATTTTGCTTGTATACTCTATGCGCAATGGAAATTCCTTAGAATTCAATATTATGTGGCACTCTCCTTGTTGATAAATTGCGATATATTGCTTTGATTTTTTTTCTATATTCTTTTTTTATTTTAATAACAATATAAGTTAATTGTTTTAAATTATAATATTATAGGCGTGGCTGTTTTAGTCATGCCTTATTCTTTATATCTTATATTTTTTATTTTAAGCCTTATTATATTAATAATTTTAATGGATAAAATCTTGAATTTCACTTTTCCTTTACTTTGAATGATGCGAAAGTAATAAATATTAATACGTTAACAATATAACACAATGGAAGAACGAAAAACTATTTACCTCTGCCTTGCGCACATGAGTGAGGAGGGGCTTGAACAGAAATATGTCAAAGAGGCGTTCGATACTAATTGGATTGTGCCTCTCGGACCAAATGTAAATGCTTTTGAGAAGGATTTGGAGAAGTTTGTGTCCTCTCCTTATCCCTCCCCTAAAGTGAAGGGAACTTATTCTCCCCTCCTTCAGGAGGATATGGGGGTGGCTTCCCGTGTTGTCTGCCTCTCTGCCGGTACCGCGGCGGTGCACCTCGCTTTAATCGCTTGTGGCGTCGGTCCCGGCGATGAGGTCTGCGTGCAGAGTTTTACTTTCTGCGCTTCTTCTCACCCGATTACTTACCTTGGCGCTAAGCCCGTCTTTATTGATTCAGAACCCGATACGTGGAATATGGACCCTGAATTGTTGGAGAAGGCTATCGTCGACCGTATCGCTAAAACCGGTAAAAAACCAAAGGCTATCATCCCTGTTGCCCTCTATGGTATGCCGTATCAGATTGACAGGATTATGGCAATCGCCGACAAATACGGTATTCCTGTGGTGGAAGATGCTGCCGAGGGTATGGGCTCACGCTTTAATGGTCAGGTGCTCGGTACTTTCGGAAAATATGGCGTGCTGAGTTTTAATGGCAATAAGATGATAACTACTTCCGGTGGCGGTGCTCTTATTTGCAACGGAACTATCGTAAAAGTGAAGAATGAGGAGCGTTTAGAGAAAAATGAAGTGGATGAAATGAGGAATGAAACGGCAGAAGAGGCTGCTAATAATATAATGTGGTATGCTACTCAAGCTCGCGATGCCTACCCTTATTATCAGCATACCGCTATCGGATACAACTACCGCATGAGTAACGTTTGTGCCGGTATCGGTCGCGGTCAGATGACGGTGCTTAACGACCATATCGCTCATCACAAGCATGTGCAAACCCTTTACGAAGAGCTTTTAAAAGATGTGCCTGGTATTACTATTCACAAGCAACCAGCCGACCCTCGCTATGATTCCAACTTCTGGCTATGTGCTGCAACCATTGACCCCGAGGTGCGCATCAAGGGGCAGGAAAATGTGTATAAAGAGGTGATAAAGACCGCAGTAGGTGGTGCTGCAGGTGTAATTCATCAAGTGGAAAGCGCAACTACCGATTGTCAGCCGAATGCCAATGTAGAGGCATTGCGCGTGTTTATGCTGAATAAAAAGGTGGAATGTCGCCCTGTATGGAAACCAATGCATAAGCAACCGATTTATTGCAAAGGCTCTAAGTTGTTGAGTCAAGGTATCTTACCATCAGGTGCCGATTTCAATCTCTTCGAGGGACCGAATATGGTAGCTTATGTCAACGGCATCTCCGAATCCCTTTTCAAAGTCGGCTTCTGCCTCCCTGCCGGTCCGTATGTCACCGACGATGATATCCGCTACATAGTAGATTCCATCCGCGAAGCGATAGAGCTATAACAATACCGAATTGTGTATCCTTGGATGACACGGAGAAACACTGATTTTCAGCGATGGTAATAGCATAAAATATCGAAAATAAATATAACATTAATAGTCGGAACTTACTCGGAATCATCATATTCCGGTTGAGTTCCGACTATTTTTTGTTTTTACAGAAAACACGGTGAGATACGGAGGAGAAGCGATGTTGATAGCTGGTGAAGGCAATGTCAATAACGATGATTTAGCGATGGCGAAAATGGTCTCCCGGCATAGCAACAGCCCCTTCTCTATTAATTCCTTCAATATTGTTGGAATGTCGAAGAAAAATTGTAACTTTGCATTGTAATAAATTGATCAAGGACCTATAAAGCAATTTATTATAACAATCCATTAACAGATGAAACATAATCATTCGTTAAAGCGGATTAACCACAATGATAACCATTTATGAATAATCAAAAACAATATACTCACGTCTGTATCGCTTTGAATGTATACTCATTGCTGCAATATCTATTGCTTAATGATGAGGAGATTATTACACAAAAAACAAAATACTTCATTGGCTCGGGAATACCGAAATCCATTGCTTGCAGACTGAATAATGTGGAGTATTTCGATGTGTCGCCCAAAAAAGGCATAGCGATGATAAAACGTAGATTGCAAAAACTCCACCTCGCGCTGTTCGCAAATCGCTTATATCCTGAAATCAAAAATGCGGAAATTTTTGCCCAAGACCATCAATATATCCCTGCTTGCTTGATTGGAAAAAAGAGTTATTACCTGCTGTCGGATAGTATTGATTTTTTTGAACTTCAGATAAATCCCGGTAAACCGGAGTGGGAAAAAATACAAAAATTACAACACTCCATGAAAGGTAAAATCGAGAGTTTTTTATATGGACCTCTATCGATTTTTCAATTTGGTACAAGCCGTCAATGCAAAAAAATCTTCGTCACAAAAGAGCAACACTCTATTGTTTTTGATACCATACCTCACGAAGTAAAGTCGCTCAAAGAGATGTGGAGTGCTTCGTCAGATGCAAAGCGGCAGATTATTTGCAATTGTTTCGGCCTCGAAAAGCAAGATATCGATGCCTTCTCTGATGTGCAAGTATTAATTCTTACGCAATGTTTTGTAACCGATATAGCCCTTACGGAACAAGAGAATTACGAACTCTTTAAAAAAGTTATCGACGATTATAAGGATAGCAAAGTGATGATAAAAGTACACCCTCGCGAAAAATTCGATTTCCGTAGTGCCTTCCCGGAGTGCGTCGTTTTCGACAAACCCGTACCTATGGAGTTAATCTCGCTAATGGGCGCAAACATCTCTACAGCAGTCACTTTCTTCTCTTCCTCAATAAATTGCCTCGACGATAACGTGAAAAAAATCCGCCTCGGTAGCGCAATACACCCAAAACTATTGAACTTCTTCGGCAAATTATGATTATGAACGTACTATTTCTCTCTGATTTCGAAATAACGCCTATCTCCGGAGGTGTAGAAAAAATTGTACATGTGCTTACAACAAATTTCCGTTCCGATGGAATGCGTTGCTTATTGGCTTATTTTCAGGAAAATAAAGTGGGAAGTCGTACGGAATTTGACGATTATCTCTTTTTGGAAGATGGCGCAAAATTTTCGTTAATAGAAGATTTTATAGTGCGTAATAGGGTGGATGTGATTATCACTGCCATGTCGCAGAAACGCCATTATATGGTCTATATGCCTCAGTTATACGCTATTACCCGTCCTTTGGGCATTAAGGTGATTTATGGCTATTACGTTATGCCGGGTGCTGATGCCCGCGGTGTGATGGACTGTAGTCTCGCATTACATCGTATAAAAAATGGAGATGATAAAAAAGCTGTTATATTACAATTGCTCATAACATGGTGTAATAGGTTGGGATTGAACCCATTACTCAATAAGCTCTTGAAAAAGAAACTTTCTATTGTCCGTTATGCCGATATGGTGGTTGTCCTTTCCAAATCCTATATCGCTAAGTATAAACATCTTATTTCTAAAGATATAACCGTTCCGTTTGTAGCTATCCCGAATCCGCTTATGGCGGATAAAATTGTTGATAATTCGTTAATAGAAAAAAAAGAACACATAATTATTAACGTCAGTCGTTTTGATGTAGTCCATAAAAGGCAGAACGATTTGATAGATATTTGGAAGTTGGTGGAGAATAATAAAGCATTGAGTGATTGGCGTTTGATTTTGGTAGGCTATGGTCAAGACGAGAGATACCTTCGTGATTATGCAAAAAAGAGTGGCGTAAAAAGAGTAGAATTTCTAAAAGCTCAAGATATTCGTCAGTTATCCGAAAAAGCATCTATTTATGCCTCAACTTCTGCTTTTGAAGGTCTCCCAATGGTGATTGTCGAGGCGATGCAATGTGGCGTAGTGCCCGTTTCTGTCGATAGCTTCGACGCTGTGTATGATATCATTGACGATGACAAAAACGGCTCCATAGTACGCTTTGGCAATAAGAAGGAGTTTGCAGAGAAACTCTCTGCTTTGATGTCGGATCGTGACCGTCGGAAGAAAATGGCTCTCGCTTCAATAGAAAAATCGAAGAATTTCGACTTGGATACCATTGTCTCTAAATGGAAGAGCACTATTAATCAAATTTGTAACGATAAATAATAGGTTCGTCAAAGCCGGTCTTTGAAGTGAGTATGAACAATTAGGCTCGCCCCCGGCAACTCCGCTCCGGCGAACCATCAAAAGCTGCCCGCCCAATCAGGATAGCCCAAAAGCCCGCCGCCCCCGGCAACTCCGCTCCGGCAAAAAAAATGAATTTGAACAAAATAAGATGTATAATAAAAATATGAATGTAAAGAGATGCGCTGTCATAGGTTCGATGGGGTATATCGGTATGCATATGGTATATTACTTGCAAAACATGGGTATCACTCCAATGTGCTACGATGTTGTCGATTGCAGTGATGATAATTATATAAAGGTAAATTTATCTGACCCGCTCGATGTTAAAAAAATCAATTTGGATGTTGATTACCTTTTTGTTTTTGCCGGTCTCACCGGTACTTTCAACGGCTTTGAACGTGGCGAAGATTTCTTTACTGTTAACGAGCTGGGGTTGTGGCAATTGCTCGAAGCTATTCGCAATTCTAATTTCCGTCCTACGATAGTATTCCCTTCCACGCGCTTAGTGTATAAAGGGCAAGATAAAGCTTTGCAAGAAGATGATACTAAAGAGACTAAAACCGTTTATGCCGTGAATAAGATGGCTTGCGAGGGTCTGCTGAATGCTTATCACGTCAATTTTGACATCCCTTACTTGGTTTTTAGAATTTGCATCCCTTATGGAAATCTGCTTTCTGACGACTATTCTTTTGGTACCGTAGGCTTTTTTATCCGTCAAGCAAAGTCGAAAAATCCTATCACACTATACGGTGGTGGCAATATAAAGCGCACTTTTACTCATATCCTTGATATCTGTTATCAAATTGTGGAAACTTCTTTTCATTACTCTTCTGTCAATGAGGATGATAAATTGAGAAATAAACAATATCAACATACAGATGGTGTTCCGGGAAACTGCTCGGTTGCCGAAATTTTTAATGTGGGTGGAGAAACCCTTTCTCTCCACGATGCCGCCGTTATTATTGCAAATCATTTCGGTAGCAAGGTGATGGCAGTCGATTGGCCGGAAAAAGACTTGCGCCTCGAGTCCGGTCATACTTATTTCGATGATACTAAAATAAAAAGCATTATCGGTGACTATAAATATAAGGCGCTGAAGGATTTTACTAATGAATTATGACTATGAGAAATACAGAAGATATTCAATTCGACTTTTTGGTGTCGTCAATGCATAAAGGTATGTTTATGTCTACACCCGATATCCTTGAGTGGATGCGTAAACAAAATGATGAGGTAGTGAGCAATATTACCACTATGCCTATTAGCAAACTTTCTATGTGGCATTGCGATAGCCATGCTTTGCATCATGACTCCGGAAAATTTTTCAGCATTAACGGAATCAGAATCAATACCAATTATCGAAATGTTGCCGAGTGGGACCAGCCTATTATCAATCAACCCGAAATAGGTATCCTTGGTTTTATAGTAAAGAAATTTAACGGTGTATACCATTTCTTGATGCAGGCTAAAATTGAGCCGGGTAATATCAATATCGTGCAATTATCCCCGACTCTGCAAGCTACAAGAAGCAACTTTACTTGTGTGCATAAAGGTAAACGTCCTCTTTATCTTGCTTATTTTATTGGAGAAAAGAATGTAGAAATACTTGTCGACCAACTGCAATCAGAGCAAGGCGCCCGTTTTTTACATAAGCGTAATCGCAATATTATTGTCGAAGTCGCTGAAAATGAGAATATTGATGTGTATGATAATTTTATTTGGGTTTCGCTCGGTCAGATTAAGGAACTTCTACGATACCCGAATGTCGTGAATATGGACGCTCGTACCGTAATTTCTTGCATAAAATATGGCGATTATAACGAGAAAACTCTTCGTCTTCTTTCTCTCGTGTCTGACAATTCCATAAAATTATCCGACTCTTTTCTCTATTCTGTGTTGAACGAAAGTAATCATTTGCATGATTTACAATATATTATACGCTGGATTACTGCTCTTAAATTCAAGTACGAACTGGATGTTAATATTATAAATATTTCTGATGTAAGAAATTGGATTTATGATGGCAATGAAATCAGACATAAGGATGATAAGTATTTTAAAGTAATAGGCGTTAATGTGGAGATTGGCAATCGTGAGGTAGTAAGCTGGTGTCAGCCGATGATTAAACCAGCTCAAGAGGGTATTATGGGCTTCTTAGTTAAAAAGATAAACGGCATTTATCACTTCCTCGTACAAGCCAAACTCGAAGCCGGAAATTTTGATGTTATTGAGTTGGCTCCTACCGTTCAGTGCCTTACAGGTAATTATCGAATGGGCTTTAATGAGTACGAAATTCCTTATATTGAGGAATTTATGAATGTAAAACCGGAGAATGTTTGGTACTCTTGCTATCAAAGTGAAGAGGGTGGTAGATTTTATAAAGAGCAAAATCTTAATATCATTGTCGAAGTTGGCGATGAGTTCCCGATAGAGGTGGAGGAAAATTATTGCTGGATGACCCTCAATCAAATTCTCTCATTCGTAACATACAACAATTATTTAAATATAGCCGCACGAAGTTTGTTGTCGGCAATAAGCTTTTATTGATTATGGTTCGCATTGGTATAATATCTCCTTCTGAAATAGCTTTTCGCCGTTTTATGCCGGCATTGAGTCTGCTTTCTGCCGATTATTGCTTTGTTGGTATCGCTTATGCTACTCCACAAGAATGGTTTGATAATCCTGCTGAAGTGGCAGATTATGTTATTGATAATCAGCAAACCGTTGAACGAAATAAGGCTCAGCAATTTATTGATAATTATGGTGGTAAATTATATCATGGGTACGAATCGTTGATAAAATCTGATGATGTCGATGCCGTGTATATCCCTCTGCCACCGGCTTTGCACTATAAATGGGCGGAAAAAGCATTGACTTGCCGCAAGCATGTTTTTGTCGAAAAACCGTCTACTATAAGTTTGCAAGATTCCAAGGCTTTGGTAAATAAGGCCTTGTCATCTTCTTTGGCTCTGCACGAAAATTATATGTTCGTTTTTCATAATCAGATTGACGAGTTGAAAAAGGTAATAGATTCCGGTGAAATTGGCGATGTTCGTCTCTATCGTATGATGTTCGGTTTTCCGCGTCGCCAACAGTCCGATTTCAGATATAACAAAAAACTTGGTGGTGGCACCTTGTTTGACAACGCCGGTTATACCGTTAAAAGTGCTTCATTATTGTTAGGTAATACTGCTCGTGTTGTGAGTTCTAATCTCGGTTATATATCTGATTTCGATGTGGATGTATTCGGTTCTGCTACTATGCAAAATGCCGATGGTGTTGTAGCCCAATTGGCTTTCGGTATGGATTGTGATTATCGTTGTGAATTGGAAGTGTGGGGTAGTAAGAGTACTATCATCGCTGATCGCTTTTTTACAGCACCTGCCGGATTTACCCCTAAGTATACTATAAAGAAAAATCAAGATATAGAACAGCGTAACTTGCCTGCTGATGATACTTTCCGTAAATCTTTACTCTATTTCAAAGCTTGTATCGAAAACGAAAATACACGGAAAGAGAGCTATATGTCTATAGTTCGTCAAGCTGAATTGATTGAGCAAATAATAGCTTTAAATAATAACAACAAATAACTGAAGCAAATAACTGATGCTCTTTTATTGAGCCCCTCAAAATAATATGTGAGAGTTTGATGGAATATTTGTTCTAAATAAGAGTAATCATCATTGGCTTAAAAAAATTATTTTGAGTCAGCAGTTACTTCAAAAAAATTCAATAGCGCAAAAATAACTGGTTTAATAAGCATTTTTAGTAAAATAAACGCTATTTATCAAAATATGAAAATAGGAATTATCATTCAAGCCAGAATGGGTTCTACCCGCCTCCCCGGAAAAGTTTTACTCCCTTTTTATGAAGAGAAAACTTTGTTGGAAGTGCTTCTGGATAAATTACATACAGCATTCAGTGGAAAAATTATCGTAGCTACTTCGATAAACAAAAATAACGATGAGTTAGAACGCTTTTTGAAAAATAAAGGAGAGATAGTTTTTCGCGGTTCTGAGAACGATGTTTTGAACCGTTTTATTGAGGCAGCCAAAGCAAATGGCGTTGATGCTGTAGTGCGTATTTGCTCTGATAACCCTTTCATTGATGTTAATGGAGTGATGAAATTAGTAGAAAAAGGCTCGTCGTGTGATGCTGATTATGTAGGCTTCCGCATTAATAATAAGCCTTCTATTCTCACGCATTTCGGCTTTTGGGGAGAGTTTGTTACGTTGGATGCTTTGATGCGAGTAGCTACTTCTACCCCGATAGATACACCTGCTCACGAGCATGTCACTTTTCATATCTATAATCACCCGGATGAATATAAATGCGAATGGATTAAAGCTCCTGATTTTCTGCAAAATAGAGATGATATCCGACTGACGATAGATACTCCGGAAGATATGGATAACGCCAGAAACGTATATGCCGATCTGATGAAAGTTAACCCGGATTTTTCACTCAAAGATGTTGTCAACTACCTCGATGCTCACGAATCTTTAAAGCAGTCTATGCTGAAAAATATTTCTCAAAATAAAAAATAACTCTTAATTCTGTTTTGATATGATTACAAAAGGAGAAACATATATAATTGGAGAGATTGGTCAAAATCATAATGGCTCTGTGGATATTGCTAAGCTTATTGTGGAACTTATCTCTCGCCCGGTAAAAGAGGAGACTTTTAATATCGACCTTAAACCGATGAACGCTGTTAAGATGACGAGGCGTGACCTTAATGAGGAACTTACTGTTACTCAGATGAATCGCCCTTATGTGAATAAAAATTCGTTCGGCGCTACTTATGGCGAACACCGTGCTTTTCTTGAATTGGATGATCAAGCACATTTCGAAGTCTATAAATTTGCCAAAGAAAAAGGTCTCGATTTTGTTGAGACTCTTTGTGCTAAGGGTTGCCTCTCTTTGCTTAAATTATTCCTTCCTGATTATCTTAAAGTTGCAAGTAGAGACCTTACTAATTTACCTCTGCTCGCTGCGATGGCGGAAACTAAAATTCCGATGATTCTTTCTACCGGAATGGCAGGAAAAAAAGAACTTGATGATGCCCTTGAGGTTATTACTCGTTATCATAGTAATATATCTATTCTTCATTGTGTTTCTCAATATCCTACACATCCCGATAATTTGAATCTTAAAACAATTACATATCTAAAAAAGAATTACGAACAATATCATATTGGATTCTCTGACCATACAATAGGTATTTCCGCTCCTGTTGTTGCAGTAGGTATGGGTGCCGAAATCATTGAGAAACACATTACCATCGACCGACATATGAAGGGTACCGACCAACAAGGTTCTCTTGGACCTGATGGTGTGAATCGTATGGTGCGTGATATTCGTATGGCGGAGCGTTGGCTTGGCGTGGAAGATATATATATCGATAAAAGCGTTGCCCCTTCTAAGGTGAAGTTGGAACGCTCAATCGCTTCACTTGTGGATATTCATGAGGGTGAGGTGATTACGGAAGATAAAATACATATGCTCAGTCCCGGCGACGGTTTTAAATGGGCTCAAAAGGATGCTGTAGTAGGCCATAAAGCCCTAACTTTTATTCCTGCAAATGAAATTATTTACCCAAACTTAATTGACTGATGGAAAATAAATTACCTAAATTATTCCTAACCGATATCG
The DNA here is from genome assembly GCA_051870785.1 of Candidatus Aphodosoma sp. Lineage (GTDB taxonomy): Bacteria > Bacteroidota > Bacteroidia > Bacteroidales > Paludibacteraceae > Aphodosoma. The sequence continues at coordinate 59,060 of JBJECF010000054.1, forward strand.
ATGGAGTGTGGACCGATGGCGGTATGTATTACGATGGGACTGATGTGGAGTTGAAGAAATTCAATACTTATGATAGTGCCGGTGTGCTTTTTGCTCATAAGATGGGTATCCCGGTAGGTATTATTACCGGAGAAAATACTAATATCGTAAAGCGTAGAGCCGATAAATTGAAGGTGGATTACTGCTTCCTTGGATGTAAAAATAAATTGGAAATAGCCGAAAATTTATGTAATCAATTGGGAATTACCCTCAATGATGTGGCTTATATTGGTGATGATATCAATGATGTTAAACTATTGAAAAAAGTTCGTTGGGCTGGAGTGCCTGCTTCAGCTTCGGAATATATAAGGCAATTAGCTACGGTACAGCTCACAAAGAGAGGCGGCGAAGGCGTTTTTCGTGAGTTCGTTGAGTCTATCCTCGGCTCCGAAATACTCTCTTCTATCATTGAAGATATATAATGGATATTTAACCACCACCTTTGCATCTCTAAATTGCGAAGATATACACTATTATATTAAGTCTTATGACGAGGATGGACAAAGTGCATTCTTGCTAAATCCGAAAATATACATCAATGTAATAAGAAGTAAAAATCGGCGAGGCTTTGAGATGAATCCGAGTTAGTTGTATTTTTGTAAAAAAAATTGGTTGGTTAAGAAAAAGTTTGTAAATTTGCAGTGCTAAAGTGATAGTAGAGATACTATAGATCAGCCGAGCAATGATGCACGCTGTGTAGTCAACGGGGGAAGGAGGTGTAATGCCTCCGGTTTTTATATTAAGCTACATTTCTTTTAGCACAATAACTTATGTAGCTTATTTAGATTCCAGACGGTAATATATCTTTTGAAATTAAGTAAAAAAATAGGATTGAACCTCACGGCTGAACCCTATTGTTGTGTAATGTTTTTTTATTATCCCTTGTGTGAACTATAAAACATTTTGATGAAAGTAAAAAGATTTGAATTTATTTTGTTAGCGCTTCATATTTTCGTTTATGTATTCGGTATGAGATTTTGGCATCTGAGAGATTATTTTCAGCTTGTAACAGTAGCGTTTGTGCTTGTAGCAATTCCGTGATGCTTGTTAAGCCGGCTTCGTAATTTATCCTCATTAACCGCAAATTCTCCTTTGCCGATTTTACTCCATTTTGTTGTCGTGTGATTTGAGAATATGCCTCTTCCATCGCATTGTAGGCTTGATTCTCTTGAAGTGTCATCTTTTGCGTTAAATCTAATTGGTCTATCTCTGCTTCCGTTATCAGTGCTTCATGTTGCTTGAGTTTGTAACTCGTCATTCCCCAGCTACTTAACGGTATCTTTACTGATACAAACAATAGTCCGTTGTCCCTACTATTCCAACTATTGCCTGTCGGTAAACGGTTGTCATCGCTCTTGTATTTTGTGGAGCTGAAGCCTAAATAGCTATATGTTGCTCCAATTGCTATCTGTGGTAGTGCATTTGCAAGTGTCATCCTTTTTTGTAACTCTTCCGATTGTATTTTGTATTTAAGTAATTGATGTTCCGGTCGATGTGTTGTGCTACTCCTATTTATAAGAGGCAACACACTGTCGGTGCTCGCTATGCACTCCAATTCTTTTATGCTATCTACCGAAATACCAATGCTATACGATAATGCTAATCGTGCCAAGGCTATTCCATTGTCGAGTTTTAATCGTTGTTCTTCTATTTCATTTTGTCGTAACTCCACAGATAATAAGTCGTTGCTCATTGCCACACCTGCTGTTATTGCCCTTTGCACTTGGAAATGTAGCGTGTCTAACAACATCTGTACTGAATTGATAGTTTGCCTTTTCTCTTCAAGTCCCACAATCAGCCAATAATTTTCTTCTACAGATAATAATACGTCTCTTTGTGTTATATCCGATTGTAATTCAGCCGCTTTTATTCCTACATTTGCTAATTTGTTGCCTGCAGTAATTTTTCCTCCCATATATATCGGTTGTACGGCAACTGCCGATGCTACAGCGGTTTGTTGAAAGACTTCTATGGAATTTGGCAGACCTGCCGTGGCACCGTATTCTGCATATAATGTATTTAATAAGTCACGTACATTGGCATTAGGTATATCGTTAATACCATATTCCAATATAGGATTTAATGCGTGGTACCCACCGCCGTTTATCTCTACTTGCGGAAAATAATTTCCTCTTACTTCGTTTTTTGCAGCTTTGGCTCGAGAAATTTCATAACGGGCTTTTTTTATCTCCGAGTTATTTTTTGCTGCAAGTGTCAGTGCTGAATCTAATGTCAATACATCGCTCGCTATTATATTTAATGTATAAAACAATAGTAAGCATAATAATAATATTTTTCTATTTTTCATCTTTTATACCTCTTCGTTTGTTTGTTTTACAAGTTGTACTTTAACCTTTTCCCCGGATTTATTGTATACTTTCCAATATGCAATAGGCAATACGGTTACAACTAATGGTAGTGTGAATATTGTACCGAAACAAATTACTACTCCCATAGGCATCCAAAGTGCTGTTCCTGCTGTAATCATCGGTATTACTCCTAATGCAGTAGTGGCAGAGGTTAAAAATATTGGTCGCATACGTCGCTTACCGGCTTCATATGCAGCCTTTTTTGCGCTTAGTTTTTTTGGCCCGAAATGTAATTCTTCTGCATATTCAAACATCATTATAGCATTCCTTACTATTACTCCTATTAAGGATACAATTCCGAGAATGGCTGTGATAGATAGGTCTAACCCAAAAAGATATAAACCTAAAAATGAACCAAATACCACTAATATACATGATGATAAGGTAAGAAATGATATCGATAATTTACGGAAATGATAGAGTAGTACTATAAACATTACGAGTAAGGCACTCGCTATCGTCATTATTATCTCCGGTAGTAAATCGTTGTTGGTTTTGGTCAATCCTCCTATCGATATGTTAACTCCTTCAGGAACAGGATTTTCCAGTATCCACTTGTCGATATCTTTCTGTATTGAGGCTTGTGAAATACCACCCTGTAAATCGCTTGATAGTGTTATAGTTGGTACACTATTCCTATGGCCTATTACCGAGCGGTGCCACTTTGGCTCCAATGTAGCTATTTGTCGTAATGGTACCCATGTCTCCGGATATGCCGTTGGTGCCATGATCTCTCCAAGTGCTTGGTAATCAAGAGTGTCTAAGCCTGATCGATATAGTACTACAGGTATTTCATAATCACCTTCCCACAACGATGTTACAGTTTGTCCACCAAGTGCACTATTTAAATATAATGATAGCATTGCTTGTGTGATTCCCAATCGTTCCGACTCTTCCGGTATCAGATTGATAGATACGTTATTAACCGTTTCATCGTAATCGGAATGTACCCATACAAGCTCCGGCTTTTCCGATAGATAACTCTTCATCTTCTCCATATAGCTTGCTACTTCATTCATTTCTTCCCCGGAGAAATATACTTCTATCGGTGCGTTTACTGCTTGATAATCCATTTGTTTATACCTTATTATTGTGTTATCAAATAGATGTTGCTTTTCTGTACGATATTCGTCTAACAGCTCTTCTGTCGCTTCATTGGATATGGTATTTACTATGAACTGTGCATACGATGGCTTGGCTATTTGTGGTGCATAAGTGGCATGAAAGCGTGGTGACGACATGCCTACAAAGGATGTTATACTCGTTATCCTTGGGTCCGATTCCATCATACGCGCCAATGAGTCTGCTACTACCGTCGTCTCATCTATCGATGATCCGTCATTGAGATGTATCTCTACTACAAAACAGTTTCGGTCCGCTTTCGGCATCATCTGTACATTGCCTTGTAAAAATAAATATATTCCTAAACATATCAACGTCACCGTTAATAGCATCACTAACCATGGTACTTTAAAACAAATGCTCAATAGTTTTTCGTATCCTTTTTGTAATATGACAAAAAATTTATTCTGTATTTTCGTAAATATGTTTTTTCTTTCTTTATTCTCCGGTTTAATAAATGACACACATAAGTATGGGGTAAACCAAACAGCATATATGATACTGATAGATAATGCAATAAGTATTGTCCATGGAAATAATTGCACAAAATCGCCTATCGGTCCGGTAATAATCTTTGTCATTGGAAAAAACATGCCTGCAATGGAAAACGTCGCTACTGCCATTGGTATGAATAACTCCTTAGTCGAAATAGCTGCGAGTACCACCTTGAATATCCCTTGTTTAATGTGTTGCAATATCCATCGATTACAATTACAGAATTGTCGACAAGCATACCTAATACCACTATAAGAGCTGCTAATGTAACGGTGTGTAATTGAATATCAAATAAATACATTATTCCCATCGTGATAAAAATACAGATAGGAATACCACTACTTGCTACCAAGGCGGTTTTCATTGGAAATAACATCAGCATCACGAGAATGACTACTACTATACTGAGTAGAATATCTCTTAAAAAAGAAAATACTGAGTTGCTTACTACTTTGGGTTGATCTGTAATCCTATGGAAACGTAAATCTGCAGGCATTTCATTTCGAGCAGTTTTTAATATTTCTTCTATTTCATCCCCGAACGCAACTATATTATTGTCATCAACCATCTGCATGTCAATTATTAAACATGGTGCCTTGCCATTTTCATAATAATTTACAAAACTACTCGGCTTGCTATATCTCCTTGTTATTGTGGCTATGTCGCGCAGATGTATGATGCTCCCATCTAACGGATTGAAAAATACTATCTGATTGCCAATTTCATATTCCGATTGTATCGGTGAAGTAACGTGTAGCATAGTCCCTCCTGCCGAATTGCCCATCGTGCCGGTAATGGTTCTAAATCCTTGTGTAGCTAATGAAGCTATCAGTGCATTCTGGTCGATATTATATGCTGATAATCTGTCCGGATCTATCTCTATGGCAATCTCTTCCTTTTGTTGTCCGATAATTTTTACTTTCCCCATCTCCGGAATAGTTCGTAGCTTGTCACATAACTCGTTAGCATAGTACTCTAATTCGCGTGGTGTGCGTTCAGGCGATTCTACTGCCAATAGCATACTTGATGTACTGCCAAAATCATCTATTACAACAATTTCAAGTACTCCCGGTGGCAACGATGTCTTACGGAATAAGTTTAAACCTGCACGAATTTTTGCCCATACTGCATCTTTATCTTCAACAGTCTTGCGTAGCTCTACAAACACATACGCAACTCCATCTTGTGTAACAGAGTAGGTTAACTCTTTGTCTATATCCGGGTAAGTGAATAAGAATTGTTCCAAATTACCGGTAACTTCCGCATCTATCTCTTCTGCTGTTGCCCCGGGGTATATTGCTGCTACAACTCCTTGGCGTATAGTAAATGCCGGAAATTCATCCTTATTCATCTTCTGTAATGCCCAAATGCCGAATGCTGTCAAACAAAGTAATAAGAATAATATAATATTGTGTGACACCATTGCCGTTTGAATATGGTCGCGAGAATTATTTTTCATATCTCATCTGCTTTTTTAATGAATAATTACTTCGCATCCGTTATACAACTTATGAAACCCTGAAGTTACAACTTTATCTCCTTGTTGTAATCCATTGGTTATTAGCACTCCATTACGAACGAATGCTCCTGTTTCTATTTCAGTGCGGATTGCTTTTCCATCTCGAATCAACCATACTGTTTTCCCATTTTGACCTATTTGAATACATTCCCCGGGTAAGATGTAGCCGTGTGTATTATTTGAATTTAACGATACACGACACACCATACCGGGTAATAGTGCTTCCGTATTGGATGTACTATCAAGAGAAATAATAATTTCATAAGAATGTGTTAACCTGTTTGGCATAATTGATTGGCTACTTATTTGCCCGTACATTATACTATCATTTAATGCACTTACTGCTAAACTCGCTTTATCTCCAATGTGGATATTTCCAATCTCTGTTTCCGGAACGTTGATTTTTACATTAAGATTATCCATCCCTAATAAAGTTATCACTTTTTGTCCCGGTAGTATGTTTTCTCCGACTTTTATTTCGCAATTGCCTATTATACCATCTTGTGGAGCTTTTAATGTGCAGTCAGACAACTGCTTTTGAAGCGATGTTACAATACCTCTTGCTTCATCTCGCTGTGTGCGTATCTCTATTAACTTTACTTCTGTGGCACCACCCGCTTCGTATACTTGACTTATCCTTTTATAACCATCTTCTGCTTGTCTTAATTTTGCTTGTGCAGAGACTAACATATTACGCACTTGTGTATTATCTATCGTGGCAAGGGTCTGTCCCGACGTTACTTTTGCTCCGCTTTTTACTTTTACGGAGGTTACTGTTCCTCCTGAAAGAAAACTTAATGGAATATTGGTGTTCTCTTCTACTGTGCCTATATATACAATACTATTTTCTGTAGATATTGTATCTATGTTCATTACTTTTACCGGTATCGGTTTCCTTTCATAACTTTTTTTCTCTTCTTTTATACAGGAAGTGAATAGTATACAAGAGATAATTATAGTTAAGACGATTGACGTTTGCTGTTTCATTAGTTCTTTTTTGCTATCATTTGTATGTTCTCTGATTTGAGTGTCCTTTCGGAAGAATCTGATTTGCCATCGTATTTCAGAGTAAATATTATACTATTGTCGTAAATTGTTCCATTCCCGGATACTTCAATGTCGTACACTTCGTGAATAATTTTTTCGTGAGACGTGATTGAATCTACATCTAATATACCGCCTATAGTTGTGTGAATTGTGTCATAAATAGTTATATTGGAGGTTATTGTGTAAGTTCGAGTATACGGTTCTATCTCTAATATATCGTCTTTAATTGTGCCACTTGTGCTATATACTCCGTCATTTAATTGGTTAAAAGTGAGCATTACTTTATCGTCATCGTGAAGTGATATTATTTCAAGCTGACCGCTCTCGTTTTCCAATTCAATAGTTTTATCCTCTCTCTCTAAATTTCCCAGTTCCGCTTTGCCTGATGTTTTAAAACTATAACTGCCTTTCGCAGAACGTACTTCCATCGTTTCTTCGCACCCTAATAAGATGACTGATATGAAAGTAAAAATCAAAATTCTTTTAATTAATTCCATTTTTGTTAAATATTTTTATCGTTACATTTTTTGTTTTTATATTCTTTCTCTGAAATTCAGTGCAAAGATACTATTCAAAGTACAAATAGCTCACTGTCTAAAAATCCTTATTTGAGGTAATATTTTCCATTAGGTTACATATTGACAATTATTTATTACTTATTTACCTTGTTATTAGAAATATACTTCTTACCTTTGTACTGTCATTTTTACCATTAATATATTTTGAATAATTATGATCAAAACATACCCCGATTTAGTGATTTCAGATAATTTGGATGAGATTAATTTTTCTCCGGAAACAGTTAAAAATTATTTGATTCTTTTATATTGTCAAGAAGGTAAACTCCAAGTCGATATCGACGGAAATACTTTTATGGTTGGCGGCGAAAATTTATTTATCTGTATGCCACAAACACTTATTAGTCACTATATGCGTACTCCCGACTTTAAATGTATTGTTTTGTGTGTTGGTGAGCATTTGTTCGATGAAATACTTTCCGACTGCTTTATAGTAGAACCTAATTGGTGGAAAATTAAAACTTATGTTCAAGAAAATCCTGTTGCCCATATTTCTGATTATCAATACAAATTGTTAGATGCTTATTTTCGTTTGTTGCTTGTTTATTTCGAAGATAAACAAACCCCTTATCGTCAGAGAGTTATTAGAATGACAGCCCAATCCGTTGCTTTCGAAATACTCGGCCCTATTGAACAATTGATATCTGAGAAAAATGAAGAAAATGTTAAAAATGTCATTGGAGCAAAGGATACGATTTTTTATCGTTTTATGGAAATGGTAAATAAACCTGGAAATACGGAACGAGAAGTGCGTTGGTATGCCGATGAACTCCTTATTTCTCCAAAATACCTAACCTCTATTTGTAAAGAAAAAAGCGGTTCTTCTGCTTCTGAATTAATTACTAAAGTAATAGTGGGATATATTCGCCATTATTTATTAAAAACTGATATGAGTATTAAAGAGATAGCGTATCGTATGGATTTCCCTGATGTTAGCTTTTTCTGTAAGTATGTAAAAAAACATTTGGGGACAGCCCCTTTGGAATACCGTAGAAATAATATTAATTTGGAGTGATTTTTTTCTTATTTTATTTGTTTGAACCATTAACGATATACACATATACAATGTATTAATAAGTGGTTCTTTGCATTCTATTATTTACTTCTATCGCTTTCTTTAAATATTTATATAATACACATAATATAATACCATTATTATATATTGTATATCTTATGTAATAGATTCTTATGTAATATAATATAATGTAATATCCATCGATCCTTTTTACCTCTTATATGTCATAATTCGATACATTATACTTAAAAACACTCACAAATTATTCTTTCGTTTCTGTTTTTGTTTTCCCTTTCGCTTCTTCTTTTTTTCCCGTCTTTCTTCTATCGTCTTCTCTTTCGTTTCTGTTGTTTTGCTTTCTTTTTCCACTTTCGCCTTCTTTCTCTTTCGCTTCTTCTTTTTCCCCCGTCTTTATTCTATCGTCTTCACTTTCGTTTCTTTTTTTTGCTTTCTTTTTCGCCTTTCGCCTTCGTCTTCTTTGCCTTTCGCCTCTGCTTTTCCTCAAATAGATCCTGTCCCATGAAAATTTTATTACTGTCTTGCCCATTTTTAGGCTTTATTTTGTTATTATACCGGATGAAATAATAGGTGTTTCTTGAAATCATGACGTGTTCTTGTTGTGATTTTGAATACAATAATGCACGAAAAAATTTATATAACGCGAAAAATTCGCTAAAACATCCATTCTAATTACCCCTTTTTGCGCTTTTAACTGATAAAATAATATGTTGTACAACATTTTTTTATTGCCCTTTTTCGAAAATTTTTAATTTGTATTCTCCAAAGAATCAGCGTAATAAAAAATAATTTAAAAAAAAGATTGGAAATAATTTGCAGGTATAAAAAATAGTAGTACCTTTGCATCC
>JBJECF010000055.1:0-19625 GCA_051870785.1 Candidatus Aphodosoma sp.
AAAGCCAAGCTACAATAAAGTATGAATAAAAAATGTGTTATCATATTATGAAAAATAATATTCTTACGTTGCAAATATACAATAATATTTTTACACACCAAACCTACTCTCAACAAGCAACTGCAAAATTAGTGAATTGATTGTAAAAAAAGCCCGTATAACAAGGGGCAAACGGGCTGATATAAATTAATAATCAAAAAAAATTTAATCAGAAATAACGGAATCGAAATACCATTTCTTCCCTTCTTTATCTGTAAACATTGTTATGCCGACTCCATTTACACATTTGGCATATTCCAATATAGAATCATTTGAATCATAAATAACTAATTCCGTCGGCAAATATGAATTTATATCTTCTATAGGAATTGGAATATCCATATAATTTGTCGGTGTTAAAACTTCATTAAATTCACTATAATAATAACATTCTTTATCTGTCAAATTATAATCAATAAAATTCAGTCCACACTTAAACCTTTTTCTATTTGTAGTATCAATATTTTCAAGCCAAACACTATACACTACATCACAATGTTGACCTCCATCTTCTATAATTTGAAACGGATAATATGGTGAATACCCGGTACCGTATTCATTATAATCGAAAATTTCAGATATTTCCAACATACAAGAATCTTGTTTGTTTTCATTTGTAAACAACAATATTTGACCTTCTTCATAAGGAAGATAGTCATACACATATTCCATATCTAAATAATCCGTAAAAAAATACAACGTTGGATGTTTACGTTGACAAGAAGGTAAAATAATCAATAATGATAAAACAAATAATATAAAATTAAACTTTTTCATAACACATTTCTATTTTGTTGGTGAAACAATAAATTTATAGGTATAATTACCGAACTTAGTGTTAATATTAGCTATATAAACACCACACGGTAAATCAGGAGTAAATAAGGTATTATTAATTATTTTTGAAGAAAACACCAACCTTCCTACACAATCAAATACATTAATTTTGCCACTTTCAATTGTTTCGGGCAAAATAATGTGATTTTCAGAATATTCTATGTAATTATTTTCTTCATACTTCGGTGTCATTAAAATATAATTTCGCGGAGTACCAAATAAATACTGAGATGGATCTCCGAAAATATTATATTTTTCAACCTGAATTCTTCTGTAAGACAATTTATTAGATTGGTAATAACTTCCTGCACTATTACATATCCAATTCCCAATAGTAGTATTATTATAAGGTAGTTTATCAAAAATTTTCTTTGCTAAAAACTCATTCGTATTAGTCCAAGAAGTATCAGTAGACCCATAAAACAATACTCCTCCGGCATCAGCTGTTAATAACCATTTTGCTCCAATAGAGGAATTTATCGGAGAACCTTCTGTTAGGCATGCAAACGCTAAAGTTATAGGTGGAAGTTGTTGATATAAATAATTTGAGATTTCATCAACTTTTAAATTCAAAGGATGATACAATTTATTACGAGTTCCATGTCCTGAATACACAAAACACCACAGATCATTTAACATATCATTTTTTAATATGTTTTGAATTTCTGTTGTTTTACCTTCATAATCGGTTCCTTTATAAACAGATACATTACTAAAACCCGCATTTTTTATTCTTCTCTCAACTTCGTTGAGAAATCGATATTTATAATAATTATATAATGCTTTATTATTGCTAGAAGGGTCATCTATTCCCGATATTAAAAATGAATGAAGTGTGTCTTTATCTAATTGCTTAATTCGAGTATTGTAGGCTTTGATCTTATCTAAAATCTTATTGACTTCATCGCTATTAGTTATAGGCCATCTTCCATAAGCCATTTCCGGAAATAAATTATTTTCGTCTTGATAATTTTGTTTTTCTATACAACCGTAATATAAATCTGTAAATGGATTATTTTTTACTCCAACACCTGCTGAAAATGGTATTTGTGTTTCATTTCCAACAAGTAATAAATATCTCGGTCGCTTTACTGATAAAGTACTATAATATCTTCCTCTTATAAATTCACGTATTTTACTTCCATTTAACGTGGAAACATTTAACGAATCTTTTATATAGTTAGTTGTTACAATATCAACTTGATATCCGGCTTCTTCTCGGTATTGCTTGTAAGTATTTAATGCGGCAACATAAGTTGCATCTGTAATAACTAAGATTTTACCAAGACTTATCTCCATCCATCTATGCTCTACATTACAAAACGGACAATCAAAAAGCGAATTTGCATCAACTAATTCATTTAACGGAATATCTTCCAATGTTCCTCCATGAATAGGTATAGTACAATTTAGAGCCTTAATTATCCTGATTTTGCCATGAACAGGATTGTAAACTATAGGATTAATATTTACTGTAATTCCTGTCGTTCCAAAAGCTGTATAAGGTTCACTTACTGTTATAAAATTATCCCATGATTCATGATAACTTGAATAATATCCTACGTTAAAAGAAAACTCCATTGTGTCTTCTTCAAAATTAGGGCACGGTTGATACGGGTAATAATAGTCATCTATATCATACTCTTTATAAGTAACTTGTAAATTTGAAATTTCAAATTCCTCCCCGTATGATGTACTTGGTAATTGAAGATTTAAAGATTTAATCGGTAATGCGGGTATTCCTATAGAATCTCTATAATCACAATCTTCATATCCATGAAACTTATACCATACAAAATTATATCCGAGTGTATCTATGGTAACGGGTGATATAAAATTAGAATCCAATGAATATTGTAAAATATATTTATCTGCTTCGGGAACAACATTTAGAGTAGAATCAATATAAACACGTGTCCCAAACGTATAATCATCAAGTTCAACAATTTGAGAAGTACATACTAATACCGATAGATAAAATAGTAAAATCAAAATAATATTCTTTTTCATATCAATATCATTTTGTTAATATTATATTCATTCTATTTATGCATATTCAAGGTATGAGTAATAATACATAATACTCATACCATAGGTTGTTTCAAGGCTAAACAACAAAATAATATGTATTTAATATTTAACATAGATACATATAAATTTTCACAAGGCAAAGTTAATAAATTAATTAAAATCTACAATATATTTAAATAAAATTTTTCCTCCCCTACTTTCTACAGAATTATCAACAGATATGTATATAGAATCAAATAAAAAGTATTACCTTTGTATGACAAGGAATTCTGACGGACAAACATTCGAATTATAGTCGGAAATAATCATTTCTATATTAAAGAATATTTTAGCCGTCGTTAAGCACTAACAATATTATAATCAAAGATATATGGATAAAATTTTAAAATATTTTCCGGAGCTTACAGAGAAGCAAAAAGAACAATTTGCCGCATTAGACGAGCTGTATAGAGATTGGAATTCAAAGATAAATGTAATATCGCGCAAAGATATAGACAATTTATACGAGCATCATGTACTACACTCATTAGCAATAGCCCGCATACTGAAATTCAAGCCGGGCACTACCCTTGTAGATGTTGGCACCGGCGGGGGCTTTCCGGGAATACCATTAGCAATACTGTTTGAAGATTGCACATTTCATTTAGTAGATTCTATAGGCAAGAAAGTGAAAGTAGCGAGTGCCATAGCAGAAGCGTTGAAACTCGATAATGTAACTACCCAATGGAGCCGAATGGAAGAGGTAAAGGAGAAGTATGACTTTGTAGTATCGAGAGCAGTAATGCCATTAGGTGACTTAGTTAAATTAATAAAAAAGAACATTAAAAGAGAACAAAAAAACGCCTTACCAAACGGACTAATCTGTCTGAAAGGAGGCGAGTTGGAGCACGAATTAGCCCCATATAAAAAAATTGCAACTCTATATAATCTGAGCGACTACTATGAAGAAGAATTCTTCAAAACAAAAAAAGGAGTTTACATGCCATTATAAAGTTTGATAATCTAAATAGCCTAGTATTAAAAGAACAGGCACTGATAAATATCCTTACCATTAAAAATTATGATAACCAACGTATACTGAAAACAATATGGAGATAAAACAATTCATTTTTAATCCGATTCAAGAAAACACTTACGTTATTTGGAATAGCGATACAAAAGAGGGTGCAATAGTAGATTGCGGGGCTCTTTTTGAGGGTGAGCAACAGAGATTGGCTGACTTTATCAAGGAAAATGAAATTCACATAAAATATCTACTAAACACACATATGCACTTCGATCACTGTCTTGGAAGTCATTGGGCTGCAGACAAATACGGAGTAAAACTAATGGCACACAAGGGGGATGCCGGCATTGCATCGCGCCTCAGCGAGCAGATTCGTATGTTTGGTTTGCCTTTTGAAGTAAAAACCGAGCCTATCGGTATTTTTATAGACGAAAGCAGTGAATTATCGCTTGGCAACGAACAGATTAAAGTGATAGAAACACCGGGACACAGCCAAGGTGGCATATGCTTTTACATCCCCACAAGCAACATACTGCTCTCGGGAGACACACTTTTCGAAGGCTCGATAGGAAGAACGGATTTAGAAGGAGGCAACTACACCCAATTAATAAAATCTATCAAAAGCAAAATATCCGTGCTACCCGCAGAAACAAGGGTTTATTGCGGTCACGGCAGCTACACCACTATAGGCGACGAACTAAAATACAACCCGTATTTATAGCCGGCAAACATAGACAAACATAGATAAACATAGACAAACATTGTCAGATACGAGGTATCTCCGTCTATCTCTGATATCAAAAAATAAAAGAGGGAGAAAAGTAAAATCACACTTTCTAAAGTAATTACTAAAGTGCCGAGGTAGAGACTTTTTCGATAATTTTATTTATCACCTTGGTCATCTTAGGATAGATATTTGCGTACGAGAGGTTGAAATCGTTATTAATAACAGAAACAGCCATATCGATACGCAAATTATTTTTTTTAAGCTCATCAATAAGGGTATTCTGCTGTAAACGATACGACTCGCGAAGCAATCTTTTATACCTATTTCTGTCTACAGCATGCTTATAATACCTTTTCGGCACCACAAAAAGCACTCTTACCGGCTCCAAAACAACATCATCTGCATCGCTATAATCGGCTGCAGATACGGAATAGACAACACGGAGTGGATAAACAAGAAGTTTATCTCCACTGGCAAACAATCTATCTATCACCATCTTACTACAAAGATGCTTACTTTTTGGAAAAGAAAAATCCATTATTATTTCGAGACCGGGATAAAGAGTTTTATAACTGTTTTTTCGAAATGCAAATTTACAAAAAATAGATTAATTAACGGAGAGCGACAAAGAATAATAATTAGAAAAGCACAAAAAAAGAAGGGAGTAATAGAAATCATTACCCCCTTCTTCGAGATATAGAAAGTCAATATTAGTCTTCTGTTTGTGTAGCCTCGTACTCTTTGAGGAGTTTTTCTTGAACGTCAGAAGGGCAGAGTTCGTAAGAAGCAAACTTCATAGTAAATGAAGCGCGGCCACCGGAGAGAGAACTAAGTGCTGTAGAATAGTTTGAAAGTTCTTTAAGAGGCACCTTAGCAAGGAGTTTTTCAAAGCCTTTCACACTCTCCATACCCATGATGATAGCACGACGACCTTGAAGGTCACTCATCACATCACCCATACGGTCGGAAGGAACGAGTACTTCTACATCGTAAACAGGCTCAAGGATTTTAGGGTTAGCCTCTTTAAATGCTTGAGCGAAAGCGTTACGACCGGCGAGGCGGAAAGAGATTTCGTTAGAATCTACCGGGTGCATTTTACCATCATAAACGATAACGCGTACGTCGCGTGCATAAGAACCTGTGAGCGGACCTTGTTCCATACGGTCCATAAGACCTTTAAGGATAGCCGGCATAAAGCGAGCGTCGATAGCACCACCTACAATAGAGTTCACCATCACGAGTTTACCACCCCATTCAAGAGAGATTTCTTGAGTATCGCGAGCGGTAATTCTGTACTCCTGGCCGTTAAATTTATATATTTCTTTTACAGGTTCACCCTCTACATAAGGTTCTATAATAAGATGAACTTCACCGAATTGGCCTGCACCACCGGATTGTTTTTTATGGCGATAATCGCTACGAGCGGCACGAGTAATAGTTTCACGGTAAGGAATACGAGGTTCCAAGAATTCGATAGGGAGTTTATCATTATTTTCTATACGCCATTTAAGGGTACGGAGGTGGAATTCACCTTGACCGGAAACGATAGTTTGTTTAAGTTCCTTACTTTGTTCTACAATCCAAGTTGGATCTTCCTCGTGCATACGGGTAAGAATTTCATTAAGTTTTTCTTCTTCCCCGTTAGCCACCGGTTTAATAGCTCTGCGATATTTAGGTTCCGGATATTTGATTCCTTCGAAATTAAACTCACAACCTTTGGCGTTTAACACGTTACCAGTGCGAGTATCTTTTAATTTAACAGTAGCACCGATATCACCGGCTACTATTTGATCTACTTTAATACGATTTGCACCGGCAACGCAGAACAATTGGGAGATACGTTCTTTACCGCCATTGCGTGAAATATTCGTCATATCATCGCCCTCTTTAAGGGTACCACTCATCACTTTGAAATAGATAACCTCACCGATATGCGGTTCTACACTTGTTTTGAATACAAAAATAGAGGTAGGGCCGTCTTTATCCGGTTTAACTTCAACAGCATCAGTAGTAACAGGGCAAGGCATATCATCTACGAAAGGAACTACATTACCAAGGAACTCCATAAGGCGGCGCACTCCCATATCTTTACCGGAGCAAACGCAGAATACAGGAAATATATCACGGCCAACGAGACCTTTTCGTATACCGGCACGCATCTCATCTTCGGTAAGAGAACCTTGTTCGAAATATTTATCCATGAGGGATTCATCGTTTTCGGCAGCAGCTTCAACAAGGGCATTATGCAGTTCTTTAGCTTTATCCAATTGGTCGGCTGGTATTTCGAGAATTTCAGGGGCACCACCTTCCGGTTTCCAACGATACATCTTCATAAGAAGTACGTCGATAACGGCATTGAAATTCGGGCCACAATTAATAGGATATTGTACGAGAACTACTTTAGGTCCGAAGCTTTCGCGGAGTTGCTCTACAGTTTGGTCGAAATTAGATTTCTCTGTATCCAATTGGTTTGCAAGGAAAATAACAGGTTTATGAGCCTGCTCAGTATATCTAAAATGGTTTTGAGTACCCACCTCAACGCCATATTGTGTATTAACAACGATAAGAGCCTGGTCGGTAACGGCGAGAGAAGTAATTACACCACCTACAAAGTCATCAGAGCCAGGGCAGTCGATAATATTAAGTTTTTTACCTGCCCATTCAACGTGAACGACGGTAGGGAAAACGGAATAACCATATTCCATTTCTACCGGAAAATAATCTGATACCGTATTTTTAGCCTCTACAGTACCTCTACGTTTTATAACTCCACTCTCATAAAGCATAGCTTCTACAAGAGTGGTTTTCCCGGAGCCGGAACCTCCCATTAAAGAGATGTTCTTAATTTCATTAGTTTGATAAACTTTCATATCGAATATATTTTAAAAATTAATTTATTACGAGAAAGGGGCTGAAAAATAGAATTTATTAATAGAATTCTTCATCTCCTAAAAGCGATTGCAATTTACAAAAAATATATTGATTTGAAAAGAAAAAAAATATGTTCTTTAATAGGTTTTTTAAAAAATATGTTTTACAGCAAACGATAGATTAATTAATTAATATATAGATTATTAATATACAAACAAAGATAAAACACGGAAATTATTAATAAAAAGGGAAGATTAAGAAATAAAAAAAGTCAAAAAAAGCGACTCCCCTTAAAAAAAGGAAGTCGCAAAGTAATTGAAATATTGTTAAACATTAAATTTATTCGATATCACGTCTGCTTGAAGAGATACCGGCAGGAGCAGGTAAAACGTTAGCAGGTTTGATTACTTCAGAGCCTTGTACAAGTGTCTTTTTGTCAGCGTTGTAAACCTCACGAGTAGATGCAGAGTTTATTGCACCGTGGATAAATACAACTACCTCCATATTATTTACATCGGTTGCGAAGTTACCATCGCCGAATGTAGCCGGGATTTTACCGCCAAGATTAGCAGAGAAAGCACCACCTTCACCGATAACGAGTTCTTCACCATTAGAAGGAGTAAGGAATAATACAGGGGCATTATTGTGAGAATAGTTATCACCACCGCTGGATTGTTTAGCAATGATACCGCTTTGAATTAAGATAGCAGTAACGCGAGCGGAAGTTTGCTCTGTAGTACCGGTTACATTAACGATAACAGAATCTGCATCAAGAGAAACTGTAAAATCTAAAGAGGCTTTAGCAGCAGTAGCATAGCAACCGAGAAGGTTTATAGCAGTAGCTGAGAATGGGCTCCAAACAAGACCTTGGCCGGCAACAGAAGTACGGTTGATACACATCATAGGAGCAGAATTAACGCCGAAAGCAGCGGCGATATCCTTACTTTCTTGAAGTGTAAAATCATCAGGATAATAACCTGCGTGGTGGGCAACCCATGCGAAATATTCAGGGTGACCTGTAGCCTCGATGGCTGATTTAAGGTTAGCGGCACCACCTGGGCAATAACCACAAGCTTGACCTGTAAATTGCTCTATAAGAACGCGATTTCTAACTTTGTCGGCAGAGGTAATCTCGCAAGTACCGGAAACATTATTGTCGTTAGAAACTTCGTCTGTAACGCCATCTTCAGTAGCAGATATAGATATTTTAGCTGAAGCAGAACCGGTCGGGATAGTAAAAGGAGCTTCTACATAATATGACTGACCATTCATAAGAGAGTCAATAGTAACCTCAACGTTTTGAGAACCGAAAGTACAAACGGCTTTTACGTTATGAGCAGTTTTCACACCATTATTACGCACTTCGAAAGAGAGTGGCATATTCCAACCTTCGAGGGCAGCAGAAAACATATTCTCAACGTTTTCTACAACAAGGTCGTGTTGCACTGCAGTAGAATAGTCACCACCGCGCATAATTGCTTGCATAGCCCATTTACCACTGACACTTACAATTTCTTTAAAAGTGCCCCAAGAACCATTAAAGAGCATCATTTCGCCTGTCATATTTTTTGAAGTACTTTCGTATCCGAGGAGGGAACCGGAACCGGTAATGCTATAACCGATATAAATATCTTCGCCGGTTAGTTTGAAAGGCTCATCAAACAATACGTATTGCCAACCGCCTTTTTTGTAAGTAAACTCTTTCTCCATTGTAGGATTTTCGTAATCGGTACCCAAGAAAATGCTACCTGATTTTGCGCCATCACGTACGAAGAAACGTACACCGATAATTTCGGTACCATTGTCAGCAAGGTTAGCTCCGGTAAGGAGAGAAGCAGCTGCATATTGATAATCAGAACCATCGTTAATACCGATACAGTCTATACCTTCGGCAGTAGCGGTTTTTGAATTACCAAAAAGAGTGACACTTGTGCCATCAATAGGTTTATTAGGTTCGACCGGGCAAGCAGTGAAGAGCACTGCCACTACTGCAAGAGCAGATAAGAAACCAAAAATTTTCTTTGTGTTCATAAATTTAAATAATATTAGTTAGTGATTTTCTGTTATTCCTTTTCACACCGCAAAAATACTACTTTTTTTCTAATGGACAACGTTTCAAAAGAAATTAATTAATTTTTTTTGAAAGATTATTGTAACAATAAATTTTTTAACATTTAAGGTGGGTATAAACGAAAAGCGACACACACATAATTAACATTACGCATGTGTCGCAGAATGAGTTTAATTTTCTATGTTAGCCTTTACTAATTTTATATTTAGATGTTATTTTACCCAAGCACCTTTCATCCATGTATTTAGAGAGAGTATATCATTATAAGATAATGACAATGAAGCATCTACGACATTTCCATCTGCCACGAAAGTATCGTTGGTATAGATACCTTTTTCGCTTTTAACCTCTGCAGAAATAGTTGTATTTTTGATAGAAGAAATACCATCTACAAGGGCTTGTTCGGTTTCTGAACTTTCCACAGAGAGAGGGAGTCCTTTGCCACAAACTTTAACATTTGAGATAACAGCTTGAGTACCTCTACGGAGGCGAATACCTTGTTTTGCACCTCCGTTACCTACAAGAGTAGCATTTGTAATAGTAGGATGTGAAGTAGGAGTGGCAACATAATTGTTTTCGTTATTGTCGGCTTCGATAAGGCAATCGCAATCGTAACCGAGAGTTTCGCTATTTTCTTGATAAGCGACGAGGTAATTAGCGCTACCTGACCAACCTTCAGTCCAGTCGAAAGAGTCGTCGGAGCAGTTTTTAGAAACCATGTAAGAAACATTTACCGCACCGCCAAACCATTCGAAACCATCGTCGGAACCTTTATAAGCTTCGCAGTGGTCGACTTGTGTACCGCTACCTACTGCATAGAAAGTAATACCGTTAGCTTCATGCTCCTCATCGAAAGCATAACCGGTATACTCTACTCTTACATAACTTAGGATACCGGAGTTGTCGTTATCATCAGTACCACCGTAAGGAGCGCCACCTATTTCACTGCTACCAGTACCGCCTTCGGCATTTGTACGTGCATAACCACAAATATGGATACCGCCCCATGCTCCCGGTTCTTCCTTTTCGGATGTCATTACAATTGGAGCATCGGCGGTACCCACGGCGTTAATTTTGCCACCTTGCTTAACTAAAATATAATCTACTACATCGTCATATACGGAGATAATAGTTACTCCCTCTTCGATATTCAACGTAATACCATCCGGAACGATATATTCACCGCTGAGGTAATAGGTATTACCTTTACTGAGAGTAACATCGCTTGTCAATGTACCGGAAAGTGTAGAACCATTTTGCATATTATTACCACTACCCGGTTTGTTTCCGTCACAAGCTACCATAGCACATGTAAGAATTGCTACAATTCCACAAAAAATAAAGTTTTTAATCATACGTTTCATTTTTAAAATAATTTAAATAGATTAGTATTATAATTTATAAGTAAAACCAATTTCCATTACCATACCGTTAGGGTATTTTCCTACAATCATAGAGCTGTTTTGTGTAGGGATTTGCTGTTTGTAAATATCGTAGCTATTGAGTATGTTGTCCATTTTGAATTTTACATCGAAATGGTCGGTTACAGGAGCCACAATATTCAAATTGAGGGTATGCAGAGGCATTTGTATTACGTCTCCAAGACCGGAAACGCCTACGGCATGAATTCTACTACCTTGCAAATTATATAGTATAGAGATATTTATACGTCGTTCTTCGGCAATACGAGGGCAAAAAGTAATATCGGCGTTAGCCAAGATAGGTGAAGCACCTTGCAGTTGACGCTCTTTATTAGTATAAGCTCCTGCTATCGGCAATTTCACGTCGGTATACATATAAGAAATATTGGCGGAGAAACGGCACCAATCGGTGATATTCACTTTTCCCTCCACCTCGATACCGGCAGCGATACCATAGTTTGCATTACGGAAGCTATGCATAGTAGCACCGCCTTGTAGCTCTTGTACGCGTTCGATAGGGTTGTCGAGGTACTTGAAATATGCTGTAGCAGCGAACATATTATCACCTTTAAAAAATTCGTATTTCAGGTCAATGTTATAGTTATATCCGTTTTGAAGTTCGGCATTACCACGGATTTGAGCAGCGCCGTATGCCTCTTGGTATAAAAAAGGAGCCATCTCTACGAAGAGTGGACGAGTAACGGTACGTGAAGCTGCCAGACGGATGGCATTCTCGTCATTAACCGAGAATTTCACATTAAGAGCCGGGAAGAAATCGTGATTATTCATAACTCTGTTCTTGCTGTACTTCGTACCACCATCAGAGGCATAGTACACCCATTGTCTGCTGTATTCATAACGCACTCCGAGATATATATTAACGAAATCGACAGGCGAGAGATTTGCATTGACAAAGGCGGCTGCGAGTTCCGATCCGGCACGATATGCATCCTTCGGTTGCATCTTGCGCTCCACAACAATAGAGCCGTTTTCGATATTATTCTGGTTAAGATAATCGCTTGTGTTATACGGGTCAACGATAGTCGGATTTATGCCGTTGATATTATAGTAGAATCGGATACCGATATAATCGCGGTTTTTATCTTTATAAGCCCCGCCAAAATTGATATTATATCTCTCTGAAAAATTATGTGTAGCCGAAATCTGAGCCACCCATTCATCCTCTTTGAGCGAACCGAAATACCTCATTGTTTCTTGTCTGTTAAGTTTAAAAAGCGAGAGATTGCCATCAATATTTTCAAACATCACTTGGCGACGGTCCGGCTCATTACTTGTTGAGAGACCATAACTACCTGCCCAGTTAAGGATCCATTTACCGAATATGTGCTTACCGCAAAGTTGATTATTGAGCAATGAATAAATGTGCATTGTATTGTTGCTACCGATAAGGTCGTGCTCTTCGGAATCAACACCGGAGCGTAACTGATAGCTGTTTTCCGCATCACGCACATAGAAGAGTGTATACCCTATATAATCGTCTTTTCGAAAAAGGAGACCGATATTAAAAAGAGCTGCCGTTTGCAAGTTGGATTCATACTTGCTGTAATTAAAGTTGTTCTGAATATTACCGGTTGCCTCGAGAGTTTTTTCATAAGCATTCTTCGAGATGTCTGTCGAATTAGAGATATTTGCGGCAGCGAGGATATTCAGCGAGCAGGATGTAAACCTCAAATTATTGCCTCCTGCAACGTTAACACTGAAATTAGGAATCGGAGTATATTGTTTTGTATCAAAGTCAGACGGGAAAATATTATTGTGCTTAACGTATTCGTCATACTCAATAAGTGGCAAAGAGAGGGCAACAGGGTCAACTTTCGGTGAAGTAAACAGTGTGCCAAAATTATTCATTGAGTAGAATTTACTTCCGAAGATGTTGATATTGGCACCCAAAGAGGCAGAGACGTTGAAGAAGTCATTCACCACATTATCCTTTGTAGATATATTGATATGAGCACCGCTATAATCGGCGAAAGACGAAGCATCGTATACCTTTGTTACCGTGATATTCTGCACGGTAGAAGCCGGAAAAAGGTCGAGCGGAATAAGTTTGTTATCCGGGTTAGGAGAAGCGATAGGCAAGCCGTTTAGGGCAGTGGCATTATATCTGTCGCCAAGACCGCGTACCACCACGGCACCGGAAGAAGCAATAGATATGCCCGACAATTTTTTAACTCCATCTTGTACACTACTAACGCCCTTAATACTAAACTCTTTAAAACCTATATTCTCTATTGCAAGAGCAGCGTTTTTACGTTCTAAAAGCAGGTTGTGTTCCGATTCCATATTCTTTTTCACTACAACAGCCACCTCATCGAGAGTAGTGAACTCTTGTTGAAGTTGAATGTCGAGCGGACCGGCAAGCGGCACGTCAACTCGGTTTTCGGCAGTGATATACCCTACATATTGAATTACAAGGATATAATTACCTTTGTCGAGATTAATTTGAAAATTTCCGTCTATATCGGTAATAACGCCCTTTTGAGAATCTTTTACATAAACGGAAGCGCCGATAAGAGGCTCTCCGGTAGCGGCGTCAGTGATATTGCCCGATACGATTTCCGCAGTAGCAATGAAGCGAACGAGTAGTAAGAAGAATAATAAAATAAGTGATTTACATTTCATGTTAGCAAGTATTATTTTCGAGTGCAAAGGTAGCGGGGCGATATTACAAAACCTTTACAATTGGGAAACAATACAAAAAAACTTCAACTATGCTCTCGCACAATTGAAGTTTATCAAAATGTGAATTACTCTATTAAAAATAATTATTTACGGAATTTAAAATATGCAATAACCAAAGAAAGCAGACACAACACGAGTAGTGGGGTTTCGTCACCGAGAGGCACCCAAACCTCTTCATACTCACCGGTACCATCGCCCGGGCGGTAATCAAGATAGAAGCCGTCGCCATCGTCACAAAAGCCATCGCCATCATCATCGTGGTGAACATGCTCGCCCGGAAGAGAATAGGGTACCATACTCAGCGAACTGATAGGGGCTCCTATTTCCACCATTGTAGATGTATAAGCACGATTGACACCTGTAAACGAACCGTTATTAGTGGCTTGAGGTGTATAAAACATCTGCCCTACACTTATGGAATTTATCCTTGCGCTACCGCCGGATACGGGGGCTAAGGTAGAATAATTGTCTCCCGAAGAAGAGCTACCGGAAGTGCGTCCATAAGAAAAACTATTATCTGCTATCATTACACCTGTATTCTGTACTGATTGAGTTTCAGGTGTAGAGATGTAACTACGAGAGTAGCTTGAAGAACGTTTCAAAGCCGGAGCACGGAAGGTAGTACTTCCTGCATAAGCACCCTTTTCGGTACCGATAGCACCGCGACCTTGAAGTTGATTCATCACGTCTACATTCTCCTTTACTTGATGTCTTGATCTTTTTGCTTTACTCTTACTAAAAGTAATCTGTTGTTCTTGAACGGCAGGTGCATCACCGTTTAAATTGACAAAGAGTAAAGATACCACAATTCCGCTCAACACGAGCATTATCAAAGAAAGAATTATATTATTATTTTTCATGATCTTACTTTATAATTACCTTATTGTTTGACACTGTATCTATTGTTCTAACTTCCATAACATATACTCCTACAGGGAGTTTAATACTGAATGCATTATCATTGATATTACTGCACTCTTTGATAAGATGTCCGGCTACATCATAGATATTGATAGCGAGTATTTCACTTTGAGAGTAGCAATGAACGCCCTCTATATCATTGGTGATAATCACACCGGAATCGTCCGTCATATTATCATCGGCAGTAATAATATTTGGTCTGTCTATATTCAGATAATAACGAACAGCATCAGATTCAAGACCGCTGAAGTCGACAGTCATTCCGGAATAGATTCTGCGGTTCTCATCTGTCAATGCGTCGTAGAGATAGATAGGACGTGTAAATTTCTCTGCGCCGGTAAAAGTAATTACCACATCTTTAATAGTAGTATCGATAATACTTACAGAGAGTGGCACCATTTCGATAGTACGTACCATGTTCACCATAAGAGGTTTGTTATCGATGCGGGTATAAACGCCGAACGGCGTAAGTTTGTCGTCAAATAAGAGCATATCGGCATCTTCTTGAGTATCGTATTCATTAACGCCGAACGCATCCTCTTGTATGGTAGCAATGCTACGGTATTCATCGTTTTGAGCAATGATGGTAAGCTTTTGATAATCGTTGGCCGGAGCAAGTGCCGGGGCTGGAGTTTTACTTATTGTATTCTCCACCATATCAGGTTTAAATGTGATATTCAAAGAGCGAGTAGCATTTTTAGCATGTACGAAAAATGCACCTGCCGGTTGTATCTTGGATTCCGGAGTAACCGATTCAGCGGTCATCACACCATCTTCAAAAGTATAATAGAAGCCATCAATGATTTCAGGGTTTGCATCCATGAGTGCAGAAACGGAGAGGTCGCCCATAAACGGATTAGTAACGAGGAACCAAGAGTCCGGTTCTACATTATTGTAAGTCAACGTCATATTCGGGTCTTCATAATTGCGGTCATAGATAAGTTTAAAGCAATCTTCACCACGAGTGATATCGGCTTTACCGTATCTTTCCGGCACTTGATACTCTTCTCCGGTAGCCTTACGTACTGCGTAGAAGTAATATGTATTATCTTTCTTTGGCAATTGTATAAACTCTTGTACTGCTTCATCCACTGCTTGTACGGCAACGGCGGTATTTACATACTCTTCACTGAGAGAGTTAGAAGGGTTACCCCATCCGGCAACGGCAGTACTTACCGAGTCGATAGTATTACCTTTGGTATACGACCAAAAAGTAGTAGTAGAGTTATATACTTTTTGTAATATCTTATTAGTGATACGGTTGTCGCATTGTGCGCCGTTGAAGCGGAAATCGTCACCTATAACGTCGCCTGCCTTAGGCATATATAGGTCACCGGAGAAAACTTTCTTCATTGGTAGACCAAAGAGGCTGTAAGCACCTTTTGTAACCGGCACATCCACATAAGCGGAGTCGTATTTCAAGAATTGCTGACCGCTGATTTTTGCACCCCAAGGGAAGTATATCGAGCCGCAAGTAGTAGGGCGGAAACCATATATATAATTAAGATGATAGGTAGTACCCTCTACCTCAGCAAAACTTGTAGTATCGAAATAAACGAGGTCGGTACTTCCTACAGGGAGGATTACTTTAGTACCCTCTACAGGGATAAGGGCTGTATTACCGAGAGAGTCCACCCAGTTTTCATCATTATGCCAAGTAGTGTTACCTGCTTTTGGTGAGTAGAATACCAAATCCGGCACTACATTAACTATAAAGCAACCATAAGCAGTATCGAAAGGCTGAGTATCGTAGCGGGCTGAGAATTTGTAGTCATAGCCCGGCACCATATTGATAGAATTATTTGTGCGGCTAAATTCTATTTCATTTTCTTCACTAATAGTACCACTGAATGTATATACCACTTCGCCAATATGAGATTGAGCAACAGTATCATTAGTACGGTAGAGATACATATTACTACCGACTTCCGGAGTACCCTTTACTTCGTTGATTTTGAGTACGAATTTATTGTTTTCTTTATTTACTAAAGATTGAGCGATACGCACTACGGCAGGGGCACCTTGTATATCCTCCGGCATGCTGTTGATATTTTGTTTACCATAGCTGTATTTAACGTCACTACGGAGGCGGATACGCATCGGGTTAGGACAAACGGGGATAGAAGCGTCACTGCAAGAGCCCTGGATAGGATAAACTATATATTGCACCGTAGTACCATCACCCGGAAGATTGGTAGTGATAGCGCTTTTACGCAAAGTGATATATTGCTCGTATTTCAATAAAGTATCGAGGTCGGCTTGAGTAAATGTGCCTTTAACCGACTGATTAACGCTTGTTTTCTCATCGAAATATTCGGTACGGAAGTGCATAAACGACCTTGTAAGGTTGGCTTGAATAAATCTGTCATCTACACCCACAATCCAATCGCAAATAGGAGTAGCAGTAGTCACCTGTCCTTTATTATTAGGGTCGTTGTAATAAACTTGAGTAGAGAGTTCATAGTCGCGCTCACCTGAGAGAGTTTTAAAGCGGAGATTTACGAGTTCTTGAGGCTCTCCGTCGATAAGAAGTTGCTTACAGTTTTGCACTTTGGTTGTATACAAACCGCCACAGTCGGCACGGAAATTAGCATCGGCAGAAACGAGACAAGAGTAAGTGGAATATTTCTTGAATTCGGCACTCTTATGCACTATGTAGAGTACAGGCACCGTATCTACACCACCCGGACGAACCACCTGTTCTTGAAGCGAGAACATTTCACCGTCGATAACAGGTCTATCTTCACGAAGAACGAAGTCATTGATAGAACTATATTTAAGGGTATCATTAATCTCGTCCCAAGTTTTATTTTTTTGTACGACATAAGTACCATATTTACCGGAAGAATGTTTGTTAACATAGTTGAGGTCAAGTATAGCATCGTTATCGCCACCTATAGGATTTGCACCCTTCACCCAGCGATAATTGATATTTACGTTACCATCGTTATCGGCAACGAAAGCCTCGGACTTGAAGTCGACGCGGAGCAAAATGATAGACTCTGCAATACCATTCTCTGCATCGATAAGCTCTTGTTGAGTTTTAATGCCACAAGCGGTAATACCCTCGAGCGATTGTACCGGGTTTTTAGAAGTATATATACGGATATCGTCTATACCGAAGTCGTTACCCGAGCCGGAATTGTTGTTATTTTCTATACGCACGCGGTAGTTGGCATAATTTTGATTACCGAGTTTTACTTCGAAGAAAACTTGATACCAATCGCCGGCAGTACTATAACTAAAAGTATTACTACCTGTAGTAAAGGATTGAAGCCGAGTTTCATTACCACTCTCATCAATACCGGAAAGAATGATATTAAGATTTACCAAAGTATGTTCTTTTGCAAAGTTATTAACCCAAGCTGAGATATAAACACTACTATTCGGGCAGAGGTTACCTTCGATAACGAGGTTAGCCACAAGACCCGGGGCTTCATTAGCATCTACATATAGAAAGCAACCCTTACCGGGATTGTTATGGTCTCTTACACTTGTCGGACTATTACCAACCCAAGAAGCACCGAAAGGAACACTTTGAAGTATAGCATACTCACTCCAATAAGGGAATTCAGAATCAAATTGTTTGCTATTACCGGCAGAACCGCTACCATATGGATAAACAAATCCATAAGAACATTCATCCCAATTCAAATGCTTATTTGAAATAACAAAATCAGTAGTTTTAGTAACCGTATCCAAAAATTCCGGAGCGACATCGAAATCCTGTTTTGCAGCAAGATTATATTTCTCGTCCATCTCTTCATTAGAAACAATAGTACCGTGATAAGGACCGATTTCGGTAGTATCTCTACCCTCTACTTTCCAGCGAGCTATTTTATAATTATCGCTACGTAACTCAAAATAATAAGTACTGCCCGCAGACGGCGCAATTACTTGATACATACGGTCGGCAGTACATGTTGCACTATATGTCGAATAACTACTACCACCATTTGTACTTCTATACATTGTGCAGGAGGTAATTTGAGTTTGACTACTTGTACTATCCGAATAGTAGCAAGAAGTACTATCATTAGAGTTCATTGCCGTAGTAAGCAAAATTGTAGCACCTGCCGGAGCAATAAAATTATAATCCTCGTAAGGGGTTGTAGTGTTTATTTGAGTAGCAATTTCGGATGCGGGACGAATATCGAAAATAACGCGATAAGAGAGAGTAGGCTCTTCTACTATAGAAAGATTGGAACCACTCTTTGTCATTTGAAAATCGGCATAGTTGGAAACATCACACGCTATCTTAACCGGAGTACCATCAAAAGTAATAGAAACCGCCGGCTGTATTTCAACACCATTTAGTGTTTCTTGATAAGTAAATGCACCATAATTTGTATAATATATAGTGCTGTTAGCGGCAGTATAAGTCAGTCCTGCAACTACAGCTGACATAGAATCAGTTGTATAGTCATACCAACGGCTATAACCTTTCAACCTATTGCTTTGAGAAGCAAGAGGCATTGTGAGGGTGCGGGACTCACCCGATTTCATGTAATACACATACGTCAATTCGTGCACCGGTTGCATTCCTCGTGCATCAAGTGAGGTATTTCCTTGCCCCGGTGAATGGGTAAACGTAATACTATAAGGTGTTTGAGCTATTGCACCTATATAAAATAACAGCACTAAACACGACAAAAAAAATCTACGGACTGCTCCATCCGTATTACCTACTATACTCATAAATTAAGTTTTAAGTAATACTTGTTTGTTCTTAATAAAAGTTTCTTTGATTTATTTTTCAAATTCCAATAGACGATTATTACTCATCTATTTGCGTTGCAAATTTACAAAAATATACAATCACCCCCCCCCATTTTGTGTTAAATTAATTTAACAAGAAATATTATTACCAACAAGCTAATTGTCAGTTATTTGTGATATTTAATGTGTCATATATACACATTTATAGGCTGATATGTTAATTACATTTCCTGTTTTCGTCACTTTTTTGGCGTGAAATTTTTATACGCTGAGAATCAG
>JBJECF010000056.1:0-19594 GCA_051870785.1 Candidatus Aphodosoma sp.
GATTCTCAGCGTATAAAAATTTCACGCCAAAAAAGTGACGAAAACAGGAAAAAAAATGCCACCCGACTAATACAAATCGTTGGGTGGCATCCTCATGAAAAAAATAAATCTTTAAACTTATTTCAATTTTGAATTAATTTCAGCAGGAACGGCATCTTTATGGAGCACTATATTGATAGTTTTGTATTTAACAAAAGTCTCTGATACATACCAAATTCCTTTGTATTTAGAGTTAGTACCCCAAGAGTTTTTCACCATATAATATTTCTTACCGTTTTGATCTTTAGCGATACCATAGATGAGCATACCATGGTCGTCGGTAGTTTCCCAATTATCAAAAGCTTCTTGGCGCATTTCCTGAGTAACTTCTATTTCAGGTAGAGGACGAGACGTAAGTTCAGCCTTTTTATCAACAGCGCTCATACCTGTCCAACGAGCCATATCAGAGCCTGTGAGTTCAGCACCTTTATCGGCATCCGGCATCACACCAATACCATCGCGAGTAAATCCTATTTCGCTAACATCGGCACCCCAAGCCACTGTATAACCGCTCATAATAGCATTGTCGAGCGTTGCCATCATCTCGTCCATAGGCAAGTTAATAGCAGTAGCATGGCGCCAGTTATCTTCTACCTCTACTACCATAGGCTCGTAGAAGGGATGGTGAGTAAAGCTGGTAATAGAAACGTAGTTTTTTGCGTCAAGACCGAGAGATTTTGCATATTCTACCGGGGTCATCTTCACACCATCGACAACGAATTCCGTAGGGCATTCGCCAAGGTAAGTATCGTATATTTTGATAAATCCTTCTTTCCAAACCGGAGTGAGAGATTTAAAATTACCTTTAGCGATAGCTTTGATATAAGCGGCTGCAACGGCATCGAGTTCGTTATGAACAGGGAGTGGCTCTCCATAACGGATACCCGGCATTGCATCTTGTGGCACAAGACCGTAATGCTCAAGGCAATACATTGCATCAGACACCCATCCGCCGGGAGCAAAAGTAGCATTGCCATGAAGACGTACATAGAGCTCTCCACGGTCAATCATTGACTTATGTACAAGGAACATCTCGGATAAATCAACGGTTTTATTTTGCATACGAAGTACTTCCGACTCAAAAAAAGCCATTGCAGAAAAGCTCCAACAGGTGGAAGAACGGTGTTGATTTTTAACAGAAGTAATAGGATTTTCTTTTACTGTTGTAAATACAAAACCCTCTTCCTTCTTTTCTTTATTCTTTGGAGCTGCAACTAACACATTAGCTAACAACACAATAGAACAAAGTACTAATACATTTTTTTTCATATTGATATTATCATTAAGAATTAATTTATTTCACGAGCAAAGGTACAATATTTTTCTATAACTAAAAATTTAAAATTTACTAATTATTACTATCAAATATAGTTATTCAGATTTGCTCCGATATAAACAACAGCTCATAAAATAAGACCCTATTAGAAAAATATGGCTAAAAAAAGCTGAAAATCAAAGTATTATTCTTAACTTTGCAGAGCCTTTATATTGGGCGGAAAATAAAGTATAAACCACTGATAATTAAAATCTTACATATATATTAACATGGAATACAATTTCAGAGAGATAGAAAAAAAGTGGCAAAAAAAATGGGTGGAAGATAAGACATATAAAGTAGAAGCATCTTCCGACAAACCGAAATATTATGTTCTTGACATGTTTCCTTACCCATCAGGAGCCGGGCTCCATGTAGGTCACCCTCTGGGCTACATTGCTTCCGACATCTACAGTCGCTACAAAAGGCTGAAGGGCTTTAATGTACTCCACCCGATGGGGTACGATTCTTTCGGACTTCCTGCCGAGCAGTATGCCATTCAAACGGGTCAACACCCGGCTATCACTACCGAAAATAATATAAATCGCTATCGCGAGCAAATGGATAAAATCGGTTTTTGCTACGATTGGAGCAGAGAAATTCGCACTTGTGACCCGGAATATTACCGCTGGACTCAATGGGCTTTTATCCAAATGTTCAAGCATTGGTATAATAATGACTCCGACAAAGCCGAACCTATAGATACTTTGATTGCAGAATTCGAGAAAAACGGTAATAAGAACGTAAATGCGGCTGCTACCCCTACACGCCCATTCAGTGCCGATGAATGGAACGCTATGTCGGAAAAAGAGCAACAAGAGATATTAATGAATTATCGCATCGCTTATCTTGCCGACTTAAAAGTGAATTGGTGCCCAAAATTAGGTACTGTTCTCGCCAACGACGAGGTAAGTGAAGGTCTCTCAGTGCGCGGTGGATACCCTGTAGAACAGAGAGTTATGCGCCAATGGAGCTTAAGAGTCAGTGCCTATGCACAGCGTCTTCTGGACGGGCTTGACCTTGTGGATTGGACCGACTCTCTCAAGGAGACTCAGCGCAACTGGATTGGTCGTTCAGAAGGTGCCGAGATGCGCTTTAAAGTAGCAGACAGCGATATAGAACTCGAGATATTCACCACTCGTGCTGATACCGTTTTTGGCGTTACCTTTATGGTGCTCGCACCGGAAAGCAAATACGTAGATAAGTTGGTAACTGCAGAACAACAAGCCTCAGTAGACGAATATTTGAACAGAGTAAAGAGTCGCACCGAGCGAGAGAGAATTTCAGACCGCCGCGTAACTGGTGTATTCTCAGGCTCTTATGCCATCAATCCTCTTACCGGCGACAAAATACCGGTTTGGATTTCGGATTACGTACTTGCCGGATATGGTACCGGCGCCATCATGGCAGTACCTGCCCACGATAGTCGCGACTATGCTTTTGCTCGCCATTTCAATCTGCCTATAATCCCGCTCATTGAAGGGGCTGACGTGAGCAACGAGAGCTACGATGCCAAAGAAGGAATAGTTTGCAACTCAGGCTTCCTCAACGGACTTCAAGTAAAAGAGGCCATTGCAAAAATGAAGGAATATATCACCGAGCACCACCTCGGACAAGTAAAAGTCAACTACCGCCTTCGTGATGCAATATTCAGTCGCCAACGTTATTGGGGCGAGCCGATACCGGTTTATTACAAAAACGGCATCCCTTATACATTAAACGAAGATGAACTGCCTTTGTTACTTCCGGAGATCGACAAATTCTTACCTACTGAAAACGGAGAACCGCCACTTGGCAGGGCAAAGAATTGGTGCACAAAAGAGGGCTACCCTCTCGAACTCAACACAATGCCGGGCTTTGCAGGATCATCGGCTTACTATTTAAGATATATGGACCCGCATAACGATAAAGGGCTAGTATCTGCCGAGAGTAACCGCTATTGGGGTAATGTCGACCTCTATATCGGTGGTACCGAGCATGCAACAGGTCACCTCATATACAGCCGCTTCTGGAATAAATTCCTCTTCGACATCGGACATTCTTACAAAGAAGAGCCATTCCAAAAACTCATCAACCAAGGTATGATACAAGGTCGCTCTAATTTCGTTTATCGTATTGTAGGCACAAACAAATACGTAAGTTACGGGCTAAAAGACAATTACCAAGTACAACCGATACACGTAGATGTAAATATCGTGGATAACGATGTACTTGATATTGATAAATTCAAAGCTTGGATGCCGGAATATAAAGATGCCGAATTTGAGCTTGAGAACGGCAAGTACATCTGCGGTTGGGCGGTAGAGAAGATGAGTAAATCAATGTTCAACGTAGTAAATCCGGACGACATTGTAGAACATTACGGAGCAGACACTCTACGACTCTATGAGATGTTTCTCGGACCGCTTGAGCAATCAAAACCTTGGGATACGAAAGGCATTGACGGAGTACATCGTTTCTTGAAAAAATTGTGGGGACTCTATTCCGAAGGCGATAAATTCGTTATCAACGACGAAAAACCAACGGCAGAAGAGCTTAAAACCTTACATAAAACAATCAAGAAAATAGCTTACGATATAGAGAATTTCTCTTTCAACACCTCCGTATCGGCATTCATGATTTGTGCAAACGAATTGGCATCCGCCAAATGCCACAAACGAGCTATCTTAGAGCCATTAACAATAATACTGGCTCCATTTGCACCGCATATCGCCGAAGAATTATGGCATGCAATGGGCAATACAACGTCCGTATGCGACGCCACTTTCCCTGAATATAAAGAAGAATTTTTGGTAGAATCTAACATAAAATACCCAATTTCTTTCAACGGTAAAGTACGTTTCATACTCGAGTTGCCGGCATCAATGAGCAAAGAAGAGGTGGAAAAAGCCGCTCTCGGCAACGAACAAACTGCTAAATTCCTCAACGGTGGCACTCCGAAAAAGGTTATTGTTGTACCAAACAAAATCGTAAATATCGTATTATAATGAACAAGAAAAGTATTTTTAAAGAAGTTAAAGAGCTTGTAACAATTGCATTAGCTCTGTTAATTTACGCGTTGGCATGGCAATTGTTTATCTTCCCGCACCAATTTACGGCAGGCGGAGCTACGGGTGTTTGCTCCATAATCATGTATGCCACACAAGGGCTATTACCACAAGGGCTACAAGATTTCTTTGCCTCATTGGGTATGTTCTCTATTAACGGAGGCATACCGGTATCCGTGTCTTATTTGGCTATTAATGCCATCTTATTGATATTATCGGTAAAAATATTGGGCTTACAATTCAGTCTACGCACAATATACGGTGTAATAATTGTAACCATGTATTTATGGATACCATGGGAAGATGTATTTATTTACTTAACCGGAGAGCCATTTCCCGTATTCGACCCGTTCATGTCTTGTATCATAGCCGGTTTGATGATGGGAGTATCACTTGGCATTACATTCTGCAATAACGGAAGTTCCGGTGGAACCGATATCATTGCAAAGATTATCAACAAATACAGAGACATCACTCTTGGGCGCGCCCTCACATTCTGCGATGTAGTGATAATAAGTTGCTCCGGAATACTGCCTAACAACGGTATCGAGCAAATTGTATACGGCTTGATAACAATGTTTATATCGTTTACAACAGTAGATATGTACATTAACGGTGTGCGCCAATCGGTACAATTCTTTATATTCTCATCAAAAGCAGAAGAGATTGCCGATGCTATTCAGCAAAAAGCGAAACGCGGAGTAACCCTACTCGATGCAACAGGATGGTACACTAAAAATTCTATGAAAGTGGTAACTGTATTGGTACGCAAAACCGAATCACACGAAATATTCAAGATTATCAACGAAATAGACAAAAATGCCTTTATCTCTCAATCAGCAGCCATCGGAGTATATGGCAGTGGATTTGACCCGATAAGCAATAAAAACAAATAATGAAAAAGATATTAGGGATGGGCAATGCCCTTGTAGATATATTAACTCCAATAGACGATGACCGTCTATTGGAGTTTCTTGCATTACCAAAAGGGAGTATGCAACTGGTTGATGTAAGTAAAACCGCTGAAATAGAGGAGAACATTAGAGCATATAAACATAGCACGATAGCCGGCGGTTCGGCAGCAAACACAATAAAATGTATCTCACAACTCGGTGGAATATCCGGTTTTATTGGCAAAACCGGCAATGATGAGATAGGTGCTTTTTTCCAACAAGAGATGAAGTTAAATGGCATTGAGCCTTGCCTGCTTAAATCAGTACTACCATCCGGAAGGTGCAACGTCATCATCTCTGCCGACCATGAACGTACAATGGCAACATGCTTGGGCGCAGCTTCCGACATGAAAGCCGAAGATATTGATATAGAAATGTTTAAAGATTTCGACATTTTCCATATCGAGGGTTATTTAATGCAGAATTACGACCTTATTGACAAGGCGGGATTTTTAGCAAAAAAGGCAGGACTCAACATCTCCTTAGATTTTGCAAGCTATAATGTGGTTTCGGAAAACATTGATTTTCTGAGATATTTCACAAAAAAGTATGCCGATATCGTATTTGCAAATGAAGAAGAATCATTTGCATACACACAAGAAAAGCCCGAAGATGCTGCACGAATTATCGGAGAAAACACCAATATGGCAATAGTAAAAGTAGGGGCAAAAGGATCGTATATTGCACACTGCAACGCAATAGAGCGTGTGGATGCCGTATATACCGACAAAGTAATAGACACTACAGGGGCTGGCGACATCTTTGCAGCCGGCTACTTATACGGCGTATCAAAAGGCTTTAACACAGCTAAATGTGGCTATATAGGTTCGCTATGTGCATCAGAAATAATACAATCGGTAGGAGCCAAGATGAGCGATGCATCGATACAGAAAATCAAAGCATCCATAGAAGCATAAGTTACAACTCACGTAGCACTTGTAATGATTTAATTTCAGGGAAAGAAGGCGTGTGTAATTTAAAATAGATGAGGATATAATCCAATATCTCGTTACGGTCGGAGCGGGAATAATCAAATAGATATAGTGTGCTGAAATCGGCACGAACCAAGTTTACGAAATTCATAGTTTGCTCACTGTTAAGCACTAAGTGAGAGGCTATGAATTTTTTTGTAAAACAAGCATCAGTTAAGTCAAAGAGGCAATCGGGAGTAAATTTTTCGAGATTGGGGAAAACGCCGAGGATTCGTGACAATTTAACGAGGAAAACGAGATGAAATGAAGCTACTCCGCGAGGCATTGCAGCGAAATATATTAGTGAATTAAAGATATAATCAAAAAGCGCATCATCGCGCTGAACGTCACGTAAAACGGCGTTGAGCACTTCGCTAAGAAATTGTAGTACTAAAATTTTATATGGAGATTCGGCAAAAAAGGCGTTTTCAGGTAAAGCCACGCACTCTACAAAGCGCATTATTGGTTGCGAGGGTTTTCCCTTCAGCTGCACATTCAGTAAAGAAAGGGGCTGTAAATGGCTATTACGCACAACGCTACGCTTGCTAACCTTAACAGAAGCAGTCACATAACCAAGCTCGTCGGTAAACATATTTACCATGCAACCCGAGTCGGAATAGTTGATTACAGAAAGAACAATAGCCCTCATAACTCCAAGAATGTAATATCAAAGGCAATACCTCCGGCATGATAAACATTAGCGAGTTATCATGCACCGAGGCGGGTTATTTAGAATAAATGAGAATTTCATTTATTAAGAAGAGCCAAAGCAGCATTCTCTTTTCGAATCATCTCGGCACGCTCTTCATCAGTTTTATCATTCTGTCCACAGAGGTGAAGCACTCCATGTATAATAACGCGGTAAAACTCATTGATATAATCTACATGAAACTCTTCGGAATTAGACTTCACCGTATCTAAAGAGATGTAGATATCACCGCTGATAACGTCACCCTCGCTATATCCAAAAGTGATGATATCGGTAAAATAGTCGTGCCCGAGATACTGTTTATTCACCTCCAAAATTTTATCATCATTACAAAAGAGATAGCCTATCTCTCCTACTTGTTTGCCATAAACGGCAGCAACCTCTTTAATCCAATTAGAGATTTCGCGTTTTGAAAATTTCGGTAGTTTTACTTCTTCTGAATTATAAGTAATCATAGTGAGAATAAAAAAAGAACCCGTATTCCCGTAAAAATCACGAGCATACGGGTATAATTATACTAAGTAGTACCCCCGCTGAGAATCGAACTCAGATCAACGGTTTAGGAAACCGCTATTCTATCCGTTGAACTACGAGGGCAAATCAATGCGCGGTGACATCCACGCATTGAAAAAGTATGTTTTAATGACGACCTTTACTGTTTTTACCTTGTTTCATCATCTGCTGTTGTTGCTCGCGAATAGCTTGTTGTTGAGCCTTTTGAGCAGCTTCGAGGCGCGCCATGAAACCGGATTTCTTTTGAGGTTTACCCTTACGAGCCTCTAATTTTTGAAGTAGCTTTTCTTCATTGATAAAGAGGCGGAAGAGGTAAGTTTGAAGAATAGTGATAAGCAATGATACAAAATAGTAGTAAGAGAGACCTGAAGCATAGTTATTGAAGATAAACATGAACATTACAGGCATCAAATACATCATCCATTTCATCACAGCCATTTGATCGCCCTGTGCCGGGTTATTTGCCATATTAATCTTGGTGTAGATGATGTTGGTAATAGTCATCAACAAACAGAAAAGAGAAATATGGTTACCGAAATAAGGTGTTATTAACGGAATATAAGCGTCCCAAGTAACGATAGCATCGTAAGCCGAGAGGTCGTCTGCCCAGAGGAAGCTCTGACCACGGAGCTCGAAAGCAGTAGGGAAGAAGCTGAACATTGCAAAGAGGATAGGCATTTGGAAGAGCATTGGCAAGCAACCACTCATCGGGCTGACACCCACCTTGTTATATAGCTCCATAGTAGCTTGTTGGCGCTCCATGGCTTTTTCGGCAGGGATACGAGCATTTATTTCTTCGATTTGAGGACGAAGAACTCGCATCTTGGCTGAAGACATATAAGACTTGTAAGTAAATGGCAAGATAACTATCTTAATTACAATGGTCATCAATAAGATAAT
This sequence comes from Candidatus Aphodosoma sp., assembly GCA_051870785.1. GTDB lineage: Bacteria > Bacteroidota > Bacteroidia > Bacteroidales > Paludibacteraceae > Aphodosoma. Next base: position 8,448 of record JBJECF010000056.1, read on the forward strand.
CAAACCGTAGTTAGATATAAATCTTCCGAAGAAGTCGAACATCGGGATAATTATACCAGTAGATACCCAACGGAATAGTTTCCATCCCATAGGAATGATATGATGTAGTTTCAATTTATCATCAGCGTCTTCTACATCCTTATCGTAGCTACGTAATAATGAGTATTTATTTGGGCCGTAATAGGTATAGAATTTAGTAGACTCTTTACCATTGATATCAAATCGGAGCGAGCCCTCCATCTTATGATGTTTGATAAAAGGCGTTTTTTCCGACATCACCTCCGAAGACACATGAGTAGATGTAAAGGCATCGTCGGCAATCATAATAGAGCTGAAGAATTGGTCTTTGAAAGCCACCCATTTCACCTTACCGGCAAGGTCTTCCGCATCGGATTTTGTTTCGGAAAGTTTCTCCATATCGTCGGCAACAAATTTATAATTGAGTGTTGCATAGCGACTTTCGAACTTACGTCCCTTTTCGTTTTGGCGTACCATCACGTCCCAATTAAAGTCGAGAGTAGAGGTTGATGGCGAGAGTACTTGTTGCATATTATGGGCAAGTACCTCGCATTGAATCATATACTCATCATTAGGAATAGTATATATAAAGTCGAGATAGGAAGCGGAATCTGCCACAAGACGCATAGTAACCACTTGTGCATCAGGGGTTGTATTTACATCAGCTTCATAGAATAGGGATTCCGTATTAAGGATACGATTGCTATTTGTGAATAACGTAAAGTTTAGGTTTGCCTCTTTAGGGTTAAAGAGCATCATCGGCAGAGAGTCGTATCTAAAATAGTCGTTAATCTTAGCGGCAACAACTCTACCACCACGGTTAGAGAAGGTAAGAGTAATTTTACCGTTGTCTATGTCAAAAGTTTTCTCTTCGCCAACGGCAGCAACTGCAAATTCGCCGTAAATAGCCTTTACTTTTGTAGAATCGGCATTTCCTTGAACGATAGCAATAGAATCGGCTATTTCACGTTCTCGCTCGAGCTTGAGCTCGGCAAGGCGTTGAGCCTCTTGCACTGCAGCAATAGAATCGCGCTGATGTTGAGCACGATCCAATTCTTCTTGGCTTGGTCGGTTAAGCCATCCGAAACCAATTACTACCAAAAAGATTAATACGAAACCAATTACTGTATTTTTATCCATTAAAAAATATTATTTGTATTGTGTAGCTACTTTAACAAATTCGAGGAACAAAGGGTGAGGTTTAAGCACTGTACTTGAGTATTCCGGGTGGAATTGCACGCCGATATACCATGGGTGGTTTTTCAGTTCTATAATCTCACCAAGGTTCGTTTCCGGATTGAAACCAACAACGCTCATACCTTTGGCTTCGAATTCTTGTTTGTAATAATTATTAAATTCGAATCTATGGCGATGGCGCTCGTAGATAAGGTCTTTACCGTATATAGAATATACTTTTGAGTTCTTCACGAGGCTACAAGCAAAAGCACCGAGGCGCATAGAGCCACCCTTGTCGAGCACTACTTTCTGCTCTTCCATCATATCAATCACCTTATGAGGTGTTTGAGGGTTGATTTCAGCGGTATGGGCATCGGCATAGCCGAGCACATTACGTGCGAATTCTATAGCCATCACTTGCATACCGAAGCAGATACCAAGGCAAGGCACGTTATTTTCGCGGGCGAAACGAGCGGCTATAATCTTTCCGTCTACACCGCGCTCACCGAATCCCGGGGCAATGAGTATACCTTGATAGCCTTGTAATATCTCATTTACATTATCGTCAGTAATTTCTTCAGAGAGGATAAGGTCGAGTTTCAACTTACGGTCGTTATATGCAGAAGCGTGTATAAGGCTCTCGATAATAGACTTATAAGCATCCGGAAGGCGCACATATTTACCAACAAGGGCAATTTTAACCTCCTCCGTAGCATTATGTAGTTTGTCGAGGAAGAAGTTCCACTGAGTCATATCGGCTACAGTATCATCCGGGTTCAAACCGAGGCGTTTTAGCACTACTCTATCAAGCCCCTCTTGTTGCATACGGATAGGCACCTCGTAGATAGTTTTTACATCAGCACTTTCGATAACGGCTTCAGAATCGACATTACAGAATAATGCTACTTTTTTCCTGACCTCCGGGGTGATAGGATGTTCGGCACGAAGCACGAGTACATCGGGTTGCACACCCTCTTGTTGAAGCTCTTTAACGGAATGCTGAGTAGGCTTGGTTTTCAACTCACCGGCAGCAGCCACGTAAGGCACGTAAGTCAAGTGAATACAGAGACAATCTCTACCGAGCTCCCATCGCATCTGACGCACACTCTCGATATAAGGGAGCGACTCTATATCTCCAACAGTGCCACCTATCTCCGTAATAACGAAATCGAAATCTCCGGTATTACCCAGCATCTTGATATTTCGTTTTATTTCGTCGGTGATATGAGGAATAACTTGCACTGTTTTGCCAAGGAAGTCACCACGGCGTTCACGATTTATTACATTTTGATATATACGGCCGGAAGTAACGTTATTAGCCTTTGTAGAAGGCACATTAAGGAATCTCTCGTAATGCCCCAAATCAAGGTCTGCCTCATGGCCATCAACAGTTACATAGCATTCGCCATGCTCATAAGGGTTCAACGTACCGGGATCAACATTGATGTACGGATCCAACTTTTGATTTGTCACCCTATAACCGCGTGCTTGCAATAATTTTCCTAAAGAAGCGGAAATTATGCCTTTTCCTAATGAGGATGTTACACCTCCCGTTACAAATATATACTTAGTAGCCACAACGTTATTAGTTTAAAGTTCACATTATGAATTAAAGTGCAAAGGTAATAATTTTCCGCCAATAATAAGCAAGCATTTCCCACTTTTTCTATCGCTACTCTCAAGGGGCAACTGCAAAATTAGTGACAAAATTTGAAGGTAGAATAATAGATTTTATGTAATATAAAAATGTCAGCACTCTACAAAAGAGTGCTGACTCAAATATTTTATCAGTTAGTAACTATTTATTCGGATAATATAGAATCGAAATACCATTTATTACCATAAAAATCTTGAAACATCGCTATACCAAATCCATTGACAATTTTGGCATATTCTTCTGTTGAATTCTCATAATCATTTACTATTACAACCGGAGTAAAAAAAGAATCTATATCTTCCAATGAGATATTAAATGCATTCCCATAACTATTACCATCAAGTCCACATCCATCCCCAAATTCATTAGTTGAATGGTCAGCCCCGTAAAAACAAGTACATGTAGGATTATCTGCATAATGTTCGGCGCCTAAACAAAAACTATATCTAAATGACAAACTATCTGTATTTTCAAAGCATACAATAGTACCAATTTCATTATATCCATAAGACATAGAACCAAAGGAGCCAATATCATTTAAAAATCTATAAAAACATTTTTTTTCACTATAATAAAAGAACATGAATCTGATTTATCTTCATTAACAAACAATAACACTTGACCTTCTTCATAAGGAAAATAATTAGAAATATATTCTTTAGAAATATAGTCTAATAAAGTAATGGAATTAGATTCTCTTAAACAAGAATTAAAAGTCAAAATTAATACAAAAAATATAACTATTGAACAAAATACCTTTTTCATAACACATACTATTTATTAGGTGAAACAATAAATTTATAAGAATACGTTCCGGATTTATTGCTTATATTAGCAATATAGACGCCACTCGGCAAATTAGGAGTAAACACACTTTCATCGGTAATTTCAGACGAAAATACCAATCGACCAACGCAATCAAATACAGTTATCTTACCTTCTATAATTTTTTCGGATAAAATTATTTGATTATCAACATATTTTAGTTGAATATTTTCTTGATTTATAGGAGACATTAGGATATATTTTTGAGGTGAACCAAATAAGTACTGACTTCAGGGCATGGAGTGATATTATATAACTACCATGCCCTTAGTAGTTTAAAGGCTAAACAACAACATATTATGTATATAAAAAACACCATATAATATATGAATTATATTTGCATCACAAATATAAGAACAATATTTGAAACGGCAAAATATTTTACAAAAAAATAATACCTACTCTCAAGGAGGCAACACTACTCTCAAGAGAGTAGGTTTTTTACGTAAAAAGAAGAAATATCAAAGAAAATAATTACCTTTGTACTTTAATAAAAAAACAATAAAGTGGAATTAAGTTCGCCCATATTCTCTGTAGCCGGCATAGGATTTAAGCGCGGTGAGGTGTTGACCGCGGAATTACAGATTGTTACCGTAGAGGATTTATTAAATTATTTCCCCTATAGGCATGTCGACCGCAGTAAATTCTACAAAATATCGGAGTGTACAGAAAAAATGCCTTATATTCAAATAATTGGCGAGATAATTCAATTTGAATATGTTGGCGAAGGTAGGGCTTCTCGCTTAACGGCTACTTTTTCCGACGGCACCGGCACGATAGAATTAGTTTGGTTTAAAGGTACTAAATATATCGAAAAAAACTACCGACTGCATACTAAATATATTGTTTTCGGAAAGCCTAACCGCTTTGGTTCAAAACTGAATATCGCCCATCCGGACATTGAGATTTATTCCGACTTAAATCTACGTCGCTCTGCCGGTATTCAATCGATGTACAACAGTACGGAGAAAATGAAAAAAAGCTACCTCACCTCCGACAACCTCAGAAAATACATATACTCTATCCTATTCACCGACAACATCCAAATTCCTGAAACTCTACCCCAATACTTGACAGAGAAAATGAATTTAATCAGCCGGGAAAAGGCGATAAAAAACATACATTTTCCGCAAAGTATAGAAAACTTTAAACTCGCGGAAGCTCGACTAAAATTCGAAGAACTCTTCTACATACAATTGTCGATGCTCTATCAATCACAGCATCGTAGCAGACAATATCGAGGTTATATCTTCTCATCTATAGGTAAATATTTCAACAGTTTTTACAGTGATTATCTACCATTTCCGCTCACCAATGCTCAGAAAAAAGTAATCAAAGAGATACGTAACGATATGAAGAGCGGTATACAGATGAACAGGTTACTGCAAGGGGATGTAGGTAGTGGTAAAACTATTGTAGCTCTACTTACTGCTCTGATTGCGTTGGACAACGGCTACCAAGCATGCATAATGGCACCTACAGAAATACTTGCCAATCAACACTATGAATCGATAAGCGACATGGTAGCACCTCTCGGAATAAACGTAAAGCTACTCACAGGCAACACTAAAAAGAAAGAGAAAGAAGAGATTTTAGAAGGTCTTGGGAATGCCTCAATACAAATTATTATAGGCACCCACGCCTTGATAGAAGAGAATGTAAACTTCTCCAACCTCGGCTATGTGATTATCGATGAGCAACACCGCTTCGGAGTGGCTCAACGCGCCAAACTATGGAATAAAAACGTATCACCACCTCACGTTCTTGTAATGACGGCAACACCTATACCTCGCACGTTGGCGATGACGGTATACGGCGATTTGGAAGTGAGCGTTATCGATGAGCTCCCTCCCGGTAGAAAACCCGTATCTACTTATCATCTTTTCGACAACAAACGAGGTCAGGTTTACTCTTTCATTCACAAGCAAATTGCCGAGGGGCGACAAGTATATATAGTATATCCGCTCATTCAAGAAAACGAGAAAATAGACCTTAGAGATCTGGAGCAGGGCTATAAAATGCTTACCGACATCTTCACGGAATGCAAATTAGTAATGGTGCACGGCAAGATGAAGCAATCGGAAAAAGACGAAGCAATGAGGATGTTCGTATCCGGAGAAGCCAGGATAATGGTTGCCACAACCGTTATCGAAGTAGGCGTTAACGTACCTAATGCCAGTGTGATGGTAATAGAGAATGCCGAACGCTTCGGTCTCAGTCAATTACATCAATTAAGAGGTCGTGTAGGTCGTGGTGCCGACCAAAGTTACTGCATCTTAATGTCGAAATACGAATTGGCGGATAACACCCGAAAGAGGCTACAAATAATGTGCGAAACTAACGACGGTTTCAAAATTGCAGAAGCCGACATGACGCTCCGCGGACCGGGTGATATCGACGGTTTACAACAGAGTGGTCTGCCCTTTGATTTAAAAATAGCAAGCCTTGCAAGCGACGTTAACATACTAAGTACAGCGCGAAATGTAGCAAAAAGCATTCTTGAAGAAGACGAAGAACTATCTTCTCCAAAAAACATTCTGCTTAAAAAGAAATTACAGCAGATGAATCAAATGAAAGTAAATTGGGGAGTTATTTCTTAAGTACCTTTGCCAAATAAGGGGCAGTAGCACCAACACCTGCAGCAGCTACCTCTTCGGGTGTTCCACTTGCAACGATAATGCCTCCGTCTCTGCCCGCTTCCGGTCCCATATCTATCAGATAATCAGCTTGCTTAAGCACATCCAAGTTGTGTTCTATAACGATAACCGTATTACCCTTCCCTATCAACTTATGAAGCACATTCATCAGCACCTTGATATCTTCGAAGTGCAACCCCGTAGTAGGTTCGTCCAAAATATAAAGGGTGCGCCCGGTATCGCGCTTTGACAATTCCGTTGCCAACTTAATACGCTGACTTTCACCACCTGACAACGTAGTTGAGCTCTGACCAAGTTTAAGATATCCAAGACCCACATCTTGTAGCACCTTCAGTTTATGAGAGAATGCCGGAATATTCTCAAAGAATTCCACCGCCTGATTAATAGTCATATCCAGCACATCGGCAATGGATTTACCTTTAAACCTCACCTCTAACGTTTCTCTATTATACCTTTTACCGCCACAAGCCTCACAAGGCACATAAACGTCCGGCAAGAAATTCATTTCTATCCGTTTCAAACCATTGCCATTACACACTTCACAACGCCCGCCTTTAGCATTAAACGAAAATCTACCCGCCTTATAACCACGTATTTTGGCATCGGGCAGAGAAGCGAAAAGATTACGGATATGATTAAAAATACCGGTATAAGTAACCGGATTTGAACGCGGAGTGCGTCCAATAGGTTGTTGATCTACAGTTATTACCTTATCTATATTTTCCAAGCCTATAATCTCCTTATAAGGGAGAGGCTCCTCTTTCGAACGATAAAAATGCTTTGTAAGTACAGGACGTAAAGTGGCGTTGATGAGCGAAGATTTACCGCTACCGGATACACCGGAAACGCAAACCAGCATTCCCAAAGGTATATTCAAAGTAACATTCTTCAAATTATTTCCCACTGCGCCGGTAAGCGTAAGCCATTTACCATTACCTTTTCTCCGCACTTCAGGCACCGGTATAGATAATTTGCCATTCAAATACTTAGCGGTAGTAGTTTCGGTTTTCAACATCCTATCAGGTGTACCCTCAAACACCACATTACCGCCGAGGCGACCTGCCCCCGGACCCATATCCACTATATAATCTGCTGCTCGCATCATATCTTCGTCATGCTCCACAACAATGATGGAATTGCCCATATCTCGCAAATTTTTCAAGGAATTAATAAGGCGTATATTATCTCTTTGATGAAGCCCGATACTAGGCTCATCAAGGATATAAAGTACGTTAACGAGTTGACTACCAATTTGTGTAGCAAGGCGAATACGCTGACTTTCGCCACCGGAAAGTGAAGCGGAAGAGCGCGACAAAGAGAGGTAACCAAGTCCTACATCGAGCAAGAATTTCAAGCGCGTACGTATCTCTTTTACTATCTCAAAAGCAACGATAGAATCCCTCTCTCCGAGAGTTTTAGATATATCATCAAGCCATAAATACAAATCATCAAGTTGCATATCACTCAACTGAGCAATATTCTTGTCTCCAATTTTAAAGCTAAGAGCCTCTGCGTTAAGCCTTTTACCTTGACAAATCGGGCAAACGACAGGGGTAAAGAAGTCCTCCGCCCAACGCTGTTCATTCTCTTCCCCCTCCTCTTGTTGTAAAATAAGGTAGTGTATTATTCCCTCATAATGAGATGTACCAAGGGTAATACTTTTAAAAGAAGGAATTAAAGAAAACTCATCGGCAGAGCCATTTAAAATTTCATCAAGACACCCCTCGGGCAACTTCTCGATAGGGGTATTAATGTCGGCATTCCATTTACCCAAAATATTACGAATTTGGTCGAAAAGAATAGTACTTTTCTCTTTACCGATAGGAGCAATTCCGCCTTGAGCAATAGACAACGACCTATCCGGAATAATTTTATCCATATCGATTTTATTCACAACACCGAGGCCCTTACATTTAGGGCAAGCCCCTTTTGGAGAATTAAAAGAGAAATTATGCGGGGCGGGTTCGTTATAAGAGACACCGGTAGAAGGGTCCATCAAATGGCTGGAGAGAAACCTAACATCGCCTGAATCGCGAGACAAAATCATCAACATACCATCGCCGAGATCCATAGCACGAGCAATGCTTTTCGTAAGACGAGTATTGTCCACTCCATCGATAATAAGTTTATCAACAACCACCTCTATATCATGGTTTTTGTACCTATCCACCTTCATTGCCGGCACCACTTCACACAGCTCTCCATCCACCCTAACGTTAATAAATCCTTTTTTTCGAATCGATTCAAAAAGCTCTTTATAATGTCCCTTTCTATTTCTAACAAGGGGAGCCAAAATATATATAGCCTTTGAAGAATAATCGGTAAGAATAAGCTCTTTTATTTGGTCGTTGGAATATTTTATCATCGGTTGCCCTGTAATGAAACTATAAGCTACACCGATACGGGCATAGAGGAGACGCAAAAAATCGTAGATTTCCGTGACGGTACCCACCGTTGAGCGCGGATTCTTATTTGTAGTTTTCTGCTCAATAGCGATAACGGGGCTTAAACCGGAAATTTCATCAACATCCGGACGCTCTATATTACCCATAAAATGACGTGCATAAGCAGAAAAAGTATCAATGTAGCGACGCTGCCCTTCGGCATAAATAGTGTCGAAAGCGAGCGACGACTTACCACTACCGCTAAGTCCGGTAACAACAGTAAGTTTATTGCGGGGAATAGACACATCTATATTCTTAAGATTATGCACCCTGGCTCCATATACTTTTACCTCGTCTTGCATAGCAACATAAAATTTTAAGGGAATGCAAAGGTACAAAAAATAAAGACACTAAAATTATATGTAACTAATAAAAGCACAATAAGAGAGTAAAAAAAACATTGACAACAGAATAATAGAAACAACAAAGTCGAAACTAAAGAGAAACAACACTCTGTAAAGAGTAAAAGGAAAAGTACTCAATAAATCCAATTTACATTTTATTAAATAAAAATATGGTTGGTTAAATTCAATATAAACGACTGACAAACAATAAATTGAATGTACACACAAAAAGAGCAAGAAATTTTATTTGAAAAAAAGCGGATTTTATAATTGCAGTTGAGAAAAATTGTGTAAATTTGCACAACTGTTTACGAGTGCCCCGGATATAAATATAGGACGAATAAAAAGGCACTGTAAGCATAGCGATAAAAAAAGACTTTTATAAGTAAACACCAATAGATAAATAATTTATGGAAATAAAGAAATCTAAAGGGGCAAACCTTGAGAATCATAGGCTAACCTATTTATTGATGGGTTTTGTTTTTGCGTTTTCCCTTATTTACGTTTGTTTCGAATACACAAACAAGGATATCAAAATCCATGACAAAGATCAAGTAGCGGAAATCATCGAGGAGGATATCCAAATAGATCAAACGATACAAGATGAAACTCCTCCACCACCACCGGAGCCGGAAGAGATACCGGACGTAATCGAAGAGATTAAAGTAGTGGAAGATGATGTAAAAGTAGAAAATGTAGACTTCAACTCAGAGGATAAAAAAGACGAAGTTGTAGTATTCCACGAGATGCCTAAAGTAGTAGATGAGCCACAAGAAGAGGTTGAAGAGGTGTTTATCGTAGTAGAAGAGCAAGCTGAATACCCTGGTGGTCAAGCAGCCCTTATGAAATACTTCAGCGACAACATCCGTTACCCTGTCAGCGCATCTGAAAATGGCGTACAAGGTCGTGTTATTTGCCAATTCACAGTTTGGAAAGACGGCTCTATATCCGACATTAAGATACTCCGTAGCGTACATCCTGCTTTGGATAACGAAGCTATTCGCCTTATTAAAGGTATGCCAAAATGGAAACCTGGTAAACAATTAGGAAAACCGGTTGCCAGTAGATTTACATTACCGGTATTATTCCGTTTGCAATAAAATTTATTTTGATAATAATATTATACAATCAAGAAATAGTCATGACCTCGCATCATGACTATTTTTTGGCTGAATAAATTAGTGTGTATTTAAGACACATCAAGTAGAAAAATACATATTATTTATTGAGCATTTATTATGAATACATTCAATGAAGTCATCTTTAAGCACTCACGTCCGGTACTCACCGTCAATTGTGTAATTTTCGGTTTTGACGGAAAGGAGTTAAACATTTTATTGATAAGAAGAGACACTCACGACCACAAAGAGAAATGGGCACTACCCGGCGCTTTAGCCTCGATGAATGAAACTCTGGAAGAAACTGCAAGAAGGTCGATACGTGAAGAAGTAAATATCGACAATGTATTCTTAAAACAAATAGGGGCATTTAGTAGCGTTACGCGAGTGCCAAATGAAAGAGTTATCTGCATAGCATACTATGCTTTACTAAAGAAATCGAAATATAACATAACAACAGGCTCAGACGCCATTGAGGCAAAATGGTTTGATAAAAACGCCTTCCCCGAGATGATTTTAGACCATAAGCAAATTGCCCATGAAGCGTTTGAAACACTGAGAAACAAATTGCATAACGACCCCGTAGCACTCGAATTGTTAGACAAAGAATTCTCGCTCGGTGAGTTGCAAAAGATATACGAAGTTATATATGAAAAGAAACTTGATAGAAGAAACTTCCAGCGAAAACTACTCAGTTCCGGTTTGTTTCTTTCCAAGAAAAATATAACTAACACTATGTCGAACAAAAAATGTACTATCAGATACTCTTTCGACCGTAGTACTTACGACAAAATAAAGAAAGAGATAAAACGCAATCCGATAGACATGTAAACGAGATTATTCTATTTAATACTATTGCTGTCCGGTAAAACTTTTATAAGCAAATAAAATTAGGGCTGACACTTCTC
>JBJECF010000057.1:0-19438 GCA_051870785.1 Candidatus Aphodosoma sp.
AATACAATACGACGAAGGTGACGTTCAAGTCGTTAACATCGTAGTACAATAATAAACATAATACTTATTACAAGCATAACGTAATATTATCAATGAAAAGGTTTAACTCTTTACTATTGCTAATTTTAGCAGTGATAATACTCTTCCCTTTCGGAGATTTGTCAGCCCAGCGACGCAAATCTTCAAGTCGAGGAGCAAACCCCAATATTACATCTTATATAGACGTATATGGAGGAGCCGGATATTCTCAATTTATGCACAATATTGAGAAGATGTCAGTGCAAAATTGGAGAAATCAATTGGGACTATCTATCCCCGGTGGTGGTACCGGAATGATTGGTTTCGGATATTTGATGAAGTATAAAAACAACTTTAATTTCAGTGTGAATCTGGAACTTATGTATATGAATTCTACTACTCGGTTGGATTCTATACAATATTTTGGCGATTTCAGGTATCGTGACCAAGTTACCGATGTGGAAATGGATTATTATATGAATTTCCATAAATTACGCGAGCAACAGAATAGATTGTCTATTAATTTGCCGATTATGTTTGGTGCTCAATTCAACCGTTATTATTTTATGGTCGGTGCTAAAGCCAGTTTGTCGCTCTTGGGTAATTTCTCTACTAAGTCTTTGATGACTACTTGGTTGGTAGACCCTACAATTATAGATCCGTTAGAAAATATTCCAAATCACACCCTTACTACCCGCACAGTGAAGGGTAAAGGTAATTTGGACTTTGGTATCGATATAGCAGCTTCTGCCGAATTCGGAGTTATCATGGATGAATGGATGCCGGAATCATGGTTGGGTATAGGAAAAGGTAAAAGAAAAATGCCTATTTCTTATCGTCTTGGTGCTTTTGTAGATTACGGTGTTATTAATATAAATGCCAATGCTCCAAAGACCCGCGGAAATAAAAAGACCAACGGCTCTTTCAGTTTTAATCCTTCTACAAATACTTTTGATAACAGCCACTCTATACCTACATTCCCGGGTGTAACACCAGATGGTAATGGTACTCTTACAGTTCCGGGTGCCGTTATGGACCAAGTATCGCCGAATAGCCTTTTGGCATCTCATCTCTCTCGCGATACTAAATTGAACTCCCTTGTAGTGGGTGCCAAGTTTACGGTTCTCTTCCAAGTGAGTCCTAAACCGAAACCTGTTAAGAAACGTCCACGTCCACGTCCACGTCCGAAACCTGTTAATATTTCTCCGGACCCTCCATTCTTCTATTGTATTGTTTCTGATTTCGATACAGAGGAGCCACTCGATGCATGCATCCAACTTTATCGCCTCGATGCTAACTTGGATACCGTTTATACTGCATTCTCTGATAATGTAACCGGTTTTGTAGCAAATCAGATGAAGTCTAATAAATTTGGAGTTAGAGTACGTCGCGAAGGATATATCGAGTACAACGATACAATATTTGAAATCAATAACGATACACTGCTTGTTGAACTTCAACCGATTAAGAAGAATACAGTTATCATATTACAGAACTTGTTCTTCGATACCGACAAGACTACAATTCAAAACACATCCACACAATCTCTTGATGATATGTATAAGTTGCTTGTAGAAAATCCAAAGATTGAAGTGGAAATTACCGGTCACACCGATAATGTTGGTTCTGATAGATATAATATGAAACTTTCTGCCGGTCGTGCTAAAGCAGTTTACGATGAAATGGTTAAACGAGGTATCGATCCTAAACGAATGACATGGAAGGGTAAAGGTGAACGTGAACCTATCGACACCAACGATACTCCGGAAGGCCGTCAAGAAAACCGCCGTGTAGAATTTAGAATTACTAAAGATAAGTAATTGAACATACTATAAAAGAAAAGTGGCATATTGATATAATATGCCACTTTTTTATGTTTAATAGTTGCTTGAGAATTATGTGCTTGATAAATAATGACGTCGTTGAATTAAAACATAAAAATTTTCCGGAAATAATTATTACAATTACCGATTCTAATTTGGTGTATATAAATCCTTTACTAAATATTGATGGTCGAGTCTATACCTTGAAGATCGAAGCTAAAAAGTTAAATTAAATTGTCCTTTACAAATTATGTGGTTCGATTATGTATCGAACCACATAATTTACCCTTTTACAAAGATTATTTTTGTGTTTATTTTGTTTCCATTGAGGTTGAAGGCATTGATATTTAAGATGTAAATGCCTGCCTCTATGAGTCCTCCACTTGGATTGTTCCCCTGCCAGAGCCATTCTCCCGTTTGATTGAGTAGTATGTTTTCTGCCAAAACACCCACTTCATAACCATCTCTTGTGTATAGAGTAATTGTAGCTATATATCCCGTTTCGGGGAGAGAGTATTTTAGTATCATTAAGTCATTAACCCCATCGTTATTAGGAGTAAAGGTCTTACTATCGAGCCAAAAATATTTTTCAGAAGCCTCTTCTACGGCGTTATTATCTCTATGATGAGAATTCTGCCATCCACCGCTCTGATAGTTGTATATCGATGAGGCACTGTGCCAATTCAAAGAATCATTGGTATTCCCCATTGTACTTATGCGCTCTAAAGATACGTTGTGGTTGTCGTTTATTATGCCATGGTGCCATTTCTCACTATAACTCAGTGCGTCTATGATATTACCCTTATCGTCGGTGATGGCTATATTGCCCGATTTTCCGGCAAAAGAGGGTAGGGTTGTTTTTAGATACACACAGTTTTCATTGATTCCTAACACACAATTTATCTCATCTACGTTGTTGCTTATGATGACATACCCGTATGGTACCATTAATCCTATAGGAAGTGATTTATAGTTTGTTAATTCCTCCGCTTTGAAGTTGCAAAGGCGTAATTGATTAGTGGATATAAAATAGGGTGTGTTGTTGTATAGTTCTATAAATTTGCTTTGACCTTCTGATACGTATGGCATTATCTCGTTGATTACAATATCCATATAATTCGGATTATGTGGTAATCCAACTCGAATTAGTGTGTCGTTCATAGGTATGTCATTTGCACATATAAAGTCAGTTATTTCTATTGACGTTTCCCTCTCATCATCCAATTCTCCTTTTAGATTAATCTCTAAAGTGGTGTTTTTAGGAGAAATCCAGCTACAAGATGCAATTTCATCTCCTGGTCCGGATAGTGCAATATTATCTATCGTACAAATTTGTGTATTCATCTCTTTATTGAACAAGAGTTCTAATACTCTGCTACCTTTGATGTTCACTCCTATGATGTAAGGGATAATTGTGTCGCTGACAACTCCTTGTAGACAATTGACTTCACCGGGAGTACCTTGGTTTATACTGCATGAAGTACCCCAATTTCTGTCGTCATTAATATTACTTTTTACGTCGCGACGCTCAAGACTCCAGCCTCCGGTATTTTCCGGTTCACCGGAGTACCAATCGTTTGAGTACTCTACATAACATATTTGAATATTGTTTTTATCGTTGATAATGAGCATGTCACCATCGTTTAGTAGAGATGGCATATTAGATACTGTTGCAATGTGTGATGTTATATTTTGCATTTTTTCGGCGGCACTACTGCTACAAAGGATAACGTATTCTTTCGGGTTTAAAATATAAGATTCAATAATACCCGATTTATTTGAAGAGAGCAGTTGACATCCTCCTAAGTCAATGCTACTTTCCGTAGTGTTATAAATCTCTACCCATTCGGCATTTGGCAGTGGAGCATTATTTGTAGGTTTGTGCATTATTTCGCTGAAAATTATACTGTTAGGTAGTATGTCACTCTCGGGAGCAGAACTTTGTCCGCAATAAATTTCTTCTATGATACAATTATATCCTTGGTTGAAATCTCTTAAATTAATTCCGGACATAACACTCGAAATCTTGCTTTGATGGTTCACTGTTTTTTGCCAAATAATAGATTTGTTAATCGATGCCGTTATGTTCCATTTGTCGGAAATATTGTCAATTTTAAGTGTTAAATGGCAATTTCCGATGGGTAAAACGGCACTGCTTTGTGCCAATAAGATCTCTGAATCGGATGTTATTCGGCAATAAAAGGAAATAGTGTTGTTACTCGTGTTTATCCTGATAAAGTATCCTACGGCTGTGAGTGTATAGATACTTTGTGCCGATAATACGAAATCAATAATGCCGATATTTGCATTGTTATTGTCGAAATTGAGAGTACATCCCCATTCGGTATCTTTGGCTAAGTAGTTGGTAGTCTTGAAAGTACCATCTTTTTCGGAACTCTTTGTAAGCTCTGCAACATAGACTCCATTGTTTCTTATAATTACGGCATTTAAATCGGTTACAAACCATTTTGGGCTTTCAGTATAGTTTCCATCTTTGAAATTATCGTAATATTGACTGAAAATAAGCTGAGAAAAGAGCAGTAAAAATAGGGGTAAAAAATATTTCATATAAGGCGTTGTTGAGTAAATAAAAAATATTAACTTTGTGGTGCGTAATGTGTTTTGTGCACATTGAAAAGCGCAATAAAGTTACAAATAATTATCTATATACACAAAAGATTTTTTATAAGATGAGAGTTGCTATTGTTGGCGCAAGTGGCGCAGTAGGTCAAGAATTGTTAAGAGTCTTGGCAAAGAGGAAATGGTCTATTTCCAAGCTTGTATTGTTTGGTTCTGAGCGCAGTGCCGGTACCAAGTATATGTTTTGTGGAAAAGAATATACCGTACAGCTTTTGCAACATGGTGATTTGTTTAAAGATTTTGATTGTGTATTTATATCAGCCGGAGCATCAGTTTCGAGAGAATATGCAACCGATATTACCCGTTTTGGGGCTATTATGATAGATAATTCCAGTGCATTTCGAATGGAAGAGGGGATTCCTCTTGTAGTGCCTGAGGCAAATGCAGCCGATGCTCTTGTTACTCCGAAAGGTATTATTGCAAATCCTAATTGTACTACCATACAAATGGTTGTTGCTTTGATGGCTATAGAGCGATTATCGCATATTCGCCGAGTTCACGTCTCTACCTATCAAGCCGCATCCGGTGCAGGTGCTTCTGCTATGAAAGAGCTCGAAGAGCAAACGCGTCAGTCTCTTAATGGAGAGCCTGTTGTTGTAAATAAATTTGCTCACGAACTTGCTTTTAATCTTATACCTCAAGTGGATATATTTATGGATAACGGTTATACAAAAGAGGAGATGAAGATGTTTAACGAAACGCGTAAAATTATGCATTCCGATATTTTGGTGAGTGCTACTTGCGTTCGTGTGCCCGTACTCCGAGCTCATTCCGAATCTGTTTGGGTAGAAACAGAGAAGCCACTCGATTTGGATGCCGTTCGACAATCATTTTCCGATACTCCGGGGGTTGTTCTTATGGATGATATCAAACAACCTTTATATCCTATGCCTAAATTCCTCTCCGGAAAGGATGAAGTTTTTGTAGGTAGAGTTCGTAAAGATCTAACTAATGATAATGGCATCTCTTTTTGGTGTGTTAGCGACCAAATACTAAAGGGTGCAGCCCTTAATGCAGTGCAAATTGCCGAATTCGTCTTTAAAAATAAATTGAAAAAAGAATAATTCTCTAAAATATATTGCTTATGAGATACTTGTTGCTTGTTCTGTTAATACCTCTGATTGTTGCTTGTTCTATTAAACAAGACAATACTTATACGATTAAGGGTTCTGTTTCCGAAAGCCTTTATCTCGATGGTTGTTGTGTATATCTTACACCATCCGTAAAAGATTTAAGTGAGACTGTCATAGATAGTTGCTTTATTGAAAACGGTAAATTTACTTTGAAAGGAAATTCTTTGCCTAATCCTGAATTCGTACTTCTTGTGGTTACAGATTCAATTCGTGCAATAAACAGAGATGCTATTGGTACGACGATGGTGCTCGAAAACGGTGAAATTTCTGTTAATATCTTGGACTCTATTAATATAGATGTTTTTGGCTCTATTTCTAATGATATTATTATCAATTGTAGAAATGCCATTTTGGATTACGACACTATTTGTAGTAAGCTTCTTGCTTCAGATATTTCGTCGAAAGAGAGATATAGTGAGATGATTGAAGCTCAAGATAAAAGAGATAAAGTTATAAAAGATAATATATTGATAGCTCCTACCGGAATGGTGTCGGCATATATTCTTACCGAAATGCATCCGATGTTTGACGAAGATGAATTGACGGAATTTATAGATTGCTTGGTGGGAGAAGAGGAGTCGGTTGTTAATACTCGAAAGCTATTGGAGTCGTCTCGCAATGTGGCTACCGGTAAAAAAATCAATAATTGCACGTTGATTACTCAAGGCAAAGATTCGGTTTTGCTATACGATTATTTACCGGGTCATAATTTTATATTGTTAGATTTCTGGGCTTCATGGTGTGGGCCGTGTGTCAGGATGACTACCTCATTGAAGGATTTGTATGACTCATATCCGCGTGAAAAATTCGAGGTGTTGGGTATCTCACTCGATAAGGATGAGGTTTCTTGGCAAAATGCAATAAATAAAATAGGTATTACATGGCATAATTTTTCTTCTTTAAAAGGATGGGAAAGTCCTTTAGTAAGAGAATTTGCCATAAATTATATCCCCACTACTATTTTGTTAGATACGAATGGCAATGTAGTGTGTCGAAATCCATCGTTGGATGAGTTGAAGATATATATTCAATAACGAAAGATATTAAAGTTAATATATTTGTATTTTTTTGAGGAAGAGGTATATTATCCCTTCCTCAATATTTATAAAAATATGAGTAGTTTTTTTCCTGCAGAGTGGGCTCCACAGCGTTTTGTTCAACTTACGTGGCCCCATGAGAATACCGATTGGTATTATATGCTCGACGATGTAACCGAATGCTTTGTGCAAATAGCAAGGCAGATATCGCTACGCGAACCTTTGTTGATAGTTACTCCAAATCCTGATAGCGTAAGAGAGCGTATATTGTCGTATGTCAATATGCAAAATGTGACTTTTGCCAAAGTGGATACTAATGATACTTGGGCGCGCGACCATGGGGGGATTACTATCTTTGAAGATGATAATCCTGTAATCTTGGATTTTCAATTTAATGGTTGGGGATTGAAATTTCCGGCTGATAAAGATAATCTTATTACGGAAAAGCTTTATAAAAAAGGCAATCTATTTGGAAAATTAAAAAATTGTAGAGGCTTTGTTTTCGAGGGTGGTTCTATAGAGTCTGATGGCAATGGTACGTTGTTAACTACTTCGGAATGTCTGCTTTCTCCGAATAGAAATGCACAACTATCAAAAATAGAGATAGAGCAATATCTTATTAATACATTACACGTCAAAAGAGTTGTATGGCTTGAGAATGGTTTTTTACAAGGAGATGATACTGATAGTCATATAGATACTTTGGCTCGACTTTGTCCGAACAATACTATAGTTTATGTACAGTGTAAGGATAAAGAAGATGTTCATTATGAGGCTCTTGCCAATATGGAGCAAGAGTTGAAAGCGTTTCGTACTTTAGGTGGTGAGCCTTATCGTTTGCTACCATTGCCGATGGCTTTACCGGCTTATGAGGGGGATGAGCGACTCCCGGCTACTTATGCGAACTTCTTAATAATTAATGGTGCCGTTTTAGTACCTGTTTATGGTACCCAACGAGATGAAGATGCATTAAGGGTGATGCGAATTGCTTTCCCTGACAGGGAGATTGTGCCGATTAATTGTAGTGCACTTATTCGTCAACACGGCTCCTTACATTGCGTTACAATGCAATATCCGAAGTAATGCCGTGTATGTTGAAGAAAAAATAGAAATAACATATGGATAAAATCATTAAAACTGCTATTATTCAATTATATATCTCTGATGATATAGAGAAGAATAAAACTGAATTATCGAAGATGATAGAGCAGGCGGCAAGTCAGTCGGCTCAGCTTATTGTACTTTCTGAATTACATAATACTCCTTATTTTTGCCAAACGGAGGATGTTAATAATTTTGATTTGGCAGAGCCGATACCGGGTCCCTCCACACAATATTACTCTGCTTTGGCAGCTAAGTATAAAGTAGTGCTTATAACTTCTCTTTTCGAGCGTCGAGCTCCTGGATTATATCATAATACCGCTGTCGTTTTTGATACCGATGGGTCTATCGCCGGCAAATATCGTAAGATGCATATTCCGGACGATCCGGCTTATTACGAGAAATTTTATTTTACTCCCGGTGATTTAGGTTTTACTCCTATATCTACGTCGTTGGGTAAAATAGGTCTGTTGGTCTGTTGGGATCAATGGTACCCGGAAGCAGCCCGTTTGATGGCTCTTGCAGGCGCCGAAATGCTTGTTTACCCTACTGCTATTGGATGGGAAAGTACCGATACTGATGATGAAAAACGCAGACAACAAGATGCATGGATTACTGTGCAGCGCGGTCATGCTGTGGCAAACGGGTTACCTGTCGTTACCGTTAACAGGGTAGGGCATGAGCCGGACCCGAGCGGTGTTACTAACGGTATCACTTTCTGGGGACATAGTTTCGTTGCAGGTCCTCAAGGTGAACTACTTTTTGTGGCTTCCGATATCGAAAGTCAAACGGCTGTTATCGACATAAACCTCTCTCGCTCTGAGAATGTTCGTCGCTGGTGGCCGTTCTTACGTGACCGCCGTATTGATGATTATCAACAAATTATTCAAAGATTTATCGATTAATGAAACGTTCCGATTTTGAAATAATGGCTCCTGCCGGTTGCTGGGAAAGCCTGAGTGCTGCTATTAATGCCGGCGCCGATTCTGTATACTTCGGTATAGAAAAATTGAATATGAGGTCTCGCTCTTCGAATAATTTCACTACAGAAGACCTTCATAAGATAGTATCTCTTTGTAAGAGTCATAATGTAAAAACGTACCTCACTATAAACACTATTATATATGGCGAAGATTTGCCGTTGATGAGGGAGATTGTAGATAATGCACGAGAGGCTGGCGTGTCTGCTATTATTGCATCTGATGTGGCTGTGATGCAATATGCCGTAGCTCAAGGTGTAAAGGTGCATCTTAGTACCCAACTTAATATCTCAAACGTTGAGGCTCTTAAATTTTATGCACAATTTGCTGAGGTTGTTGTGCTGGCTCGAGAACTTAATATGTCGCAAGTGGCTGATATCTATAAGCAAATTGTAGAGCAAAATATAACGGGTAGAAGTGGCAAGCAAATTCGAATAGAGATGTTTTGCCACGGAGCCCTTTGCATGGCAGTTTCCGGTAAATGCTACCTTTCGCTTCACGAGCTAAATGCCTCAGCAAATAGAGGTGCTTGTATGCAAGTGTGCCGTCGAGCTTATAGAGTTCACGATGTGGAATCGGATATCGAACTCGAAGTGGATAATAAATATATCATGTCGCCTAAGGACTTGAAAACCATTCATTTTATGAATAAAATGATGGATGCCGGTGTAAGGGTGTTTAAGATAGAAGGCCGTGCCCGTGGTCCCGAATATGTAAAAACGGTAGTCTCTTGTTATAGAGAAGCAATCGAAACCTATTTAGATGGCACTTATTCTCAAGAAAAAATAGATAATTGGAATACACGCCTTGCAAAAGTGTTTAATCGTGGCTTTTGGAACGGATACTACCTTGGTCAACGCCTTGGAGAATGGAGCGCTGCTTATGGCTCTAAAGCTACTCATAAAAAAGTTTACGTGGGTAAATGTACCAATTATTTTCAAAAAATAGGTGTGGCGGAATTCTTGATAGAAGCACAAGACCTTAATTTAAATGATGAAATACTCGTAACAGGAGAAACTACAGGTGCTTATGAGGATGTTGTAGATGAGGTGAGAGTAGACTTATTGCCCGTAGATCACGTGGAAAAAGGTACTTATTGCAGTATTAAAACGAAAGAAGTAGTGCGTAGAAATGATAAATTATATAAAATAGTACCGGCAGACTTATAAGTAGTTAGGAAAATTTTATTACATTTGTAGAGAAAAAAACTAACCAACTAAAATATTTTATTGTGTTCCGTAAGAGTCTTATAGTCACTATATTGGCTTGTTTGCTGTTAGTGATGTGTTGTTGTACTAGTTCCTTTAAATCAGAGATAAATGAGTCTTTGAAAGAGGAAAAATATAATTATTATCAAGAGGATATATCGTCTGAAGTCATTGATTCGGTTTTTATTTTGTACCATAATAGCAGTAATCCGACTCAAAAATCTAATTATGCAAACGTATTATTGCAGATGTTATTTAAAATTGAGGTTGTGGATACTGTTTTCGTAATGAATAATTCCATGCCTTTTGATGTTATGGATTTTTATGTACATTACGGGTTACTATCCTATTATTACTATAATTCTCAGTATGACAAGGCTGTAGAGAATGCTCTTATTGTGGATGAAAAAATTTTTTCAGTGCCGGACCAAAAGGTGAAGTCCGATGCTTATTCTCAGATGGGTGTGCTCTATTGTAGAAATGCCGACATCTTCCGTTCGATGGAGAATTTTAAGAAATGTTATGAGATTGATAAGCAATTAAATGATTTAGAGCGTTTAAGTTCTGACTTAAATAATTTTGCTAGTGTATGCATCGTGTCGAAACAATACGAGGCAGCTGAGCATTATATTTTGGATGCTATAGATATAGAGCGTAAATTAGATCGCCCTGATAAGCTCGCTATTCGACTTGCTACCGCTTCTGATGTCTATTTGAAATTAAATAAACCGGAGCAGTCGTTGCCTTATATCTTTGAGGCTTTGCAAATAGAAGAGCAGAACGGTAGAGAGAGTAAAGTGGCAGTGCGTAAAAGTCAGTTGGCAGCTGTCTATATGAGTATGAATGAGATAAATGATGCCGAAAAAATACTCCTTGAGGCATTGCCCGTGTTAGAAAATACTACTAATAAAAATTCCTTTGCTATAGTTTTGTGCCAACTCGGAGAAATAAATCTTAAAAAGAATAATCTCGCCGACGCCGATAAATACATTTCCGCTGCAATAGATATAAGTAAATCTATAGGTAGTAAATATATAGAGTGTCGTGCCCACAAAGATATGTACCTCGTTAAAAAGGATTTTTCTCCAAACACTGCATTACGTCATCTCGAAAAATATACAGAGCTCTCCGATACAATTTATAAGAGAGAACTCTCTCAAGCTTTGTCAATGTATCAAGCTTCGTATCAAAATACGGTGCTTAATAAAAAGAATGAAGAGCAAAAACAAAAAACAGACACTGTATTATTCTTTTCTATAATCATTGGTATACTGCTCCTTTCGACAATCGGATTCTTGATAATTATATTGAGGATTAAGTTAAAAGCAAATAAACTGATGGAGGAGATGGATAGTTTACGTACAAATTTCTTTACAAATATTACACATGAATTCCGTACCCCTCTTACCATTATTCTCGGCATTGTGCAACAAATGGAGCAGGATAGCGACTTAAATGAAAGTCAACAACGACTTATGAAGGTAGTATATCATCAAGGAGGTGTAATGCTTAATCTTATCAATCAACTTCTTGATATTTCAAAAATTAAGTCCGGTATCGGAAATCCGAAATTTTATAACGGCAACGTAGTAGAGTATATCAAAGTACTTGTATCTTATTTTAATTCTATTGCCGAACAAAAAGAAATTGAAATATCTTTTGCTGCAGAGAAATCGGTTATTAATATGGATTTTGCACCGGATTATATCAGTAAAATAATTCAAAACCTTGTAAGTAATGCGCTGAAATATACCCCTAAAAACGGAAATGTTTACGTTTCAGTTCAAGAGAAAAACAAGAATCTTTTATTGACCGTCGCTGATACCGGAGAGGGTATCGATTCAAAATCACTCCCTCATATTTTTGATGAATTCTATCAAGTGGGTAATTCTACACATATAGGTACCGGGGTGGGTTTGTCGCTTGTTAAACAGGTAGTGGTAGCCCTCGGAGGAGACATTATAGTTAAGTCCGCTCTCGGTCAAGGCTCTGTATTTATTATTAAATTACCACTTTGCCATGGTTGCGGTAACTATCCATCGTTTGTGTTGAACGAGTATAACTCGGAACTGAAACTCGTTGAGAATGATGATATTGTCGTTGATTTGGATAAGGAGAAATGTGATAACCCTTATTTACCTATCATCCTTGTGGTAGATGATAATAAAGATGTGCGCCGGTTTATTGGTACTCAATTGCGCGATAATTACAACGTATTCTATGCCAAAAATGGCAAAGAGGCTCTTGAACGCGCACTCGAAATATTGCCTGATGTTATCGTTTCCGATGTTGTAATGCCGGAAATGGATGGCTTTGAACTTTGTAAAGCTGTGCGTGATAACGAACAAATATCTCATACCTCATTCTTATTTGTCTCTGCAAGAGATACGGATGCCGACCGTATTAAGGCTAGTGAAGTGGGAGCGGATGATTTCTTGCTCAAACCTTTTAATATTGACGAACTTAGAAGTATCGTTGCCGGTATGATTAAGCGTAAAGAGATATTACGCGAAAAATTTGCTAAATCCGTTATTGAAACAGAAAATGTACATGCCGATGGAACGGATAATACATCAAAGTCAGACAAAGAATTTATCAAAAAAATTGTAGATATCGTATATCAACAGATGGATAAAGGCTACATAGATATCGAATATATAGCTAAGATGTTTAATGTCAGTACAAAACAACTCAGTCGACGAGTGTTTACCTTAACGGGAGATACTATGTCGGCATATGTGTTTAAGATTAGAATTAGTAAAGCTAAATTGATGCTGAAAAATAATTTGGAACTCTCTATAGGTGAAATCGCAATGAAGTGTGGCTTTGAAGATAGAGCCCACTTTACACGCTCATTTAAGAAAATTACAAATGAAACACCTTCTCAGTTCCGAAAAATTAATGTATAATTGATTAACATTATGTGTGGTATTGTTCGTAAATTGGTAAAATCTATTTGGTCTCTTCAATCTTTTTCTTTGTTACTATTTGTGTGCATTTCAATGAGTTATGCTTTATCTCAAAATGCATTGACCCTTTATCAATTAAAAAGTGCGGTTATCGATTCCGTCAATTTGGCAATTCCTCAGTATCATAACTTCGGTAATTTTAAGGTTAGGAAAATAATTCCTTATAAAAATTCAAAAAAAATTGTCGTAGAAATGTCGGACAATTTTGCTTATATTCCCTTCCGCCACGTTGTTGTGGATTCTATTGAAAAGCAAGCTCTTAAGGCCCTTCATATTAATTATCCCGATTACGATAAGGTGGAGATTGTTGCCGATGACTATAATATAAGGTTTTATATCCCGAATATCTTTCGTACCGATGGTGTCGATACGAAACGATTGTCGAAGCATACCACTACTACTGCTTTTATTCGTAACGACTCATTGCCATATTATGTAAATTTCGGACTTCAAGATAGAAATATAGCCTTATGGCAAAGTCATGGCCTTTATTACGACCAGAAGAGTGACCGCTGGTGTTGGCAACGCGCCAGGGTGATGACTACAGTAGAAGATAAATTTACACTCTCTTTCGTAGTTCCTTATCTTATGCCGATGCTTGAGCGCGCAGGTGCTAACGTATTCTTGCCTCGTGAAAGAGATATGCAAATACACGAAGTTATTGTAGATAATGATGAGTCAGATTTTGTTTCCGGTAATTATTATGAGAAGATTTCCATTAATAAAATAGAGATAGAAGATGGTAAAAAACCAGGTTTTGCTTATAAAAGAGAGTGCTATATAGATAGGCAAAATCCTTTTACCGAAGGCACTTATCGTGTGGTTAAAACATCGAATCATGCTGATGCTACAATAGAGTGGCACCCGAAAATTCCGGAAAGCGGATGGTATTGGGTGTCGATATCCTATCATACTGAATTGACTTCCGTGCCGGATGCTCATTATTCCGTCAAGCATTCTGCCGGAATTTCTTCTTTTACAATAAATCAAAAGATGGGTGGCGGTACCTGGATTTATTTGGGTCAATTCTATTTTAATAAAGATGATGATAATGCCGTAATACTGACCAACGCAAGTAAACATCAAGGTGTAGTAACTGCCGATGCCGTGCGCTTTGGTGGCGGTATGGGAAATATAGCACGAAGACCTGCTGACCAAGCAGTGTTTAATGCTCTTTCAAATCCTGCAAAAAGGAAAAATGCAGTCTCTATTTATCCGAAATCATTTTCAGAAACTAGCGGAAGAGCTCGCTTTTGGGAGGCTGCTCGTTATTGGTTGCAGTGGGCGGGCGCTCCGTATGATATAGTTGCTTATTCCGAAGGGCTTAACGATTATGTCGATGATTACTCTTGTAGAGGATTGTGGGTCAATTGGTTAAATTACGGTTCAACAAATTCACCCGATTCTGTTGGCCTTAACATTCCCATCGATGTGTCGTTTGCATTCCATAGCGATGCGGGGTGTAAACTCGATACAGTTGTCGGCACGCTCGGTATATTTACTACTTCCGATAATAATGGTAAGAAAAATGCATTGCTTCCTAACGGACAGAGCAGATTTGCTTCGCGTGATTTGACTGATATCGTTATGTCTCAAATCGTGGATGATGTGCGTGCTCAAATTAATCCACAGTGGACTCGACGTGGTATGTGGAATAAGAGTTATAGCGAGAGTCGTCGCCCTCAAGTACCTGCAATGCTCCTCGAATTGCTCTCACATCAGAATCTGGAGGATATGATGTATGGCCTGGATCCCCGTTTTAAATTTACTGTTTCGCGTGCTATTTATAAAGGCATAGCACGTTTTATTGCTTTTCAAAATAAAGATTCCGTAGTTATTACTCCTCTGCCCGTAAAAGATTTCGTGGCGGAATTTGATTCTTTGCAAGAGAATGTTCTCTTAAGGTGGAATGCTACTATCGATACTTTAGAGCCTTCCGCTATTGCCGAGAAGTATGTTGTTTACACCCGTATCAATGGAGAGGGATGGAATAATGGTGTTGTGGTAGATAATAATCAAGCTGTTCTACCTATACAAAAAGGGGTGTTGACCAGCTATAAAGTAGTGGCAATAAACTCAGGAGGAGCTTCTATGGATAGCGAGATATTGACAGTTTACCCCGCTTTGCAGAGTAAGGGTACTGTAATGATAATAAATGGTTTTACTCGCGTATCTGCTCCCGAGGCTTTTGTTGCTTATCCTTATGCGGGCTTTGCTCCTTGGATGGATAGGGGTGTGGGCGATGGTGTCGATATACAATTTGCAGGTGACCAAAATGAGTTCGATTCAAGACTCCCTTGGGTGTCGGATGATGCCTCCGGTTGGGGTAATAGTAATAGTAATTATGAGTTCGATTTTATCCCTGCAAATACTCATGATTTTCCTCTTATTCACGGTAGAGCTATAGCTTCTGCAAATTACAGTTTCGTATCCTGTTCAAGGTCGGCAGTGGAAACCGGATTTTGTGATTTAACAAAGTATAAATTGCTTGATATTATTTTTGGAGAACAAAAAACTACCTATTGGGGGCGCGATAAGTTAAAAGCCGATTTTGCAGTATTTACACCTGAGTTATGTAGTGCTCTAGAGAGATATACTGTAGCAGGAGGAAGTATCTTTGCTTCCGGAGCTTATGTGGCTTCAGACCCGCATCGGTCACCATTATGCGGTAATGATGTCAAGAAATTTTGTAATAACGTGTTGGGTATATCGTTAAGGGCGGATAAGGCTACACAAAACGGAGAGGTTAAAGGAGTATATTCTCCGGTGCTGTCGCTCAGAGATTTGCCGATATTGTTTTTTGCGCAAGATATTAATAATAAGGTATATGCGGTAGAATCTCCGGATGCCCTTACACCGGAAAAGTCAGCCGTTGCTGTGTTGAAATATTCACAAAATAATACAAACGCCGCAATAGTGTTTGATTCAGGAAATTATCGTACCTTTGTATGCGGATTTCCTTTTGAAACAATAGTGGATGAAGAAAGTCGTAATTTGTTGATGTGTAAAGTATTAGATTTTTTAGATAAAAAATAAACCTTTATTTGTTTATGAGAAAAGTCAATTGTTTTTTGCCGGCAATGTCAGTAGAGCAGATAATGCCTACGATAAAAGAGTTTCGCTCTTTACAATGTGCCGAAGATGTGGCTCTGTTTTTACTCTCAAAAGAAAAGATAGAGATAGATGGATGTACTACTATTATCACTGAGAATTTAAACAGTATGGATACGTTGCGTTCTATCGCAGCCAATGCCGATTCAGATTATACTCTTATTTATACAAAATATACTACTCTCTCTTTTGCTCAATATGGGTTAGAACGTTTTTATAATCTCGCCATTGCTTCCGGTGCGGGCTTGATTTACAGCGATTACTATCAAATTATAAACGGCGTGAGAAGTAATGCCCCTACTATCGATTATCAGTTCGGTAGCTTGCGTGATGATTTCTCTTTTGGTTCGTTACTCTTTTATAATTCTCGTGCCCTTAAAGATGCAATTCGTTCTATTAAAGGAGAATATACCTTTGCCGGGTTGTACGCTCTTCGCCTTGCTGTGAGCCGTATAGCCGATATATCCCGTATCAATGAATATCTCTATACCGAGATTGAACAGGATAATAGAAAGAGTGGAGAAAAACAGTTCGACTATGTAGATCCGAAAAATCGTTCCGTTCAGTTGGAGATGGAAGCCGCTTGTACCGAGCACCTTAAAGCTATTGGTGGCTATCTGGAGCCGAATTTTAAGTCAGTGGAATTCGACAATCAGAATTTTGAATACGAAGCGTCAGTAATTATTCCTGTTCGCAACAGAGTGCGTACTATAGAAGACGCTATCCGTTCCGTATTGGCACAAGAAACCAAATTCCCGTTTAACCTCATCGTTATAGATAATTTTTCTACCGATGGTACTTCGGATATTATTGCTCGTTATGCAAAAGAAGATGATAGAGTAATACATTTGATTCCGGAGCGAGAAGACCTCGGTATAGGCGGATGTTGGAATCTTGGCGTCGATCATCCGAAATGCGGTAAATTTGCCGTGCAACTCGATAGCGATGATGTTTATGAATCTCCAGCTACTTTGCAAGCTATTGTGGATGCTTTCTATGAGCAAAATTGTGCAATGGTAGTTGGCTCTTATACAATTACAAACGGTGATATGCAACCTATTCCACCGGGACTTATCGACCATAAAGAGTGGACTCCGGAAAATGGACGTAACAATGCACTTCGTATTAACGGACTCGGAGCTCCACGCGCTTTTTATACCCCATTCCTTAGAAAAATTCATGTGCCTAATACCAGTTATGGTGAGGATTATGCGCTTGGATTGCGTGTTAGCCGTGAGTATCAAATCGGTCGTATTTACAAATCCCTTTACCTTTGTCGCCGTTGGGATGGTAATTCCGATTCTGCTTTAAGCGTTGAAAAAATTAATGCAAATAATTTATACAAGGATAAGATACGCACTTTTGAACTTATCTCTCGTATCAAGATGAATATGATAAATAAAAAATAATAACTTGTCTAATATTATGATTAAAAGAATTATTGAATGCGTACCAAACTTCTCTGAAGGTCGTGATTTAGCTGTAATCAAACAAATTACAGATACAATAGAAAAAGTGGAAGGAGTAAAACTCCTTGATGTAGACCCGGGAGAAGCAACAAACCGTACTGTAGTTACTTTTGTAGGAGCTCCTGAAGTTGTAGTAGAAGCTGCTTTCCAAGCAGTAAAAAAAGCAGCAGAACTTATTGATATGCGTCACCACCATGGTGCACACCCTCGTATGGGAGCTACCGACGTTTGTCCTCTTGTACCAGTAGCAGGAATCACTCTCGAAGAGTGTGCCGAACTCGCTCGTCAATTAGGCAAACGTATCGGTGATGAACTCGGAATCCCTGTTTATGCTTATGAAGCTGCAGCATTTACCCCTGAACGTAAAAACTTGGCTATCTGCCGTAAAGGCGAATATGAAGCCCTTAGCAAACGTTTTGGCGTGAAAGAAGAAAACCCTGATTTCGGTCCTACTGTTTGGAACGAAAGTACAGCTAAATCCGGCGCTACTGCTGTTGGTGCTCGTGACTTCCTTATCGCTGTAAATTACAATCTTAACTCTACTTCTACCCGTCGCGCAAACGCTATCGCTTTTGACGTACGCGAAAAAGGTCGTCCAAAACGTGAAGGTGGTTCTCCTGTAGGTAAAATAATGAAAGATGAAAACGGAAACGACATTATGATTCCGGGTACACTGAAAGGTACTAAAGCTATTGGTTGGTATATCGATGAATATGGTATCGCTCAAGTATCTATGAATATCACAGATATCAAAACAACCCCTTTCCACGTTGCTTTTGACGAAGTATGCCGTTGTGCAGCAAATCGCGGTCTCCGTGTAACAGGTACCGAAATCGTAGGTCTCGTTCCTAAATCTACCCTTATCGAAGCCGGTAAATATTTCCTTCGTAAACAACAACGTTCTGTCGGTATCCATGACGAGGAAATAATAAAGATTGCTATTAAATCAATGGGTCTTGACGATCTTAAACCATTCAATCCAAAAGAGAAAGTCGTCGAATACCTTATTGAAGATGATAATGCTAAAAAACTTGTAAACTTGACATGTAAAGGTTTTGCAGAGGAAACAGCAAGTGAAAGTCCGGCTCCTGGTGGTGGTTCTATTTCTGCTTATATGGGTTCTCTTGCTGCAGCTCTCGGTACTATGGTAGCAAACCTTTCAAGCCATAAACCGGGTTGGGATGCTAAATGGAACTACTTCTCAGAGTGGGCAGAAAAAGGACAAGAGATTATGGCTCGCCTTCTCTGGCTCGTAGATGAAGATACTGAGGCTTTCAACCGCATCATGGCTGTATTCTCAATGCCTAAATCAACCGACGAAGAGAAAGCCGCTCGTGCAAAAGCAATGCAAGAGGCTACACTCTATGCTACTCAAATTCCGCTTGAAACAATGCGCGCTTCCATGGCTACATTCCCTATTATCAAAGCTATGGCATCAGAGGGTAACCCTAATTCGGTTTCTGATGCCGGTGTAGGTGCTCTTGCCGCTCGCTCAGCAGTGCTCGGCGCTTGCCTTAACGTAAAAATCAATGCTGCAGGCCTTAAAGACCGTGCCGTTGCCGACGAATTGGTAAACGAAGCTAACCGCCTTGCCGATGAAGCTTGTCGCCTCGAAGCCGAAATCCTCGAAATCGTCAACTCTAAAATTAAATAATAGTTTATATATTATTTAATCATATTTTACAGTGCATTGATTGTCATTTCAATGCACTGTTTTTTATCTGTCTTTCCGATTTTAATTCAAATATATAAATAGTCTTTTAGTATATAACTTCTTCTATGGTTTATTGATAGTTGGTGAAATTACCTATAATGAGGAGCGTTATCAAATTTTGTCGCTAATTTTGCAGTTGCTTGTTGAGAGTAGTTTTGACATCAACCTATTTCTCTATTCAAAAAAATATTATTATCTTTGCACCATGAAAAAATGGGTTCAGAACATATCGGTA
>JBJECF010000058.1:0-141412 GCA_051870785.1 Candidatus Aphodosoma sp.
GCTTATTTTATTGATAACCAAATATTTATACTAAATTTCAGTATCGACTATTTAAACGAAAACTATTCTCTAAAAATTTGTCGTAATTTCAAAAAAAGGCTGATACTTCCCGGGAAGTGTCAGCCTTAATTAAAATATTAATCAATAACAATTATTTTCTAATAGCGCGTCTTTGGATACCACTTGGTTCGGTTTCACCTCCATCAGGTTCTCCGCCTTCTGCTGGTTCGTCACCCTCTTCAGTTTCAATTACCGGAGTAGAGAATTCTTGTTTTACAAGCGGACCATATTCATTGTTAGCATTTTTAGCAAGCGCTACTACGTAATATGTTCTTGCAGGATCTACATACCAAGTTGCATTTTCCTCTGCTTTGTATAAATTCCAATAAGGGTCGTCAAAGCCCGGAGGATAATTAGGGTTATTGTCGTATGACAAATACTCTATTGCAAGGTTATCTCCCCATCTTAAATCAAAAGTATCTTTCTCTACCAAGAAATAACGATAAAGAGCACACTCCTTATTAGGATAAACAGAGATATATTGAACGTATTCTACAGGGTCGGATTGATCATATACAACAAAATCTCCAACCTCTATAGTCACTTTAGCTTCACCGGTACCACCTTGATTAAGAGTAGTAACTTCGTGAATTTGAAGTTCTCCGGCAGCTCCATTTACGAGGAATGGCAAAACATACAATTCGTATTCATAGCCCGGATACATGTTTGTATAAAGGAATGTAGTGTCGGAATAAGCTTTTAAACCAAATGCGGATACATAAGTTTCTGCATCTGAAATGCCAAACATAGCACCGAAATTGTCGAGTTGATTTTGCATATCACCCTTTTTAAGAATGATAAAGCTGTAGTTAGCTACACTATCTCCCTTTTCAAAATTTACAGGAATTTCGAATGAAGTAACATCACCAAAGGTAACTTTTACTTTCTCTGCACCTTCATCACCTACAGGTGGATTAGGAGGACATGCTGTAAAGAGCATTGTTACGGCTAATAAAGCCATGAAATAAAATTTTAGATTCTTCATAAAAGGAAAATTTAAAAAGTTAATATTTAGTAATTTAAAAAATCGTATAGATTTATCTCAAATAGATTCAATATAAGAATCAGACGGGTTAATAGAATAATTATTTATCTTTACTAATAACACAAAAAGGATAATTACTATTGTGGCAACTATGCCTGTTATATAAGTAAACAAAATACCGATATTATCCACATCGAAATTAACCATTTCATTATAAGTAAGATAAGCAACAATAATAGTAGCGCAATTATTAATAAAATGTATTATTATTGCACTCCAAAGCGAGCGTGAATAATAAAAAACATAGCCAAACAAAGCACCCATAAGTAACTGAGGGATAAAGAGTTTGTATTGCAAGTGAAGTGCAGCAAATAATATTGCCAAAACCCATATTGCTACATGATGGTTAACAAAGCGACTTGCTTGGGTCTGCAACCAACCTCTGAAAAAAAACTCCTCACAAACGGCAGGAATTATAGCTGCTACAACAATAGCATTTAATAATTTCCACACAGTATTCACATTCAACAAAGTATCATATACCGTCTGAGATTGTTGCTGAAGCATATCCAACGAGAAAATAACATCTTCTAGAAAGCTTGGTATCGGCAATTGCTCATTTATCATTTGAAACATATTAATAGCAAAAAACATAAAGAAACATATACCGATAATATAGAATAAAGTTTTAGATTTTAGACCTTTATTTATTTTTACAGAAGAAAAAGGATTCTCTTTCTGAATATATTTTATTGATACCCACGGAAATATAAAATACAGCAGCAGGGCATTCAAAGAGTTCATAAAGCATACCCCGAAATAAGATTTCAACAAACTATCGTCAATCAAACCGACAACAGAAACGATAGCAAATTCCGCCACATAAAACGAGAAGAAAAGTATAATAATATAGAGTAGCTTCTTCATTATAAAACCAATTGTGTGATAAATTATTTAGCAATCATTTAGGCAGACGAGCGATAATAGTTTCGTTACCGATAGTATGTTCTCCTAAATCTACAAATACTTCGGAGTCAGCAGGAATAAACAGATCGACGCGACTACCGAATTTAATAAAACCAAGATGCTCATTGATATTACAAGGGGTATTCTCCGCTACATAAGTCACGATACGGCGGGCAAGTGCGCCTGCAATTTGACGCATCATTATTTGTTGACCATTACTATTTTCGATTACCACGCTACTATGCTCGTTTTCGTGAGAAGATTTAGGAAGATAAGCAGCCATGTGTCGCCCTTTATAATGACGGACATACTTCACAGTACCGGAAAGCGGAATCCAATTAGCATGAACGGAAAAAACACTCATAAAAATTGAAATCTGCATCATCTTCTGTCCGTTGAAATACTCATACTCTTCTACCGGCTCTATGACTACAATACGGCCGTCGGCAGGTGCTATAATAAGGTTATCTTCATCCACTTCTACTTCTCGCGCCGGATTACGAAAGAAGTACAAAAAGAACGATAGAGCAAGAATTGAGACAAGCAAGTTAATTAAGAAAATAAACTTACTCGGCGTCTCTATATACACCACAAAATTCAATGCAGTTAATAATAAAATAAGCCAAAACAGAATGCTATATCCCTCTTTATGTACTCTAATTCTTCTTTTTTTCATGCTAAAATAATATTAATGAAAATATACTAATCACTTACAAACCAACATTAGGCCAAAACATCCAGTAAAAGACAAATGCAGCAGGTGCGGCGAATAGGAAGCTGTCAAATCTATCGAGCATACCTCCATGCCCGGGGATTATAGTTCCCGAATCTTTTACCCCGAATTTACGTTTGATTATCGACTCAAACAGATCCCCAAAAGTGGCAAAGAGTGAAATCATAACAGAAAATACGAGACAATTTACGAGCGAACTACCCTCATTAACATAATATATCATTGTGCCTACTGCCAAGGAGCCCAACAAGCCTCCAACAAAGCCCTCCCACGACTTTTTAGGAGATATCATTGGAAACATCTTATGCTTTCCTAACAAGCTACCGACAAGATAAGCAAAAGTATCATTACCCCAAATAACGAAAAACATTCCAAGGGCAATAATCATATTACCTTCTCGTTCAAGCTCGAGCGTTCCAAATAGAGCAAAGGGTACTGCTATATAAATCATGGATGTAACGATGAATTTAAAATTCACCATTTCATTCTTTATAAAAAATGAAGCCACAAAATATATCACCAAAAGCACAAAATAAAGTGCTATAAAAAGATCGACAAAGTGGTGATGCTCAATAATATTGATATCACACAATCTTTCTACCACGGGGCTCCATAGTAATAGCAACGAAGGGAATAATGCAAGAAATAAATTTATTGCAGAATTCTCTCCTATGGTGATACTCAAAAACTCTTTTAAGCATACTATCATGATAAAAGAGAAGAATACACCAAAAATAACAGCCCCTGCAATAGAGTCGAGAGCAAATATTACAACACACACAATAAGGGCAACAAGTACTGCGCCTGATATTGTGCGTATTAATAAATTTTTACAATTTAAACCCATAGCTATTTGTTATATGATAAATTATTTTTATTTTGCCACAATTATCCGAATGTTGATTTACCGCAATAGTAATTATAGACTAATGGTCTGTAATACTTTTTTTACAAGTTCTTACTGTCGTCATTAATTTCAGAATCGGCATTTTCTGCTTGTTCCTCTGTTATTTAAGAATTGTCGGAACTTCTTACTTCAGTGTTTTCACCATTGTTTTCAGTTTTTACTTCCTTTATTTCAGAATTGTCGGAGTTACTAAATTCAGGATTTTCAGCACTATTATCTTCTATCTTATCTTTATTCTCCTTTTTCTGCTCGTTATCACGTAGAATTTCTTCGGCACGAGAAGCCCAAGGGCGAGGACCGAATACATTCTCAAGGTCTTCTGCAAAAAGCACCTCTTTTTCTATTAAGATTTGTGCAATTTTATGATGACCATCTTGATACTTAAGCAGAATTTGTTTAGCTCTTTCGTACTGTTCTTCTATAATTTTAGAAGCTTCTGCATCAATAAGTTGAGCTGTAGCCTCAGAATAAGGTTTACTGAACCCGTATTCATTCTGACCGGTAGAGTCGTAGAAAGAAACATTTTTTAGTTTATCACTCATACCGAAGTAAGTAACCATAGCATAAGCGCGTTTAGTAGCCTGCTCAAGGTCGCTCAAAGCACCTGTATCAAGTACGCCCATAAAGAGCTCCTCTGCAGCACGACCGCCCATCAAAGCACAAATCTTATCAAGAATGTGCTGGCGCGACGTAAGTTGACGCTCTTCCGGCAGATACCAAGCGGCACCTAGGGCTTGACCGCGAGGTACAATAGTAACCTTTACAAGCGGATCGGCATACTGTAAATGCCAACTGATAGTTGCATGACCGGCTTCATGGAACGCTATATTACGCTTCTCTTCATTGGTTATAATCTTCGTTTTCTTTTCAAGACCACCTATAATACGGTCCACGGCATCGAGGAAATCTTGTTTGTCAACAACGGTGTGATTTTTTCTTGCAGCAGTAAGGGCAGCCTCGTTACATACATTGGCAATATCGGCGCCGGAAAATCCCGGAGTTTGACGGGCAAGGAAATCGATATCTATACTGTTATCTACTTTAATAGGTTTCAGATGCACTTTAAAAATTTCCTTACGCTCGTGCACATCAGGCAGTTCCACATGAATTTGACGGTCAAAACGGCCGGCACGCATCAATGCTTTATCAAGAATCTCGGCACGGTTCGTTGCAGCAAGAATGATGACGCCGGAGTTTGAACCAAAGCCATCCATCTCCGTAAGCAATTGATTAAGAGTATTCTCGCGCTCGTCATTAGAGTTAAAATTAGCGTTTTTACCTCTGGCGCGACCAATAGCATCAATCTCATCGATAAACACTATACAAGGGGCTTTTTCTTTTGCTTGACGGAAAAGGTCGCGTACACGCGAAGCTCCCACGCCGACAAACATCTCTACGAAATCGGAGCCGGACATAGAGAAGAAAGGCACATTAGCCTCACCGGCAACAGCCTTAGCAAGAAGTGTTTTACCGGTACCCGGAGGTCCAACCAGCAAGGCTCCCTTAGGAATTTTACCACCAAGGGTAGTATATTTCTTCGGATTTTTGAGAAAATTTACTATCTCTTCTATCTCTTGCTTTGCACCCTCAAGACCGGCTACATCGGCAAAAGTAACCTTATCTTTCACAGAATTCTTATCGAACATCTGCGCTTTTGATTTGCCCACGCTGAACACACCACCGGCACCACCGGCACCGCCACTTCCCATCATCTTGCGGTTCATAAAAACAAAAAATCCGATGAGCAACAACAACGGGAGCACGGAATATAGGAAAAGACTGAAATAATCTCTACCCTCATTATATTTGATTTCACACTTAAACCAATCTTTTGTTTTAAGCTCTGAAATAGTTTCATTAAAGGCATCAATAGAAGGGTAAGTAGTATAAATCTCTATCTCATTACCACTTTTCAGAGTCTTGCCGGTAATACCTTTATAGCATTCGGCATTCACCTTTGCGGTAGCTATTTGCTTAGAAAGGTTAACGTTAACCTTTTCGATACAGCCATTTTTTAAAGCATTTTCGAATTGAGTAAAAGGCACTTCTGAAGTACTACTACCCGGGTTCCAAAAAGTAAACACCAGCAGGATAGCGGCAATAGCGAGGTAAACCCAATAGAAATTGAATTTAGGCAGATTTCTCTTCGTTTTTTTATTTATATCCATATCACTTAATCTAAATCTGGGATTTCCGTAATTTTAGCGTCAGCCCAAAGGTGCTCGATATCGTAAAATTCACGGAATTCCGGTTGAAAAATATGCACTATAGCAGTACCATAATCCATTGCAATCCATTGACAATTCTCGTAGCCATCAGTAGCAAAAGGCTTTTCTCCGGCATGCTCGCGAACAAAATCTTTTGTTGTAGTGGCAATACTCATCACATGAACATTAGAGTCGCCTTGAGCAATGACAAAATAATTACATGGAGCCTCGAGTTCGCTCATATCCACAATAACTATTTTTTTCGCCTTTTTTTCTTGAAGGCCTTCAACAATTGTTGTAATTAATTTTTTGTTATCAGTCATAAAAATATTTATTATCAATATATTTAAAATACTAAGTCGTTGGCATACATCCAACAGATATAACGGACTATTTTTCCGAGTGACATACTAATAAGAACGACCCACCATCGGCAACGAAAGAAACCGCAAGCAACAGCAATAATATCGCCCACTCCGGGCAAAAATGACAAAAAGGCAAACCAATCGCCATACTTACGTATTCTATCTTCGAACTTAACTACTTTCTCTTTTTTTATTTTCATCCATTTCTCAATCCACTCCATTTTACCGAGAAGGCCGAGAGCATAGCACGTCATACCGCCCAAAATATTTCCTAAAGAAGCCCAAAATACGAGCCAAAGGGGGGTAAAATGTTGCCAATACAGAGTAGTAAACACCACCTCACTGCTAAAAGGCAATATAGTAGCTGCAAGGAAAGCAGCAAGAAACATGCCAAAATATCCCAAGGATATCAAATCCATCAACCGACGCTATTTTCGAGTGACACCTGCAATAATTTTTGAGCTTCTACGGCAAACTCCATAGGCAATTTATTAATTACTTCCTTAGCATAACCTCCAATAATCAACCCCACGGCATCTTCTATAGAGATACCTCGTTGAGCACAATAGAAGAGTTGGTCTTCGGAGATTTTGGAAGTCGTAGCCTCATGCTCGATAACGGCGGTAGGGTTTTTTACATCAACATAAGGGAAGGTAT
This sequence comes from Candidatus Aphodosoma sp., assembly GCA_051870785.1. Classification (GTDB taxonomy): domain Bacteria; phylum Bacteroidota; class Bacteroidia; order Bacteroidales; family Paludibacteraceae; genus Aphodosoma. The sequence goes on from JBJECF010000058.1 coordinate 6,881, forward strand.
GTGCACCGCAATCAGAACCGAGGAGCAAAGAGTCGCACTGTGAATAATTCTTGGCACCCACAGCACCCGGAGCAACTTTCACTAATCCGCGATAAGAATTTTGACTCTTGCCGGCAGAAATACCTTTACTCACTATACGAGAACGAGTATTGGCACCAAGATGTATCATTTTAGTACCCGTATCAGCCTGTTGGAAATTATTTGTAAGCGCAACGGAATAGAATTCTCCTACAGAATTATCCCCTTTTAAGATACAAGATGGATATTTCCAAGTAATAGCAGAGCCCGTCTCCACCTGAGTCCAGGAAATTTTAGAGTTATTACCCTTACAGATAGCACGTTTGGTTACAAAATTATAGATGCCACCTTTACCATCTTTATCGCCCGGATACCAGTTTTGTACAGTAGAATATTTCACTTCTGCATTATTCATCACCACAATTTCCACAATAGCTGCATGAAGTTGATTTTCATCGCGTTGAGGGGCAGTACACCCTTCGAGATAAGATACGTAGGCATCATCATCCGCCACGATAAGAGTACGTTCAAACTGACCGGTACCTTTTGCATTAATGCGGAAATAAGTAGAGAGCTCCATAGGGCAACGCACACCTTTTGGTATGTAAACGAAAGAACCGTCAGAAAAAACGGCACTATTAAGAGCGGCATAGAAATTATCTGCATAAGGCACAACGGAACCAAGGTATTGCTTTACAAGGTCGGGATATTCCTTCACAGCCTCTGATATTGAGCAGAAGATAATACCCTTATCGGCAAGAGTTTCGCGGAAAGTAGTTTTTACCGAAACGGAGTCCATAACGGCATCCACGGCAATGCCACTAAGGGCTTTTTGTTCTTCAAGAGGGATACCAAGTTTATTAAAAGTATCAATAATTTCAGGATCTACCTCGTCAAGACTCTGAATATTTTTCTTTTGAGGAGCGGCATAATATGATATAGCTTGAAAATCTATTTCCGGAATATCGAGATGCCCCCACTTAGGAAGTTCCATTTTCAACCAATGGCGATAGGCTTTAAGTCTGAAATCCAATAGCCACTCAGGTTCTTCTTTCTTTTTGGAAATCAAGCGAATAACATCTTCCGACAAACCTATTTCAATGGTATCGGTATGTACATCGGTAGTAAATCCGTATTCATATTCGGTATTAACCACCTTATCTATAATATTATCTTGTTCTTTTTCTTGCATAAAAAGCGTAGTATATCTAATTTAAACTACAAAGGTAATATTATTTTTTGGATGAGCAAAATATACCAATTCCGCACACAATAAATTCAGAGGAGGATACCCTAAAAAGTAAAATATAAACACAAAAAAAGCCCGCACTTCAAATTAGTAAGGCGGGCTGATATATAAAAATCAAGGCTACTCTTTGAGATGATAATAAAGAATAAAAAGATAAATAAACCAACAAAACATTATAGGTGGTAAATGTTGTCCGAGACTCTCCATCATAGCTTGCATACCGAATGTGAAACAAAACAGCAATACATATGCTCTACATTCACTTTTTAATGTGAAAAATGGTAACAGAAACATAGATAGAAATAGTATAAGTCCTACAATGCCAAACTCCAACATGCTGTTCAACAACATATTATGAGGATGATGTACATATAAATCTTCTTCAGGACGACTCTCGGCAAAACCCCAATAATAGTAATTACAAAACTCATAATCCGTAATACTGTAATCCACATATGCCTTTCTACCATCACTTACTCCATAACCTAATATCGGCTTCTCCTTTATAACATGTAATGCAGTTTTCCAGATAAAACGTCGTGCGTTGGTATTAACATCGAATTGTTTAAACCTGGTTTGATTATTAACTAACACCAATCCTACAATTACGCATATCATCACCACCGGAGCAAGCATATATTTGTTATACTTCCATATTTTATAACAAATAAGAAACGACACCAGTACATTAGCAGTAACAAAACCGGTTCTACCCTCTGTAGTAAGCAATATAGCATAAAGAATTACTAATAGAATAGTATAAACAGCCGTCCAGATCTTTCTACTTGCATGCAATAAGCAGTATATAAGACAGACAATAGTGGTATTAAAAAACAGATTAAACGTCATATGAGAGCCAAAATTTTCCACCCTACACTTTGCAAAAATCTGCTGATAATCCTTTATTGATTCAGGAATATTATAACCCAAATCAGTACCGAAAAACAAAATCCAAAAAGTAACTAAGATACCTGATACAGACATCGATATAGCTAATTGCTGTGGTTTAAAGCGGGGGTTAATATTTGAGAATAGACCCAATAAACCAAAAATCAAAAAGGGCAAACGATTCTCTGCAACATATTTAAATAGTGGAAGATTACTCTCTTCAAAAGGATGCCATAGCCAAATACAAAGATAGTAGAATATCATTGGGATAAATATCCACCTATATTTATCAAATGGTTTAACCCCTTTCCACCTTTTATTATAAAAAAAGTCGAGCACCATAGTGCCGGCATAAGAATAAAATGCCGGTATCTGAAATTGAGACGGCAATATAAAAGTAGCGCCGAGAATACAGATGGCTATTACATTAATCCACTCTATTACTGCCGATATACTTTTCATTAAAATTTAAAATTTATTTACTAATAATTTCTTTAATATCAACAAAAAAAATAAATATTAAACGTCGAAAATTAGATATTAAATTCCTTTTTAATAATATCTACATAATCCAACTTCTCCCAAGTAAAAAGCTCTACTTGTATCGTTTTTTCTCCATGGAATTTGTTCACAAAATGCTTTGTAACGATACGTGGAGTACGCCCTACATGGCCATAAGAAGCCGACTCTTCGTATATCGGATTACGTAATTTTAATCTCTGCTCGATAGCATAAGGGCGCATATCGAAGATAGAGGCAATTTTTTTAGCAATATCACCATCGGAAAGTGCCACGTGAGACTTACCATAAGTGTTAATATAAAGGCTCACAGGTTCAGCAACGCCAATAGCATAAGCCACTTGCACAAGCACCTCATCTGCCACACCAGCAGCAACGAGGTTTTTGGCTATATGACGAGCCGCATAAGCAGCAGAACGGTCGACTTTAGAAGGGTCTTTACCCGAGAATGCTCCACCTCCATGGGCACCTTTACCGCCATAAGTATCTACTATTATCTTACGACCTGTAAGACCGGTATCTCCGTGAGGACCTCCTATTACAAATTTACCGGTTGGGTTTACAAGTAAATTATAATCTCCTTTAACGTATTGACGAACAAACGGATATTTGTCAAGCACAAGCGGGATCAAGTACTTTTTTATATCATTCTTGATAATATCTGAAGTAAGTTCCACCCTTTCCCCATCAATATTGGTATATTCGTCGTGCTGAGTAGAGAGCACAATAGTATGAATTCTATCTGCATAACCATTATCATTATACTCTATTGTTACTTGGCTCTTTGAATCAGGACGGAGATATGTCATAACTTCTTGTTGTCGACGAATAGCAGCCAATTCCACCAAAAGGATATGACTGAGAGCAACGGAAAGTGGCATAAAATCTTCGGTTTCATTAGTGGCATAACCAAACATCATGCCTTGGTCGCCGGCGCCTTGATTCTCGACACATTCTCGTTCAACACCCTGATTAATATCATGCGATTGCTCATGAATAGCAGATAATATACCACAGGAGCTACCATCAAACATATACTCCGCTTTTGTATATCCAATTCGATTAATTACTTTTCGGGCAATAGATTGCACATCTACATTGGCTTTACTTTTGATTTCTCCACCAAGCACTACCTGACCGGTAGTAACAAAAGTTTCACACGCTACTTTAGATGTTGAGTCAAAAGCCAAATACTCATCAAGAATAGCGTCACTAATTTGGTCGGCAACTTTATCAGGGTGACCCTCTGAAACCGACTCAGAAGTAAATAAATATCCCATAATGATTTAATATTATTCTTACACTTTTTGCACCGCCTTGCAAACGATACTTATTATGTGTAAGAGCTGTTTAAATCCAAATTTTGGAGAAAAAACAGACTATTCCCCTGCAAAAATACAAGTAACAGTAATTAAACATTCTGAGAAAATTTGACCGTATAGGAAAAAGCTAAAGCTCTAAGAAACAGAGCTAAAAGAGGAATTTTTAGCATTTTTTTCTGTGGTTGCAAGCAGCCAAATCTCTCCACATTTTTTCGTTGCGCAAAGGTAGACAATATTTTTAGAATAGCAATAACTATTTACACTATTTATTACCGTCTATTTTTACGCATAATATTTATATAAGAAATTATTATTTTGCTATGGCAATGTTTTTTCAAAACCTTTTTGATAAGCCAAAAAAGCAAACCCAAATTTGATTGTGTTATTCCATGGCGAAAACTGACGAACGAGCAAGAAGAGAGACTAACTTGCTAAGTCTATCCCGCATAGTGAGGAAGAAGACAAAGACAAACATCTATTGAAAATGAATTAATAATATCGTTATCGTGCTGTGAGTCAAGCGAAACAACTGGATATTTTCGATCTTCAAAACCACCGTCTCCAAGCACTGTCGCTATTCGTTCCGATCCGGCATAATAGTGCTTGGTGTAGCCTTTCGGGGTAACCACAATGTACGGATTCAGATACACCACAAACCAATCAAAAACGGCATTGGAGTAAGAATATCCTGCATTGACTTGCTCTATTCCGCTTGTGCCGGTGAGTTTATACACCCTCTCACCCTTGGCGTCATAGCCGTAATAACCGGCATATTTCTCGCCCAACACAAACCGCAAGCGGTTCTCTTCGTCCCACTCATGTTTTTGGATTACACTCTACAAAGGTGCTTTTTAATAATCATATAAACAAGTATTCAATCAATATAATTTCATAGTGTACAATATGAAAATTTAATAATATTGAACAAGTAGACAACATGATATATTATAAAAAATCTATTAAAAATTCATCATATTGATATAATATCACATTATAATTAATACCCAACATAATATTATTATTAATAAACAATTCATTGTTGATGTCTTAATTGGATTTTTTGAATCTGGTATAAATACTATTGGTTTATTAAATTCAGGTTCCTTATAAACAATAGTAAAAGCTGTATAAAGTAATATGCTAAATAGTAAAGTAAATAAGCAGAGAATTATTTTTATATATTGTAAAATTACATCAATCAAATATGGAAAATTATCATGAAATTTTTTTATTAACACACTCATCATAATTGCTATAACAATTTGTATCAGTGAAATAATTTTTAATTTTCTCTTTTTGCTATAAATAATATTCAAATAATTTTCTATAATTTTTTCGCCTGGCAAATTACATTTGTAATCATTATTTTTAATAAGTATTAAATCTAATATCATAGGCAGTTCAAAAACAATAAATACTAATAATATCGTATTAAACAAAGGAAAATAAATATAATATTCAGTATTTTTTGTAAATAACAATAAAACAAACACTACCAATACTATTAATATCCAGATAATAATGAATCTTTTCCTTGATTTTTTATTATTTTTCAGTACTTTATATTTATCATTATGATATTCCACAACAAATCTTCTACACATTACATATGTAACTAAAGACATCATTAAAATTGGGCACCATGATGCTCCACAATAAGACATTATTAATGCAACACTTATAGGCATTAAAAAATTATATAATATTTTAAAATAACAATTCATGACAATCTACTTTTTATAAGTTAGAGGGATGTTAATATCAACAGAAACTCCTAAAAATTTTGCTTTTGTAAAATTTATGGACAAAGAATGAGACCAATAATCTGATTTATTATTTAAAGAATTATTTAATATAAAATTATACCATCTTTCATTATCAATATAATCATATCCCTTGGTTGTAAAATTTTGCCCAATACTAAACCCTATTAAAAATTCAAGAGATAATTCTTGGGAGACACTATATAAATTATTCTTTCCAACATAATCAAAAGTAAATCCATCAATATAAGAAAGGCAAATCTTAAATAAATCAACAGAGGCTATATTACCCATTATTGAGAGTTTTCTGGATGTATTAATATTTATTTTAGTGCCATATTGTATGCCAAACGATAATTTTGCTGACATACTTAAATTTGTATAAAATAATCCCAAAGCAGGATAGTTTTTTTGTTGCAGAAATTCATAAAAATCATTACCTCCAAGCATTAATCCAACTCTTTCTAAATCACTATTTTTTTGTTCATTAGATGAATTAGAATAATGATATATAAAAATGTCATCATCATCTGAAATATTAATGATTTTTCCGTCATCATCAACAACAACAGAATTTCCATCGGGGTCAACATATTTTACCGGGTTCCAGGTGCAGTAGGCGTACGGGGAGATGGCTGGGTATTTGTCGGTGAGAGGGTCGACAGAGAGCCAGAAAGAAAATGGAGAGGCATAATAGCGGGCTCCGAAATAGTCGTATCCCGACTCGGAATCTCGTTCTTTGCCCGTAAACTTGTAGCGTTCATCGTAATTAGTTAATAGTTGATTATCAATAAGTTCTCCGTATGGTGCATAATGTATGTACTGTGTCGGCTTACCGTTGGCATCTGTTATCCAACTTGCAGAACCAAGATGGTCGCCATGAAAAAAATAAATTTCTGTCTCATCGAAATTTTCAGTACAATTCTTTGTGATATTTTCGAGCAACATATCTTGCTTGGAAAGTATGTCAAGATGCTCCAATACAATAGAATTGCATTGATAATCAAGCTCGGGGAGCGTATTGCCATCGGTTGTTGCCGTCGGCAGCGGGTCGCTCAGCCGCTTCTCATGATTAAACGGATCATAGTCTTTATAGTTTAAATTAAACTTATTAATAATATCTTTATCGTGCTGTGAGTCAAGCGAAACAACAGGATACTTTCGATTTTCAAAACCACCACCTCCAAGCACTGTCGCTATTCGTTCCGCTCCGGCATAATAGTGCTTGGTGTACCCTTTCGGGGTAACCACAATGTACGGATTCGGATACATCACACACCAATCAAAGACGGCTTTGGAGTAAGAATATCCTGCATTGAATTGCTCAATACCACTGGTGCCGGTGAGTTTATACACCCTCTCACCCTTGGCGTCATAGCCGTAATAACCGGCATATATCTCGCCCAACACAAATCGCAAGCGGTTCTCTTCGTCCCACTCATGTAATCGGGCTTTGTTTGATTTGCACTCTATTATCTGTGATAGATTGCCATTGGCATCCCAATAGCACTCCATCGTACCTTCTGACGGGTCGTATATCGTTCGCGGTTGATGAGTAAAAAACTTCAGGTCGTACCCAAAGGTCATGTCGCCAACCAAATTATTCGCCATCACCGACTTAATACTCATCCTGCCTGACGGCGAGTAACTTGCTTTGAACGTATAGGCAAATCCTCCGTTACCGTCGGATTGTATCAACCGATATTGCTTGTCGTAATGGTAATAATTGGCATATACTCCACCTAAATTGCCATTAACCGCCGGCGCTTGCTGGTTTATACTCAGAATGTTGCCCGCTTCATCAAATTTGTAATTGATATCTTGCAGAACCGTCGCGTCCGGTAATTCGGAGTATAGAGTGGATAGCCATTGTCGATTAGAATCATACGAATATCGTGTGCGGACTCCATTACCAAAGAGTTTCTCCTCTTTCCGTCCTTGTTCATCATACAATACATCTTTTAAATAGGTATTTTGGTACCCTTGCTTAGTGCCTTCTACTCTTTTTAGTAAACCTCCCGTAGTGTATTCATAATGAACAGCTTCTCCATCCGGATAGATTATTTCACGCATCCGCCCGAAACTATCATACTTATAGTTGGTAAGGAAGACGTATACGTTATTTTCCGTAGGTATTACTATGCGTCGAAACGTCTGTGATATGTTGCCAAGTCCGTCATACTCATACTCTTCACTACCGGTACCATCCTCGCAAACGGATATTTGTCCCGCAGAATTATAAGAATATGTTACGTTATTCTCCGAATGATATGGATACAATATATTAAACGAGAATATTTGTAAATATATTGTATTTTGTCGTTAGAAAATGCAAGATTATCAGTGCTTTTATAGATAATATTTCCCGCTCCATCGTATTCCAACAAGGTCTTTCCGGCATCGGGATGTATTCTGCTCACGACACGACCGATCAAATCGTATGAATACCGGGTTTGATAGCCGTCCGCATCGGTTGTTGTCAAGAGTTCTCCTATCGGTGAGTATGTAAATCGTGTTTTACTACCATCTCCTGCCATTTGCTCTATCAACCAATTCTGAGGTGATGTCAGTGTGGAAATAGTAATGCCGTTTTCATCCGTTATCTGTGTCTTAAAACGCTTTATGCCATATTGGTCTGTATCAAAAATATAGTACTTATGGATTTTACTACTATCGGCATTTACTTGTCGTGTTATACGATTCAATATATCGTAATCGTATCTTGTTATGGCTTTTACATTATTTATAGGCTCGTATATTTGTGGTAACGCCAAAGCGTTAAAAGGATATTCCGTTGCTGTTACACGACCGAAAACATCCAAATCTTCCGCACCGTCTACTACCCATGTATCTATACCGTTTACTTCACTGTAATGTTTCTTTTGAAGTATTTTACCCCTTTTGTCGTAAAGAGTTACCTCTTTTTGCACAAAATCAGGGTCGTAAAGTTCCTTATATATATGTGTATGAAGATATGTCGGTAACGTTTTAAGATTATGTCCTATAAGATTGTAGGTGTAGCGTATGGTATAATCTTCTCCTTTTTTCAGCTCTTCCGGTGCAGTGATTTTTATCAAGCGACCATGATAATCATAGCTATACCGGATTGTATTTCCCGCAGGGTCGATAGTGCGTAACGGGCTCTGCCATCGATAATCGTAATCTGTTAATGTCCGCTCTCTGAAGGGGTTATCAATAGCTATGATTTGTGAATATGTTATGCTATCGTAATCGAAACTCGTCCAGTTATTTTCTCCGTTTGCATCGGTTGGATATATAATGCTTATGATATTGCCGTAATCATCATAGGTTATGTGGGTTGCCGTTTTTGTTGTGTCGTTGATAAGAGTATGTATATGAGCAGGTTTGCCGTATGGATTATAATTGACAAGCGAGCTGCGAAGTATGTTTGTTGTGGCATCAAATACCGTTTCCGTTTTAGGAAGTGACACCATATTATTGGCGGTATTCGAAAGATATGTAACTTCCTTGATGTAGTCGTCTTTCGCATCGGAAACGTCTCCTTCATCCTTGTATTTTATGATGTTATAGTACTTGTCGTACATAACATTATAATAAGTAATTATCTGAGGGTCATCTTCTTTTTCATAATATTCCGTCCAATAGCCTTCGCGTGACACCCTTATATCCGCATCTTCACAGATGTTATCTACGTTGTCGGTCTCTGTTCCTGTGTTTATATCCACATATCGCTTGTCTTGTCGGCGTCGGATATATTTATTACCTTCATTATCAGAGAGTAAGTCTTCTTTTAACTCTCCGTTTTGCAAGAATGAACGATTATGGTAATACTCATCTTTTATTCGTTCATTATTTTCTATCGTTCTTACGTGGCTGTAGCCGTAATCCGTCTTTTCGTAATTATCGTAATAAGCACTATCGTACTCTATCTGCATCACGCTTCTGCGTGCTGCTACTATCGGATGTAGAGAGTCTATATTCTCAATGCGGGTTAGCTGCCAAATGCGTCCTCGATGCTCCGTTGTCGGTGGTGATAATGTGTAATTCAATATTATCTTAGCACCTGTAGGATTGGTAACCTCTGTAAGTAAATTGGCTCTTCCCGCTGTGTTATAACGCACTGATATTTGGTTACCTGCCTTTTCTACATAATCTAAAAGCCCGTCACCATTCATGTCGGTAAGTGTGACTTCTCCTTTTGACACTGACTTGCTTATTGGTGATGCTTGTATGCCGACATTGACTTTTACTGTACCGAAAAGGGTAAAACCTCCCGTCACACCAAGAGTGCTCGATTTATTTGTCGTGTTGTTCTTTCCAATACTCGATATATTGGAAAGGGGTTTCCATGTGTCAAAAACAACCTCATTTGCAGTGCTGATGTTTTTGCCGAAGGCTACTTTTACTTGATTGTTGACGGCAAGGATTTTATCCGGAAGTCCGTCGCCATTAATGTCGGCAAGCTGATATTCCGTATTGTCGATAGAATAAGAAACGCCGACTCCTCCGCTGATACTGACTTGTCCGATAGAATATGGTTTGGTACTTCCACTAACACTTCCTCCGATATTATATCCTTGGTTGATGGTAGCTGTAAACGGATATTCTTCTGTAAATTGATAGCCAAGGTTATAGCGAACTGTTTGCTTATCAACGTCCACTTTGTCAGGCAATCCATCGTTGTTAACATCTATATAGCTGATTTTGGTAGATGAATAGCCGTTACTACCCGACCCGCCGTAAGTGGCGTTCATAAAGTATCTTCCGTCTTTGATGTTGTTGCCGGATAATTTTTTCAATTCTGCAGGGCAAGCGGAGAAAGAGACTCCATCGGTGGTATTGCTACTCTCAAATGGTGTAAAATGTTCTACTGCAAGTAATTTCCCTATGCCACCCCACGGCGTGCTGTATTGTATTCCGCCTTTGCCGACGAAATCCGGATAGCAGTCGCCGTTCATATCCATGTAGTCAACTACGGCGGAATAACTGCCGAAACCAACAAATTCATTGATAAGTATCGGCGCGCCCCAAGAGAAATTATTCTGCACGGAGCGACTCTGTTTTCGCACGAAATTATTCTTACGACTTTCTCCTTTGGCAAAAGGCAACGAGCTGTCGTACTCCTCTATCTCTTCACTCTCTACTGTCTCTAATTGTCTGAGTACACGGGCATTACTATGAATAATGTTCCCTATACAGCCCATATCGCCATAGGCTATCCATTGCCAAGTGCGACTGTCGGCTCGCATCGGCACCCAATAATTGTCTTCTGAAAGGGGATTGAAAATATCTTGTTTCGTAAAGGCGTTATCCAATTGAGTTTGCCATGTACTGTCCGGCACGAACGTCTCTGCTGCAGAATTTTGGCAGTAAGCACTCGTATCTTGTTGTACTCTTTCCGCTGCCAACAGCTGTGTATTGACCAATGAATCAACTATTATCGTGTCACTGTTCTTTTCATTACGATAGGCAAAAAATCCCCAACCTTTATGTAGTGAACCGAACAATTTTCTATAAGGAGAGTTTGAAGGATAGGCACTACTGTGTATTATTTGTACGTCGGGGTAATAGCTGATAGTGTCGTGTACGGATAGTTGTTCGTCATTCCCTGTTGGAAATTCAGAGATATACTGCAGGTGTGGTGTAATATGAATATCTCCCCAATGTGGCTCTTCCGTCGTTTTTGCAAATGGCTGTAAAGTGATATAAATGCTGTCGTTGGCTTTTATCGCCGGTATAGTGTGTTGAAGGGAGATATTTTCTTGACGTATTATTGTGTCGATGACGATTTCAGATGTAATATTATCGGCTTTTCTTACAGAGAGTTGTACAGGGATAGTATCTTCATTTGCACCGGTTATGGAAAGAATAATACTGCTGTTACCATTGAGTGCTTGGAAATGATTGTTGCCGGAACAAACGTAGTCTTTTTGTGAATCATAAATGGTTGATTCTCCTTGATACTGTATCTTGTGTCGCCATTTGGTTCGGTCAAAACGATTGTTTGTTTTAGAGCGCAGTCGAAACATTACAATGTCACCTTGACGAACTTCTTGTGTTGTTGTAAACAGATGCGGAGTATAGTCGTTCGGGGCAATATCTCCTTGTTTTATAATGGCATATGACTCGGCATGGAGGTGTGTTTCATCGGCTGATGCAGTTATTGTATTACATAATTGTACTATATACTCCACGCCGTCGGCAGTAAGCGAGCGGGTGCGAGATATAGAAGTATCTTGTAGGAGTGTTATGCTGTCTGTCAATGATATAGTGCCGTTTTTTGGTGCCACCCACACTTGTACGGTCTCTATAATCGGGTCTGTTTTGGTCGGCGTGCAGATATATTCCAATCTATAGACTTTAACCTTGCCATCTTCTATGCGGTAAACAAGTGAGTCTTCTTCCGGTGTCTCTTTATAAAGAGGTAATATATCATTGCTTGTTGCTTCTGTTGTCTCTGTTGTCTCTTCGGTTTTCGGCGTGAGTGTGTATGAGGTTTTTTTGTTTATATTATCTCCTTGTTCTTTATTTTCGTCATAATAGTGTTTCTCCGGATAATTTTCTTCATTATCTTTTATCGGTTCCGAGCCTATTTCAACATTAGTATTTATTCCGAAATAATCTTCAAGAGAAATACTGTCGATTAGAATCTCTTTTACTTCACACTCGATATGCACGTCCACTTCGCCGTCGAAAGTAATTTCTCCGCAGTGGCTGTTATGAACTTTTATCCGCGGTTCTGTTTCGTTGAATATCTCAAAAGTGGGGATTCCGTTCACCAAATGATTGATAAGGATATTGTCTCCATCAATCAAGTCTGGCAATCCATCGGCGTTGATGTCGGTAAAATAGGTGTCGGTATAAGAAGTAGTGTAGGGATTTGTATAACTTAAATTAGCACAGAGAGATAATTGCAAACCCCATGAGTGAGAGTTTGTTATTTCTCGTGAGAGACGATTTAAGCCTCGTACCCGTACCGGATTATCAAAGGTGTAAGTATTGCCGTTTTTTGTTTGCCGTTTAAAGAATATTATCCCGTTTTGCTCGTAAACGATATCAGTAAGGCCGTCGCCATTGAGGTCGAGAAGCATTGTGGAACTCTCTCCTTTGCTACGACTGTAACTGTAATTTCCACCGCCGGAGAGTGTGGTTTCAAAAACGTTGCCTCCTACACCTACTGTTGCCGTGCCTCCTATGCTCCAACCGGTATTATTGCTTTGCAGTAAGTCGATATCGTCAGTGTTTGGCAGTATGGTTTTTGTAGAAAAGAGTTCTGAAGCTAATGGAACATCGGCATAAGAAAATTTTGTAGTACTTGCAGGGATACTTTCCTTACCGTAGCGGACACTTAATATCTTTTGTAATTCATCGTAGAGTTTTTCATCTCCCTCTGCTTTTACCTTGTGTAACAGTTCTTCCGACAGCTTGTTCCGTTCTACTTCTCCGCTTTTTATTTGTTCTATCGAGCAGATATTATCCAATAAAAGGTCGTGCACGGAATCGAGTTTAACCACTTCAGCCAAGCGGCTTTTATAGAGAGTAACCTCTTGTGGTTCTGTATATTGGATATAATAAGCGGAAAGATTATCCGTATAATCGGGATGCTTTTTATTTGGGTCGAGATATTGTACTAACAAATGGCAAAGCAGTCGATTTTCTGTTTGCAGTACACCAAGGCGTCCGCTTGTAGTAATATCTTCTCTTTCACGGTATTGCAGTCGAACACGGTAAACGGGTGGGGCGTGGGTAGTTATATTGCCGGTATAATCTATTTGTTTGACATAGATATTGTTGCCATATTTCTCGTTGGTATAGAGGATGTAATTGCCGTGTATGTCGACGCTTGCCGTTGCAGCCCAATAGGCGATACATCCGTTTGCTGTGCGCACTACGCTATTCTCGTCTATCGATTTGTTATCGAGGCTATCGGGGTGAAATGTTCTTCCGAAGTAAGTAGTTATGCCGTTACGGTCCGTTACTGCCCAGTAGTAGTTGCTTGGATTAGTACCGTAACGTATTACGCGGTCTTGATTTTTTGTATTACGGGCAAAGAATTGCACTGCACCTGTTTTACGTCGTTGATAGTCGTTTTCCTGGTAAGGGAGAGAAAGTGCCGTGCCGTTTGCATTGCGCAGTAGTATCGGCTCTCCGTTGACTATATATTGTTCCGTTTCGTATTGCGGGTTATATCTTGGTACGCCCCAACGAGTATCGATGGAGATAGCCGGAGTGGGTAACGTCCAGCCGACGCCTAATGTTCCATTGTTTATAGCACCTGAGTAATGGAGACTGACATTCGGTTGCATACCTTGTCGTCCCTGTGGCAGCTCGATAGGATATGTAAGTTCTGCCGTTGCACGATTATTGGCACTCGGTGTTTCTATCATCGGAATGCCTTGCAGCGGATCTGCTTCCGGAAGGTCCGTCATCGATGTCGGCACAAAAACCTTACTTTCCGGCATCTCCGGAACTTTAATTACAGCATTGGCAAAATCCGTAAAGTGTGTAGTATAGGACGTTATAGTATAGGAAATAGTGTCGACAGACACTCGTTGCAATTTCCGCCATTCAGCTATATGTTCATCGTAGTAAAAGGTGAAAATATCTGTCGGATGATATCCCGTTGGAAGAAGAGCGGGGTCGTAACAAAGCGATATTAAAGCGGGATTTTTATCTCTGAAATGGTCACCGTTCGGAAGTAATCTAATAATGCTTCTTTGCGCTCCGACATTCTCCATTCCCGACGGCATGGCATCGCTATTTATTGTAGTTAACAGCGTGACATTTATCGTGATATCGTGCTTCAGACTACCGCTGTCGGCAAACAAAGAAAAATCTTGGGCTTGAATATCAATTGGAGAAAAAGCCCGAAAAGTATATGAAGAAGTATATGATGATGCGTTCGGATTTTTACATCCAACTACATTTGCATCAGTCGATTGCCCTTTTATCGGGAGCAAACAAATGCAGAGTATCTGTAATAGTATGTAAAATAAATACTTCTTCATAAATGCTATTTTTAATAATGAGTTGTAATCGGTATGGTTATCGACTAATTATAAATAATACTACCAACAACGGAAAAAATACAGTATAATAGTCCGTCCAAGAAATACTATCTTCTTGTGGCATAACGATTAAAGAGTCCAGTTGGTACCATATTTCCCGATTAATCATCGCTTGCATTTGCAACGTACATAGACAGATGAGTAAACCTATTATTAGTTTCAACTTATGCATTGTCAGAAAAATGAGTTGGGAATAGTGATTAGTTTTCAACATTATGCAAAGGTAGACAATATTTTTAGAATAGCAATAACTATTTACACTATTTATTACCGTCTATTTTTACGCATAATGAATTATGGGTATATACACAAAAATATCCTATATCGCAAGATAATACATTCCGAGATAGGATATTTCTATTGTTGTTAATCTATCTTATTATTTATCAATCTTTACCTTTTTGCCAACTTCATTAGCATTAAAAGCAGGATAATAATAGAGTTCTGCCGAAGCAGGATTTAAATGATAAAGTCCGCTCCAACGAGGCAAGAGTTTAATTTCAAAAGCATGTTTACCTGCCTTGAGATGCTCGATGTAGAAATTCACCACATGAGCAAAATCTTCACGATGTGTAACTTTATGATTATATGGTTGATAATCTGAATAGCTACATCCTGCGGGTATAGGGGCATGCACAAGGAGGTATTCGGCATCAGCGGATAAATCCAGTTCCACAACGAGAGTAGCCTCTTTTCCAAGGGTTAGCTCATCACCGCCTTTGAAATAAGTGTTAATAGTAATATCTCCACCTTTTTTTTCTACTTGTTTCTGCCAATATCTTTGAGACAAACTGATATATGCTTCAGAATCGCCTGATTTTATAATAGTTATCGGATAATTCGGGTCGAGATTTACTGAATACGGGAATTTACTTACCCTATATTCATTATTTCCGGAGCGCACAATAATAGATGCCGGTTTGTGTGCTACAGGTTTATCAAGCAAATTCGGTGCAATAGTAAATAGAATATCGGCACTGAGACATTCTCCTAAAAACTGATGAGTTTCTCTACTCTGCAATAACCAACGACGCATAGCCGTGATATGTCGGTCTCTCTCTTCACTTTGAGGCATAGCTTCTATGGCTTTATATACTAATAAAGTAGACTCTATATCGAAATAGAAATTATATTGCGGAAATGCTTTCCAATAACGAGCCCATACAGGATAGATATTAAAGCTATAATACTCACCACCAAGGAGGTCTTTGTTACGAATAGTATCAAAGTCGGTTACCGATACATCTTCGCCGCATTGTGAACTGATAATTTGATAACGGAGTAAGTTATTGCTTTTAAGCGTATCTTTCGGAATATCGTTAATAGCAGCAAGTGCTTCGGGTTTCCAACCAAGGGTATTAAAGAGCTCGGCATATTCCAATATAGCAAAATAATCACCATTTACCCTTGCTTTTTGTAGATCAGCCAAATAAGATGATTGATACTTATTTTCGAGAGAAGAAACGGTATAATATTTTCTTGCATAAATTAAAGCTTCATATACTGAATTTGTAATATTCATCGTAGTAAATGAAGAAATATTCCACCATCCCCATTTACCTGCATTACAATTCTTTTCGAGCTTTTTAATAATCTTATTTACCTTTTTATCTTCATTAAATTTCTCTCCGTTTTTAGCGAGTAATTCTCTTTTCAGTACAAGAGCTTTAAGCACCTGAGCAAGGCGAATATTACTGCATTTGTCTATATCGGATTCTGCTATTTCGTTCACTTTATCAAGTAGCATAGAAAGGATATCTGTTTGTGCATAAAGTGTAACGCTTCCGTGCTCTTTATTCGGGTTGTACACGAAAGAGGTATCTCCGGTTTTAGCAATAGTAAACATAGCATCGATAGCAGACATTCCTTGAGGAAGAATAGGGAGTTTGCGCATTTCGCCGTCACTGATTTTATTAGTATTATTAAGGGTATAAGTAATATTTAGAGTGTCGGTATCAGCGTTAGGCAAGAGGGGTAATTTTACAGAGAAGTAGTCGACAAAAGAATGAGCTACAGCAGCATTTGGGAAAAATTCTTTAGCTAAAACATTCTTGTTTTTTGCCATCCAGAAGGCGCGTTCGAGTAGCATTGTAGAGTCGGAAGTGTAATTTACAGACTGACCTACGAAGCGTATACTATCGCCTTCGATAGCGAAACGAGGCATGCTCAATTTAGCTACAACATCTTTTTGCACAGTAACATAAGAGATTTTACTACCACGATATTTTCCTTTCATCACCACAAATTCTTCCACCCAACGGGTAAGGTCTTCCGGGTAATCCACTTCAATTTCCACCACTCCGTTTTCATCAGTCGTAACGGAAGGCACCCAATAAGCCACATCGCGGAAGTCCTGACGAATAGTTATATCGCTCGAATAATCATCAATAGAAGCATCTAACATAATCACATCATTAAGTGCTGTTTCTGCAACAACATCATTTAGAGCTACTTCTTCAGACTCTTCAACAAAGTTTACTCCAGAAGCACTTGCTACAGCACTCTCTTTTACGGCATAGCTACGAGTTGATTTAGCCTTTGGAGAATAGCCATAACCTAGCACCGCAATTTCTTTTCCATCACTTTGAGTATCGTAATTAGAGACTGAGGCTAACCCTCTTATCTTAATTTCACCACCAACATAATCTTTTAAAGAAAAACTTTGTCTTTCTTTTTCTCTAAAAGGATATTCAAAGCCGGCATAATTAAAATTATCTTTATTGCGGTCGTTAATAATTTTTGCTTGAATAATTTCGCGAATATCGGCTTCAAATTTACGGGATATATCATTTGCAGGAAGGATAATACTATCGGTAGGCAATTTTATGCATATCTTACCGCCACGCTCACAAGTGATGTTATAAGAATAATAATCCGCCCCTTGATAAAGACAATAAATAGTTACTTTTTTGTCATAAGGCACCGGAAATAAATTTGTATTCCCCTTGAAATAAGCTATAGAATCATCAAACTCAACCACATAATTCATCACACGTTTGTTGCTTACATTACTTTCATTTTCAACAACATAAACATTTGCTTTATTGTAGACCACATTATTAATGATAGTGTATCTACGATAATTATCCATAATGTCAAGCCAGAATTTGTTCAAATCTTTTTCAAAAAATAATGTATCGTTGTAATACGGTATTACGACAGAATAACTCGATTTAACGGCTTTGTTATAATTGTTGATATATGATATAGTATCTTTAGGGATTATAAAATTCTCATACTCACAGATAGAATTATGGAATGGAATATTTACTGATTTATTATAACCGATTTCGCGATAACGGCAATTACTAAACGTATAAGGGACAAAGAATAAACCGTTATGGTAATCACTATAATAATTAATAGAAGAATTACTATTCAGTAAAAGCAATATATTATTGGCTGCAAAGAGATAAGGGAATCCAACAGCAGGGTGTACGTTCATCAAAGAAAGACCATAGCGCACAAGCATCAAAATATCGTTTTGAGTGTACTTCTCCTTACGTTTATAAGCATACACATCACCACTTTTATCTTCTTTTTCATAGATATTATAAGGTACGGAGACCCACACTTTTCTACCCTCTTCTACGTAAATATTATTTAGATAATAATCCCCTTTAATGGTATGAATTACGATATTATGTTTCCCCGGTTTTACAGGGAAAGTGTATGATTGTTCATTTTCTGCAATACCTATATAGACAACTTTACCATCTATAGTTAGATATACTACGGGCTCTATTCTACCATTATTTACCACGAAAGGAGCGATTTGACTACCATTTTTATCCTCTAAGCTATACTGGAATTTATCTTTTGCAGGATATAAGAAATCGTAGTATTCGGAGGAAGCTAACTTAAACAATTTTAACAATTCTTCATCAAAATCACTACGGATTTCAACTTGATTGTTATCCGAAGGATTATAATTAAAATAAGGATAGTATCGAGCTATTTTCTGTTTCTTATATTTCCATGGATCGATACCATGAGGTGTTGTATTAAATTTATCGGTATAAGCATGGGCAAGCACATCTGCGCCGGCAACAGGTTTTCCTTTTGGGTCGGTAACGGAGATACGTATTTTAGCTTTTTCTCCCGGGGCAATAACTTCCGGTTGCTCGACTTTTACTTCTAAAGCATATTTGCTGTGATTGATAGTGGAAGACAAACGAGTGTATGTAACTGCATTATCAAATTTAAAGAACAAATCCATATCGTATCTTCCGTCTTTAACTGTACGGATACTCCAATCGATAGTTCTTGCTGTTTCGGTTTTTAGTAATTTACCATCTTTATAAATGGCATAAAGCAAATCCACACCGCAATCTTTAACACTAAATCCCACAGAATCTATGGTATGAAGTTGGATAATTCTCGGGTATTCATTATAAGTTTCATTGGAAAAATAACTCTTATCAGACTCTACTTTAGAGAAAATGTTGTCCACAGTCATACTCTTATTTATGTCAGAATCAATGATTACGGACAAAGATCTATATGAAGTGACTTTTTCGAAATCGGCGGTTGCAATCTCCAAAGAGACGCCGATAGTGTAATGACCGTCAGCCAATTTAGGGAGATTTATGGGCACAAACGTCTTGCCATTCGTATTAATTGGCACATTGATAGCAAAGGAGGTATCTGGATACCATATATAGTCGGCTTTGAATACTCGTGGCGCATTGATATAATATTTTGCATTAATACTACCTGCCATAACGGCATCACCTTTCTCGTCCGTAGTAATCACTTCTAACCCGACTTTATCGTCAATTTTCTTATTTCCGTTTTGTAAGGATACGATAATATCTTTGCCGATAATATTCTGTTCCGGGACATTAATTTTTGTTTTTAAAGATTTCAACTCATAATCTTTATACAAAAAGTTTGTACTCTTAATAATGTTATCTACACCTTTTTTGTCGATAAAACTAAGTGAAAGAGAATAATAATTACCGGTTTTAAAATGGTTCATTATCGAATCATTAAGTATTAATTCGCCATAATAAACACCTTTATTCTTGGGTTTTACAGTGCCAAAATTGATTTTTTTATTTGGGTACGATACAGTACTAAGGGTTAAATCATCATCATGCCATTTTCCGGAAAAGTCTACAACAACAGCCTTCCAACGGAGGGTATCTCCCGGGCGGTAAATAGGCTTATCAGTAGTAAAAAAGCTATTAATAAAATTATTATGCTCAACATTAACATAATATTTCGAGTTATAATAGTAAAAACAAGATCCGGCTTCTTTCACTGTTTTAAGATAACCATCATGTTCAACAGTAATTACAGAGTTATATAAAGATTTATTGTTTCTATATTTACTGTAATAAGATTGGCTTTCAGGATTATATTTAATTTTTTTACCGTTATATATTACCTCTGCATCTTGTATATTATTAGCATTATTATCCAAAACCTTAACGAGCACATCGCCGGTATTAGTCGGGCAAACAAAGACCTTAAAAGGCACGTTGTTAACCGGCTTAACGTTAAGGGCGCCCTTATCGAACCAGCACCATACGAAAGTACCTATTTGCTCGTGTTGAATATCAGGTAATTTTTCGTTCAAAGGGATAGAGTCGATAGGATTGGTTAAAATATCAAGAGGTAAATCTTTTAACTTACCTGTTTGATAATCATACATAATCTCTTTAGGGATAGAGAATTTGTATTTCATCTTACTATCTGTATCACCAAGAGGATTGACATTATCGGCACTCAGGTAAAAAATGGTAAAGAGTATCGTACAAAAGGCAAATAATAATCTTTTATTCATATCTAAATAATTTTGTTTATAAAGAATAGACAACAACAATATAGTATAGTTTAATCGGATACAAAGGTAAGCAAAAAAAGCAATACTAACAACATATCAACAATATAATCTACTCTCAACAAGTAAGTGCAAAATTAGTGACAAAATTTGAAGAACGGATAAGGACAAAAATAAATATATCTGTGCCACTTTTAAGGTCGTTATATATGAACAAAGAATAAAAAAATTGCACTGCAAGAAGGACTTGCAGTGCAACATAGTTATTTAGTGTTTTAAACTAAACGATTTCAAAGAAACCTATATTACCTTACTACTAAACGACCGAGATAAATATCGCCGGTACCGGTAGTAACGCGGATGTAGTATACGCCACTTGTGTAGATGCCACCTACTTCGATAGGTAAGGTTGTTGGAGTGAATACATCCACCACTTGACCTACTGAGTTGAGTACTTCTACGCGCATGCCGGTTTGCTCTTCGACTGTCCATTCACGGTTTACAAATGTACTTTGTCCACCGTATACTGGGTTTGGAGCAACTACAATCGGCAATGCGTAAGCATTATCTACAGGGGTAGTTACATTAAGTGTAAGAGTTACTACGGAGTCACAACCCAATGCAGTGTGGAATGTATTTTCATATTCACCTGCTTGAGTGAGTGAGTTACCTCCGAACTCGTATGTCTCTCCTTCATTAATAGTTGCAGTAATTGCTACGCGAACGGTAGGGATGAAATCGAGAGTCAGCTCTACGATAGAGTCACAACCATCTAACGTCTTAACGGTACGAGTTACAACAGTGTCGCTTACTATATCATTAAGAGTAAAGCCGTAACCGTAATACTCTTTTCCTTCACATACATAGTCGGATACTCTATTAATAGGAGCCTCAACTTTAGTAATAGTGATGTTGATGATAGAGTCGCAACCGAGGCTATTAGCGAGAGTATGAGTATATGTGCCGGCCTCAGTGATAGTAGTACCGAAGAAGTCGTAAGTCTGACCCTCACAGAGCTCGATAGATTGATAAACATTTGTCGGTATCATTTCAAGGTTAAGAACCAAGATAGAGTCGCAACCATAAGAGTTGGTCAATCTATTTTCGTGTCTACCAGGTGTATTATACGGAACTCCATTCCAGTAGTAAGAAGTGCCCTCACAGAAGTAAGCACTCTCTTCGTAATACTTAGCAGAGTAATTAACAGTGAGAGTAACGATAGAGTCGCAACCATTTGCACGAGCGATAGTATCGGTATAAACACCGGCAGAAGTGATAGTTTGACCTGCGAAATTATAAGTATCACCCTCACAGAGGTTAACGGTTTCTGAATAATAAGCAGGTATAACTGTAAGATTGAGATATACTATACTATCGCATCCGGCATAAGATTGATATACTTGTTGATATCTACCTGTGGTAGTAAGGTTAGCAAATCTACCATTGTTATATACATCACCTTCACAAATAGTATCACTGATAAATATCGTTTGAGCCGGTTGTACATAAACGTTAAGGGTTACTAATGTATCGCAAGCTCCGTTCAAACCGAGTTGAGTACGAGTAAATGTAGTAGTTTGACCTACAAAGAGTTGAGAAGCAGAAATATTAAATCCATTACCGACATAAGATTCGTTGGCACAAGTAACTGCATCGATAGTATCACCTGGAATTTCACAACTTACTTTGAAGTCATCAATTGCAATATATTCATTCCATCCATTATAGCTACTACGGTGACGGAATTTAACTCTGATATTAGAACCTACATATTCGCTTAAATCGTAACTAAAATCGGTCCAAGAACCGGCATTAGCCAAATTGTAAACAGTAAGGATAGGAGCGGATTGCACATCATTACTTATAATATAAACTACTAAGGAATCGGCATTAACACGTTGATTCAAATACTTGAAAGATAATTTCATACCATCACCCACAGCAATCGTAGGAGAATAGATATAACTTTGGGCATTAGAAGATACCATATAAGGATAAATAGCCAAAACTTTATTACCATCTTTCTCGAATATTGTCCAATGAGGATAAGTATTTGTAGGGTCGTCATTCAAGTCAAAAGCATCACCGGAATATTTATAAGCTTCGAATGACCAGCAATCAGGGCGAGTTTGAGCCACTTCTTGTTCGAAATCATTTCTGTAAGAAACGAATGGAGTACAGAGCGTAGAGAAGTCTTTACTTATTACAATAGAAGCAGTGACACCGTCAGCAGCAATAGCATTAACTTTAACGGTATAATCGGTATTAGGATTAAGACCTGCCAAAGTAAGATTAGATACACCTGAAGTAAGTACAGTATCAAGCATAGTAGCTGTACCGCTTACAAGTTGCAATCTATGAGTATCGGAAATAGCAGACCAAGAAACATCAGCAGTATTAGATGTGATATTTGTTACATTCAGATTAGAAGGAACATAAACGCTTACAGAACCGAATGATATATTATCAATCATAACATCGCCATATACGCAAGATTTAGTATTTATATTTATACCCAATTCATGAGTATCACCGATTAAAGTAACTTTAGCAACTATCGGCTCATAAGAATTATTAACCACTTGCGTTGTCAAAGTATCCCAAGTAGTAGCGCCTAACTGACGGATGAGAAGAGATACTTTACCATTAGGAGTATTTGAATTGGCAAATAACATAAATTGATAATCCCCACTTTCTATATTAGCTTGACGAATTATGGTTACATTTCTGTTTTCCTGGATAGTAATAGCTTTTTGACCTTCGTAAGCAGAAACATTTGTATTATTCGGACTAATTACACCCAAATCACCATAATTGTAAGTACTACTGTTATTTACAACATCCCAACAAGGATCGGCATCTTCGAATGGAATAGAATAAGAGAACGTCTCAAAATCTTCTGAATAAGAAGATGATTGATTAATAATAATCGGACTACATTTAGTAGTTAATTTACCTGTGATATAAGCGGAATTTCCGGCATCACAGAATCCTCCAACTTCATAAATGTAAGCAGTATTTTCACTAAGACCGGTGATATCAATAACAACATTAGAAGCTACAGATACAGTGTCCGAAATAATTACGGTTCCGGTTTCTGCATCAGTAATGAAGTAGTGGATAGAATCATGCAATGCTGCATTATTATAAACATTTAATTTGAAGGAATTAACACTCAATGCAGAGATAACAACAGAATCAATCTTATCTACACAATCGAATTTACTGAATACTAAGTTATCGATGGCAATCGGAGGATTATTACCCCAAGAACCGTCATTAAACCAAGAAACAACGAATTGAGCTGTTATAGGCTCTTCTATTACAAAGTCAGAAATTTGAGTGTTCCAATTGCCGGATCCGGCTAATTGTGTATTACCGTCCAACATAATGAAATTATCCGGAGAATAAGAATAACCGAGATCTGAAATAGCAGAACCTGCATTTATAACTGTATTATAAGGGGCTAAGAATACTCGAGCATAATCGTAGTTAACTTCACCTTCTGATTTCCACTTATAAGATACGGTGTAAGAACCCGCACTTAAATAAACAGGTAATGTAACGTAAGTTTTTTGCGTTTGATCATTGAAGTATTCATACGCCTTGGTAGAAGAGTTGTTAGAGATATATAATGCATTAGAACCTTCATAAACACCATTTGCGTCTGAGCCGATAACGAAGAAGTTATAAGCATCATTCTTGAAGTTAAATAAAGCATTATCTTGTGTACTTTCAAAATCGAAAGAGAATGGAGCTCTTACCAACGAATTGATAGTAGTGAATGTAATCGTTGTCCAATCGGAAGTTACGCCATCACTACATGTAGTACGTATACCGAACTCATAAGCTGTGCTAGCTGTAAGATTTTCGATATTAACTCTATTTGTGGTACCATTTACAGTAACATTTTGTAACGTATCGCTACCTGATAAGATGTAATATTGATAGCTTTCGGTAATAGGAGAAAGTGTACAAGCTACCTCAGCTGTAACGTCGGCAACAACTATTGTAGATACAAAACGCGGAGCGAAACAAGTAGGGCGGTTTGAAATGGTAAGACTGTCGATAAACAAAGATACGGAAGCTCCTGTAGTTTGCAAAGCAATACGATTTCCGCTGAATTGATACATTGACAAATCTACATCATAACGGTTTATACCGCTAACTAAATTAATGGTAGTTATTGTAGAGAAGCTTGAAGCATCAACACCATTAACAGCACCAACGATAATATTACCGGAACCGCGGGCATATAATGATAAAGTATAACTTGTAAGAGCATCCGTGAATCTTGGAAGAGCTACCATATTATTACCTTTCATAGCTAAAGCAGAAGGAGATGTAATAACGGTAGTATCTACTACGATAGGATATACAATACCAGAAGACTCGCTAGTGATGAGTTGTGCCATACAATCAGGGAAGCGAACACTGATATCGGTATTGTCGAAATTCTCTACCCAAGGATTTTCCATTGAAATAGCAATAGGATTACATTCGGTAGTTACAGTCATAGGACCTACCCAAGCAGACTCGATACCGGCACATACAGTAGTTACATATACGTCATATGTAGTTCCTTCTGTCAATTCAGAGATAGTAATATCATGATCGTTAGTATAGAAAGCAGTACAATTTTCCACATCAGTACCGGTAGTTCCGTAAGCAACTTTCAATGAATCGGCATAATAGTCGACATTAAACCAAACGGAATTATTATCAAGGTTATTAAACTCAACAACCGGAGCTTCATAACATTTGACTTTGGATACAACGGAGATATCATCGATAGCAGCCCACATATTTTGGCCATTAATACCATAGCGGAATGCGATACGATAATTGCTATAATCACCAGCAGGCAATTGAGTGAAGTCTACTGTAACTTCATTATTCTCCATACTTGTAGCTTCGATAGGGCAAGTATAAACCGCAGTAAATGAATTTTCGTTATCCGGCAACATTAAACCGACAACGAAATTTGAGTTGGAAGCATAGGTACTTTCATTTACATACTTGAAGGTAAGTACTGTACTATTAACCGGCAATTCAAATTGTGGCAAATAGAGATACATATAATATGTAGAAGAAGACATCCACATTATACCTCTTGAACTTGCAGTGGATTTATACTTAGAATAAGAGTCTGTTACCAAACTAAAGCCAGGATAATCAGAACCCAAACAATTTCTATTAGAAGGATTTTCGGAATAGAATGTATAACAATCATTCAAGATATCGGATTTAACATTCAGATTTTCAAAACCTTCGAAATAAGGCAATGTAACTACATCACAAGGAGTGAGGAATGTATATTTTACCCAAGAAGATACTTCGCTACCGCAATTAGAACGAACATACATTACATATTCCGTATGAGCTTGTAATCCTGTAAGTTTGATATATTTATCATTTACGGAAGTATAAGAAACGGTATTAGGATTGAAGTCTACCACATCATAACAATAATCCCATTGAGTATGGTCGGAAGCAGTATCCGTAATAGTTACAAAAGTAGTATCAATAGTAGTTACGAAAGAGACTGTTTGAGGGCGAACACAATTATCAATTTCTTCTATTTCGACACCATAAAGATATCTGTATACGGAAGATATATGATTTTGTGCTACGATTTCAAATTGAATAACACCAGGACCAACATTAGAGATAGTCAACTCTTTAACTCCTCTTGTACCTTTAAACAAGCAGCTTTCATCTACTCTGGTATAAGTAGCACCACCATCCAAAGTATATCTGAGATATGTATTAATAGAATCCGTCACATTATCTTGATATCCATCTATTTTAACAATAACACCATTATTAGATCTTAAGTTAAATTCCGGAGAAACAACATAAGCGGTATCGGCAAAAGAAGAAGAGTATGACGTATTTGAATGAATATAGCCATAATAACTGTAATAATACCAAGTGAGAGATGAATTAGGAGTAGCCGTCAAATTCCAGCATTGAGGCACACCGTTAGCCAAATTCGCACTATGAGGGAGTATCATTGGAGCACAAGGAGTATTAATAGTATTACTATACGACATAAATGAAGTATCCTTTGCCGAACATATAGCTCTTGCCGTGAAATAGTAACTTGAGATAGGCTCCAATCCGCCTACTACAACAGAAGTAGCAGTAACAAGAGTATCTTTTACAGCAACCGAACTATTATTTAACACTTTAAATGCAGTGATAAGCCATTGAGATTCGGTACCGGAAGTTTGGAAGTCTACTTGTGCGCTATAAGCATCAATTACATCTGCCGCAACAGAAGTAGGTTTGAGACATGTAGGAGGAGTAGAAATAATAAGTTCATCGAAATAATAGTTGAATTCACCGTTGCAAGATAAAACGATATATTTTGCATCCATCAAATCTTCGTATTCTTCATTAGCTGAAGTAAATTCATCAAGGTAAACAGTGAATTCCATCCACACATTATTATTAGGAACGACGATAGAATCTACGAATGCATAAGTAGACACATCGTTAGGGTCGGTTTGTACACCCACACCGATAGTTGTAGGTTGTGCAGTATAAACCCAACCGCTAATCATATATCCTGTAAGAGAGTCGACAATCAATTGAGGAGAAATCAAGTCGGCTTGTTTAACCAAAGCTGAAGCAGCGCCGAATTTCTTTTTAGCAACAGACCTTTCGAGAATACCTTGAGAACCACCTTGACGCCAGCAACGAACGTCGATATCAGTCTCAAATGAAGTAGAATAAGGGACGCTAAAAGGCAAGCAGTCGGTAGTAAATTGTACTGGTCTTGACCAATCACTATAAGTGCCACTACAATTAGAGCGTACTATTAAGAAATAGTCGGTATTTTGGCTCAAGCCATTAATTACAAATTGATTGCTTGTAATAGTATCGGCAATAACGTATACAGGGTCGTTATCCGTATCTGCCGGTTTCTCCGTGCAAACGCGTACTTCCCATTGAGTAGAATTGCTCGTAAGTTGTACAGTAACGGAATTAGAAGAGATACCAAGTACTTCCACATTTGTAGGAGGGATACAAGCCACTTCACGGACGCGGAAATAGTCAAATGCCATATAGCTACCATATGTAGACTTTTGAGTAAACTCAAAACCAACATTGTAATAGCCATCAACAGGAACGGTAAAGTAACCGGCAAATTTAGTCCATTCACCACTATTTGCTGGCAAATTCTTTACAGAATAGATAGCGGTATCTACACCCATAGGAGCATAGAACAGAGCCATTTCCGATTGATCGTAAAGTAATGTAGCATTCATACGAGAATAAATCATTGACTCGTAATTACGACCGGCATACAAATACATAGGGCGACTGATTTTACCACTAACACCATAATATACTGCAAGTTGTTGATTTCCATCAAACGGAACACAAGTAGTACCGGAAGAAGTTAAATAATCACCTATAGAACCTTTTACATAAACATAGTTATCAGCGTTGATATTATAACATGTATTAGAAGATGTTATAACAGAAGAAGATTCCATATCTTCGAAAGAGTCAAAGAATTGAACATCGTCGGCAATAACAGGAGCCTCACAAAGAGTTACAAATGAGAAAGGACCCGTCCAATCGGAAATTTCATTTGTAGTATCATTACAAATAATACGAACATATAAGTTATAAGTTGTATTTGTATTCAATCCTGTAATTTCGAAAGTACTATCGGTAGCCGAAATCATTTTTCTTGTCAGTACATCGGAAGCGTTGATAGAATCTTCCACTACATCCTCCGCACTACAAACTACATATTCAATCTCTTTATTAATATTATTTACCTTGACATTTGCAGTGTTAAATAATGGACTGATGGTTAATTGGTCGGTACCAAGAGGCAAACAACTTGAAAGCTGACGAATTTGTACATCATCAACATAGTTAGGTTCTCCATTCTGTTGTCTTGCTTGGATAATGAAGCAATAATTACCGGTTGTTTCCGGAGAAATTGTCCAACTATAGTTAGAGAAACCGGTAGAAGCTGCCACAGGTGTCAAGTTATACACACGTGGGATAAAACCAAGTTTGGTAGCATTTGTCGTATCGCCTTGTACAGGGCTCAACCAAATAGATACACCTTCATACAACTTACTTGTATAGCTATTAGTACGACGTATATTAATAGAGAAAGAGTAATGAGTACCCGATTCCAAATTAAATATAGGAGTAGATAAAAATCCTATTGTTGGGTCTGATGCATCATTAAAACATGCAGAACCGGTACCATTAGCTACATAATACGAATTCCTATACCATGTATTACCTGGAGTAGCGGAATTAGGGTCTGTAAGAGCTGTCCAACAAAGAGGAGGGAAAGTAGTATCTTCAAAACCCTCGGTAAGTGGTAAAGTGAATACATCACAAGGTGTAGATAAACTGATGCTTTTTGTAGTAGCTGCAGCAGTATCACCATTTGCACAGAGAGCTCTTACTGAGAAATCTATATCATAAGTGGTAGCTGATGTAAAGTATTGTGAGAAATCGAAAGTATAAGCCGTATCATTAACTGCAACCGACTCTTCACAAACTAAAGTAGTTTGATTATAAACTGATGCTTTCACTAACCAAGAAGTCTCTTCAGACCTGGTTTTCCAGCTCAATCTTACAGTATTATTATCTACATCTGCCACATAATTTATATTATTTACTGCATTTCTACAAGCACGTTTAGGCTCTACGGAAATGTCATCCAAATATATCGGGCCTACATATTGGTGTTGTGATTCAATAATAATATAAACTATACCACGCATAGTAATAGGATAGAAATACTCATAATAAGCAGAACCACCATTTTCAGAAGGATAAGCGCGTAAATTACGCTCAATAGAATCTATTTTTGTTGCGCCTTCCAAAGAAGGAACATTATTAATATAAATAGTAATGTTTTCTCTGTTAGTTTCGCTTTCTTCACGTCTCATCCAGAAATTAAGTTCGTAATCTCCGGTTTGAGGGATATTGATAGGAGGTAACTTAAGCACATAACGAGTACCTGCTTTAGAGTCAGGAGAAGTTAAACAACCGCTACCCTGATGTACATTAGAATTACCGGCATAGGTGGATTGGTATAACTGCCATCCGTCAGAAACATTACCATATCCGGCACTACCCTCATACGAACAATAAGTAGACCAGCAAGTTGGCAGAGAAGACAAGCCCTCAAAGTCCTCATAGAACGGAACCTGATAAGCCCCGCAAAGGGTAGTGACCTCAACAGGCAAGCTCCACTCGGAAGTATCAGTTGCACTACAAATAGCACGAACTCTTACTTGATATGAGTTATTAGCACTCAAGTTACCGATAGTAAGAGGATTTGAAGTGAAGTTATTAACGACAACTGAAGTATCAGTTAAATTAGTCAACTCAACTTGGAAATTAGTAGCAGTATTACCGGCTGCATCCCATTGCACGGAAATGGAAACAGAATCAAGAGCAGTAGCAACTACATCTTCCGGACGCACACAAGACGGTATTGAGGTAATACTCAAATCATCTATATATAATACATTATTGTTGCCGGAAGGTAATTGAATGGCGACACTTGCACCTGTAGCATTACCACGTGAAGAAAGATGTGTGTTTACACGAACATTTTTCCACTCCATTCCGGTTTTAACCTGCAAATTAAAGAGAGGCTCGAATGTACTAATATCATAAGGATCTGAAATCAATCCAATTACGAACGGAGTCTTATCGGCATAGGCAGTAACATTAAAATCGATTTGTATATCATTGGCGGCATGATTAAATTGACCGGTAGATACAATACAAGAAGAATTTTCAGTAGCTTGTAAGCAGAAAGACTTTCCTGAAGAACCATTTTTAATAGTAGAATTAACGGTTGTAGAAGTAGTAGGAGAATTGACAACCCAACAACTTGGAATCGTTGTTTCGTTATCAAAATTATTAGTATAAGGAAGTTGTGAATGAGAACAAAGGGTAGTAAACCCAACAACTTCGGAAATTGCGGAATAACCGCGAGAATTTGCCGAACAGTCGGATTTAACGGTAACATTGTAATGAGTATTAGGAGACAGACCAGAGATAGTATGCCCCATAAAAGAAGTAGTCATCACAGCAGTATCGTTACTAACAACATTACCATTATCATCTTTAACATTCACAATAAAAGTAGAAGTACTATCGCCTTCGTTATCCAAATCCCAAATCAAGCTAATATCCGTTTGAGTAGCAGAATAAGCCATTACGTTAATTGGACGAGCACAAGACGGCACATCATAGATTTTTACATCGTCGATGTACATTGAGCAATAATAAGAAGGAGAAGCACCCCAGTTACTTGTAGCTTTGAACACCACATTGATTGTTTGACCGATAAAAGCATTTAAAGAATAAACTTTTCTAGTCCACTCAGTAACTCCGACGATGTTCGATTCCAACAAGTTATTAGTGTATGTAGCACCTCCATCAGTAGAAACGTACACGCTGAAATCTCCACCTTGATAATTCATACACCAGAACGACAAATTAACGTCTGATGCAGAAGAAGGTATAGTAACACTTGCCGTTTTCAGAGCACTATAAGTATTCGACGCATTGTAATAAGAATCGAAAACCATACAGTTCGAACCGGAATACGGAATTACCCCATAAGTACCGGAGTACAATCCCCATGGACTGCTATTCCAAGTACCTTCGGAAACATCCCATCCGGTAGGCACACCTGTTACACCTTCAAAGCCCTCTTCCAGATAAACTGAATTCTGGGCATTAGTATATTGCCACGGAATAATTAGGAACAATACACCCAACAAAAAGAATGTAAATCTTTTTTTCATAAGCGTAAAATTAAATTAAACAATTTAAAAAATAATATCAACAAATAAATAAGTAGAAATATTAAATTTATACAAAAGAAGGCCAAATTTATCGCCTCAAAAAATAATGGCCTTAAATATTAAATCTTAAGCAATCACCCACTAAAATAGAAAAATCTCAATAGAAGATGGTGAAATAATCGTGATTAATATTTCCAGTGGGCAAAGTTAGTAATATTTTTTTATTTAGCACCTAATTTTAAAAAAAAAAAAATAGTTAATTAAACTTTAACAATCCTCTGAAAATAAATTTGTAAAATTTAACAAAAATGTCATGTTATAAGAGAACTGAATAATGTAAGAAAAAAATAGTATCTTTGTATTGAGAAGAAGCATAATAACGAATAGCATGCTTATACTAATAACATATTGATAATGAAAGAGTTAAAAATAATAAACTATATGACTAACTTATATTTCATCATATCTGCCATAATCATAATAGGAGGATTATTGGCATTACTTCCGCATATAATTTGGATAATATTAAAAGTAATAGGATTAATAGCCCACTATAATATTACATATAAACCATTTGGATACACGGCTATTATATTGGTTTTTGCATGGATAATTCTGGTAATATACGGCAATACAATTGGCAGATTTCGATATGAAATAAAAAAACAAGAGATAAAATTGGCGAACTTACCGGCCGGATTCGATGGCTACCGTATAGTTCATATTTCAGATTTACACCTAAACGGTTGGGGAGGTCATGAAAAGAAATTAAATAAAATTGTAAAAGAAATTAACGCATTAGACCCGGATATAATATGTTTTACCGGAGACCTTGTATCTACTTCGGCAGAAGAAATAAAACCATTTAAAACGATATTAAGTAGTTTGCATGCAAAAGACGGAATATATAGTGTTATGGGAAATCACGATTACATACCATATAATCACAAATTAAGCGAAAATGAAAGATGGTGGGCGGTAGAGCAGGTAATAAAATACGAGCGAGAAGAATTAGGTTGGAACCTACTGATAAATGAGAACAAAATAATCCATAAAGGGAATGACAGTATAGCCATATTAGGCACGGAAAATCAAAGCGTAGGAGTACTGAATGTGGTACAAAGAGCTGATTTGCTGAAAACTACACAAGGCACGGAAGGAATGTTTAAAATTTTACTCACTCACGACCCGAGTTATTGGAAAAATGATATAGTAAATCAAACCGATATACCATTAACATTAAGCGGACATACTCATGCAATGCAAGTAAGATTTTTTGGTATCACACCGGCAAAACTCTTTTATCCGGAATGCGACGGACTATACATTGAAGGTAATCAACAATTATATGTCAATATAGGCTTGGGAGGCACATTACCACTGCGCATTGGAGCTACTCCGGAAATTACTGAAATCATAATTCATAACTAAAATAAAATTAAAAATAATATTATTAAATTTTTCCCTCTAAATTATTTGCATCATTAAAAAATTATACATAACTTTGCAACGAACAATTAAATACAATATTAATTACTAACTAATAAATACACGCTTATGAAAATATTAATAACTTTAATATGTTGTTTATCGACAACTTGCATTGCTATTTCACAGCAATCATTATCATCAAAAATTGGCGACATTTATAACCAGGAAATTAATTTCTATGATACAATTAATCAATCATTAATTGTACATTCTTACGAAACCTATTACGAAATTCAACATTCTATTGATACATCCAAAATAATATTAGAAAATGTTGTTCTAAATTATCAACATTTTACTAACGTTAGCATACGTGATGATAATAATTATTCTACTATTTCCAATGTTGGATTTCCTCAATTACCATTTAAAAATATCTCGTTATTAGTACCGAGTGATATGTATAAAACTACGGTATCAATTGAAGATTTTGAAGTAGAATATACAGATTATGTAATAAATAATAATTATTTGCCTTATCAAGATTGGTATGAAAATACAAATAGTACATTTGCTTTTAATACAGAATACTATACACAGCAAAACTCACTTAATAATTATTACGAGATAAAAACTAAAAATAAAATCAGAAATGCAACAATATTAAATCTTAACATATTCCCTATACAATATAATCCATCTGAACATGTAATTCGTATAGCATCATCAATATCATTCAAAATTAAATTAAAAAATAAAAGATTATCAGACATATCATTATTTGAATTAATAGATGCAAAAAAAGTGGTTGATGTAAACTTTTGGAATGACAGAATAGTATTACCATATGATCCAACATACAAAGAAAAAATGCTAATTGTGTATAGTAAAGATGAATTTAGACAACCACTATTAGAATTTGCGGATTATAAGATGAATAAAAATCTTAACGTCGAAGTTCGTTCTATATATGAAATTCAGAGTCTTATCGCAGACCCATCTATAACTAATACAACATTACGTGACTATTTGATGATGAGATTGCACTCTAATAGCTACAATAATACACCACACTATTTATTGATAGTAGATGATTATTCTATAATACCTCCATCATATACCTTCGTTGGTCAGGGAGAAAATTATTATACTGATATATACTATTCGTGTTTAGAGGACAATAATGTTAGACAAGAAGATAATTTTTATCCTGAAATATTAGTTGGTAGATGGCCGGTTGATAATGTCATTGAATTACAAGAATGTATAAAGAAAACCATAGCATTTGAAAATAATGTTCCAAATAATCAAGACCTTTTAAAAACAATGTTGTTATCAGGTACAAGCAATGAAACATCATATAATTCTGATAAATTTAACATGATAAAATCAATAAGTAGCAGAATGAATTATAATAATTTTTTAAATATTAATATTTATGACGGAAGAAACTACATAAATGATAGCATAAAAATTAGAAATGAACTAAAACAGCACATGCTAACAGACTTGTGGTTATTTGTTTATGCCGGACATGGAGGGAAAAAAATTATTGGGGACCCTATTCTTCTAAGATCTGACAATATTAAAAATTACTATTATTCAATTATTCCTCCAGTAGCAATGTCATTTGCTTGCAATACACATAATCTTATTATCAATAGTGATAACAAAAATAAATATTGCTATGGTAGAACTTGGCTCACTACTCCAAATGCTGGTGGAGTATTACATTATGGTGCAGCTTCAAGAACATATTCGAATTTTAATAAAGAACTTGCTCTTTTAATATTTGACAAAATATCACCTGATATATACAAAAATATAAGTAAATCAATTCAAATTGGTTTAGGAAATTTCTATTCTAAAACAATAGGTAATAATGATGACAGATTACGTCAAGTTGAAAAATATTCTATTTTTGGAGACCCTTCATTACTATTATATGGTGGAAATAACCCTACATATTATACACCAACTAATAATCAAATTTCGGAAGAAAATAAGTATGAAGGAATCTCTTCAATTAATGATATTAAAGATGTAAACAAAATAATTATCAGAGATTTACAAGGAAAAATATTATTCGAATACAATACAATCCTAAATTTCACTACAGATAATTTACCTGAAGGTATATACATAGTAACTATGTTCAATAAAACTCAATTTTATTCATATAAAATAATTGTTAAACATTAAAAATTTTACCCTTATGAAAACACGAATTTTTTTAATAGGTTTTATCCTTACAATATTTTTAACCGGTTGCCCGACAGAAAATCCTCCGGTAAATTCAGATAACAATAATCAAAATACACCTAACAATAATGATAGTACAGGCCTTGACGAATTAGGAAAAGATAGTTTGTGCTATGCAATGGAAGATAGTATCCGTAAATCTGATAGCATTTTCAACTATATTCCTATTTCATATCTGGATTCTCTATTGGGAGATACAATAGACAAGGAACTAAAATATTACTCCGGCACAGATACTATTACTCTATATTACAAAGCGGATATAGCTCCAGGTTGGCTAGATAAAACATACTACTACACACGACAAATAGATGTAACAAAAATAATTTTAGAGGATACTTCGTCATATTACGCATATTGTAGAGATATATTGATGGGTGGCTATAGTTTAGAAAATGAATATTTTCATATTGAATACTATCTATATTTTGAAGCGTATATTTATCAACCGGAGAAAAGTATATGGTATAATTGGGCGGCATTGGTAAACAACAAAGATTACGAAATTTTTATAATGCAAGATAATATTGACAATATACAAGAAACTGTTTGCCCACGGCAAAGAGATTTTTACATAGATGGGGAATTCTTAATGCAGTACATTGTCGGTAAAGGGATATATAAATTTGTAGACGAAACTGGCAAAATATGGACATTAGTGGAATAAAAAAAGGAGGCTGATCTTTCAGCCTCCTTTTTTATTGAATTATAGAAATTTCATCAGAAATAGCAGTAATGTAAATCATATTTTATTCTTTATAATCTATGAACCGCCAATAATTACCACGATTATCAATAAATTTAACAATACCCTTTCCGTTGACTATTTCAGCATATAATACAGCTTTTTTATAAAGCTGAATTTTTGAACTAAAACAACAATATAGTACGGTTTCTTTAGTTGAACAAACACAATTTTGAGTAGCTCCGGATATTTGAGTAGGAGTATAATACCCGAAATAATAACCTGAATAAATACTAGTATCAATAATTGATACAGAAGTCAAAATATCAAAATAGAATGAAAAAGAAACAGTATCAGACTCCAACCTACAAGCATATATTAGATGTTCGAATTTATCTTTATCACCAAACTCATTTTCGTCATCTTCCGAACTATTCTTTTCTGTATTATTCTCTTTTGAAATAATATCAGACCAAGGAGTAAATTCTTGAGATAAAGACTTATCAGTCACAGTAAAACAAAGAGTATCATCAACTCCATTTATATTACTGTAATAGTAGAGTTTAGCACCTATTTCAAATGGAAAATAATTCCTTAAATAAGCTTCTGACACATAATTAAAAAGACTATCAATAATAGTATCCGATGTATTTTATTGTATCATTTACCAGTGGTTTAGGAGGATTAGGTATGTGGTGGACAACCAATAAATAATGTTAATACAAATACCAATACACTTATAAATACAAAAAATTTTTTCATAAGATTCTCCTTTATTTATTAAGCAATGGCGGAATATCTGTACAAAGTGGCAAACAGGTTTGTGTAGATAAAGGAGAATGGGATAAAGGAGGGACACCCGATACTATTTATCAATTCAATCGCCAATGGTTATCTCTTTGTCGTAATAAACTAAAGGATAATGGAACTATATGGATTTCCGGCACACACCATAATATTTTCGTTGTACAAAGATGCCTACAAGAATTAGGATATAAAATACTCAATGTTATAACATGGCAAAAAACAGATCCGCCCCCAAACCTTTCTTGCCGATATTTTAATTTTTCAACAGAATTGATTATTTGGGCGCGCAAACACGAAAAAAAAACTCATAAATTTAATTATGAAACTATGAAACAACTTAATGGAGGCACTCAGATGACCGATGTATGGCGGATACCGGCTGTTGGTGTATGGGAAAAAACTTGTGGAAAACATCCTACGCAAAAAACGCTTCGTCTGCTATATAGAATTATTTTAGCTTCAACAAATGAAGGAGATGTAATTCTTGATCCTTTTGCCGGAAGTAGCACAACAGGTATTGCAGCCAATTTACTTGGAAGAAAATTCATAGGAATTGAGCAAGACGAAAATTTCATACAGTTAAGCAAACGTCGTCGTTTATTATTAGATGACCCTACAGAAGCAAATAAGTTACTTAAAAAAATGTGCGAAACAACAGAAGAAACTACAGTACTTATTAATCATATTCATCCATAAGATTATAACTTAACGTTAAAACATGGATTGTGTTATTTGCGCGCAGGAGATAGTAAAGGGTCTTTACTTGTACAGAAAGGATTTGAAAAATTAGGGTACGTTTTACTGCATAACAATGGAGAAAATCCTCAACTCTTTAAACTAACAAAAAAAGGCTTTCAAATCTGGACAGCAAAAGCTCTGCAAGATTTAGGATTTAGCGCAGAGAATGCACCTTATTATGCTGTATTACGTTTTGATTCAAGCATTGCTATACCATGCGACCAAACCATACAAATCAAAAAACGTCAATTTACCAATGTAGCAAAAATTTGCAGATTAAGTGAGTTAATCAGTATTAAATAATGATATTGCTGTCCGGCAACAATATTTTTACCGGACAGCAATAAATATTATTCTAACTAATTGAAAGTATATCAGGCACAAAGGATTGTTGTATTTCTTGGGCAAGGTATGTAGCTATTTCCACTTCGCTGAAACCTATTTGATTGCCAAAGGAATAAACCATATCAAGTTCTTCATCTTCAATAACACTATCCGACATAACTATACTGATTACATATTTGATAAGTGCTTCTCTATATCCGGGATTAATCTCTAATATTTTACTTAATGATTCATTGAATAATTTCGGAACATCTTGTTTTGAAACAGCGGTAAGGTAATCGAGAGGGAATATAATAAAGCTTGATAATTTGGTTATAATCTCCTCGAGTTCTTCCTCCTTGAAATCATTATCACCATGAGAAAAAATGAGCCCTGCAGTAGCGATAAATTGCGCTAAATATGTATCTAACTCTCCGTCTCCTATTTTTAATAAAATAGAAATAAGTTCATCTATTCCTTCATTCAATTGCTTTGCTGACGTTGCATTAGCAAACAAATTCAAGGCTTGTACTCGTATAGGATTTACCGGGTGTGTAGCATCACTAATGCCTTTATCTTTAAGGAAATACTCCAGTCGCTTTGT
Source organism: Candidatus Aphodosoma sp. (assembly GCA_051870785.1). Taxonomy (GTDB): domain Bacteria; phylum Bacteroidota; class Bacteroidia; order Bacteroidales; family Paludibacteraceae; genus Aphodosoma. The sequence continues at coordinate 45,146 of JBJECF010000058.1, forward strand.
ATTATCTTCTATTAAAGCATCGATGCTGACATTCATTTTAACGAGGTCGAGTCCGGAAGCCATCTTAAAAAACGACGTTACACACACATCCAAATTTTCCACAGCCATATAGCCATAACGGTCGGCAACGAGTTCGGCAAGCTGACTATGAAGGCGTATTTTATAGCCTAAAGTTAACGGGATGAGCTCTGTTTGCGGAAACACAAACATTATAAGGCGTTGGAGTGCAGTGTCCTTATTAATTAAATGGCCCAATTCATGACCTATTACAAAGCGTAATTCATCGGTATTCATAAGGTCGAACAGGGCGGAATTGATATTCACTATATGGGGTTCATCCTCTCCCTCTGCCGCTACAGAAAAGGCATTGACAGTGGCATCTCCGGTAATATAGAAGTCGACCTTATCGGTAAATCCTAATTTGTCTTGCACCTCATGACAAAGGCTGTAAAAGTCCGGCAACATTTCTTTTGTTACTTTGAGGCTGTGACCTTCCATACTGCTACGCCAATAGGCATCGCTATTAGATTTAGAGAGCTTGGAAAAGATTTTGCTTACCACATCGCCTTGAAGGGCTTGATAAATCTGCTCGGAAAGTTTCTTCTCCATTGCTATTTCCGGCAGAAAAGGTTTATGTTTTCTACCTTTATGCTTTTTAATATTTGTCGATTCTGTCGAATTATTTGTTTTGTTGTCTTCTAGAGATTTATCCGGATTATCAATTGAAGCAGACTCAACTTGATTAACTTCTTCTGAGTTGAGTTTATCTACAGTATTTTCTGCGTCAGAGTCAGTATTTTTTTTCCTAAAGATGTTCAACATAAGCGTATAGATTAATAGTTAATAAGAATATATATTCACAAATGCAAATATACAAATAATTTCATAAAAAACTAATCTTCGCGATGAATATTTGCGCCAATAGCATTAAGTCGAGATTCTATATCTTCGTAGCCACGGTCGATTTGGTCTATATGGTCGATGCGGCTAACGCCTTCTGCCGCCATAGCAGCAATAAGCATAGCGATACCGGCACGTATATCCGGCGACGTCATATTATTTTTACGAAGTTTTATCTGATGGTCATGCCCTACGACAACGGCTCTATGTGGGTCACAAAGAATGATTTGTGCTCCCATATCAATTAGTTTATCTACAAAAAACAGGCGACTTTCAAACATTTTTTGATGTATAAGTACAGTACCTTTTGCTTGAGTAGCCACAACAAGGATAACGGAGAGCAAATCAGGCGTTAAACCGGGCCAAGGAGCATCGGCTACCGAGAGTATAGACCCATCGAAGAAAGACTCTATTTGATAATGCTCTTGTGCAGGAATATAGATGTCGACGCCTTGCTGAACGATTTTAATACCGAGGCGACGGAAGGCATCGGGAATAATGCCCAAATCGACATACGACACGTTTTTTATGGTAAGTTCGCTACGAGTAATTGCCGCCATTCCAATAAACGAGCCCACCTCAATCATATCCGGGAGCAATGTATGTTCGGTGCCGTGTAACGAGTCTACTCCATCGATAGTTAACAAATTGGAACCAACGCCGGAAATACGCGCTCCCATATTATTCAGCATGCGACATAACTGCTGGATATATGGCTCGCACGCAGCATTATAGATAGTGGTACGCCCCTCGGCAAGCACTGCTGCCATAATGATGTTGGCAGTACCGGTAACACTCGCTTCATCGAGCAGCATATATCTACCTGTCAATTTTTCAGCAGTAAAGTGATACGTCATTTTTTCATCGTCATAAACAAAAGAGGCACCGAGATTAAGCATTCCCTGGAAATGAGTGTCGAGGCGACGACGACCTATCTTATCGCCACCGGGCTTAGCATAATAAACCTCTCCGAGGCGAGCAAGGAGCGGACCGATAATCATTACGCTACCACGCAATTTATTACATTTCTTAAAAAAATCTTCTCCAGAGAGATAGTTCAAATTCAATTCTCGAGCACAAAAGGAGTAACTACCTTTTGCTATCTTATTCACTTCCACACCAATAGATGCCAATAAATTGATTTGATTATTTACATCCAATATATCCGGAAGATTATTAATGATTACCTTTTCTTTTGTGAGTAACACGGCACAAAGCACTTGTAAAGCCTCGTTTTTTGCACCTTGCGGGGTAATGCTACCATGCAGTTTATGTCCACCTTCTACTACAAAACTTGCCATAATTCTGTTGATTTTAAACGATTAGAATAAAAATTTTTAGATATAGATAACCTCCGGAACAATGCTTATACCAAAGGATTTTTTTACACTATTGGCTACGGATTGTGCCAATACAATAACGTCGTTAGGAGAAGCATTATTTTGATTTACAATAACGAGAGGCTGTTTTTCATACACTTTTGCGCCTCCAAAACTTTTTCCTTTCCAGCCACACTGCTCTATAAGCCAAGCGGCAGGGATTTTCACTCCGTCGAATTGTAAATAGTGAGGAATATCCGGGAATTGACATTGTAATTTTTCAAAAACATCCATAGGAACTACGGGGTTTTTAAAAAAGCTACCTGCCGAACCTAATTCAGCCACATCAGGCAGTTTATTTTTTCGAATATTGATAATTATATCACGTATCTGACTCGGAGTAATATTGTCGACCGTAACCCCTTCAGGGAGATGTTTTGCCACGTTGCCATATTCAAGAACAGGCTTTGGAATTAAAGACAATCGATATACTACGGAAGTGATGATATACTTACCACACAATTCTTTCTTAAACACAGAATCTCTATATCCGTATTGGCACTCATGGAGAGAAAAAGTTTTACGGCATTCGGTAGCAATCTCCACTGTATTGACAGAGTCTATAACATCTTTTATTTCGACACCATAAGCACCAACATTTTGCACGGCAGAAGCTCCTGCCTCACCGGGAATATAACTTAGATTTTCTAACCCCCAATAGCCGTTTTCAACGGAATAATTGATAAAATCATCGAGTACTACACCTGCTCCAACCTCAAAAAGCACCTCTTGAAGAGTACGCCTAACTTCTTTAAAATAATTAATTTTAGAATGCAGAATAACACCGTCGAAATTTTTAGTAAAGAGCAGATTTGAGCCTGCACCTACATGAAACATCTTCTTGTTGTTGAATTTAGATAATAATAGGAGCAGCTCTTCTACATTATCGTACTCTGCAAAAATTTCAGCCTCTACATCCATTCGAAAAGTATTTCTACTTAAAAGGGATGCATTATTTTGAATCTCCATAACTTAACAAAAAATAAAAGCCGGCATAATGATTACTCACAAGCCGGCACAATCAATAATCAAATAAAGTATATAGAAATGTTATGAAAAAGAAACATTATAAAAATATCCACTGATAAAGCATAAAGAACAAGTGGGCAGCAATACCGGCGCAGAAACCACCTATTGTATGAGCGATGATAGCTTTAGATGTAAGTTTGCGATAGCCAAGAGAATCGAGCATGGCAGTATGAGTAGATAAATAACCACTCCAACACATACCCATAGCGGTGAATACTGCAATAACGTTACCATCGATAAAATTTTGTTCAATAAAAGTAGGGATAAGGCCGAGAGCTGCACCTACTGCACCGAGAGCGGTAATAGGGAATGCCACTAACTCAGGATGTTCAAAACCGAAAAGCCATTTGAAAATAAAGTCAATTTTTCCGGCAAGATAAGGGAGCACTTTTACACCTTCGTAAGCGGCACCGGTATATGTATTGGAATCGCTATTAGGACCAAAAGTAAGTATCATCACAAAAGTAGAAATAACGAGTACACCCGGTATGATAGCCAAGCCGAGGTCTACACCGGTTTTACCACCTTCAAGAATTGCATTTAAACCGCGGAGGAATACGCCTTCTTCTGATTTAAAAGATATTTTCTCTGAGTCACCTTCTACATTTTCAACAACAGGGGCATTATATTCCGGATGATTTTTCAAAACAAAACGTTGCATAAGGCGAGTAGAGATAATACTACCGACTACAGAACCGAGAAGACCGATAAGGGCACCGGAACCATAACCTTTTCCGGTCATAAATGCCAAAACTATAAGTCCCATACCAAAAGCGGTACCGAAATTTGTAAGCGAAATAAGCTGATATTTCTTGAAATAAGAACTAAAGTTCTTGTCGTTTGCAAGAGAAATAATAGCGGGGTTATCGGAAAGGAAAGTAAGCACTGCACCGAGAGCGGCAACACCAGGTAGGTTGAAGAGTGGCTTCATCAACGGACGTAATATTTTTTCTAACAAGCGTACTACACCGAACTCCACCAATAATTTTCCTAAAGCACCAGAGAGAACGGTAATTCCCATCAAATAAAGTACAGTGTTCAACAACAAATCATGCGCCGTTTTCATAATGGTATTCATCATGTTTTCCATACCCATATGGCTACCGATAAAGCCGAATATTCCAAAAAAGATAAGTAGGAATATTACCGCCTCTAAAGAGCGCTTGGTAGTAAATTTCATTTTTTGAAAAAATTTCATCTCTTTTTTATGATTATTTTATTGATTACAAGCGATAGAATTAGATATATCAATTTATCGCAGACATTAACTTACTATTTATCCACAGCACGAAGAAGACATTTAACGCCAATGCCTACAACATGAGCTTTGTAATTGTCATTATTGCTATGCCAGAAAGCATGTATGCGAACGTCTTTACTATCTTTTATAGGATAGTAATTTATGCCTGCGCCATAGAAAGTATATTTCGTTCCCGGAAGCACGGTAAGGTCCATAATATCGGTATCTGTGGCAGATTGCGACATGTTATAATCATAACCGCCTTTAAGATAAACATCGAAATACTTGTGAGTATAAATTACCTTACCGATGATAGAAAAATCGTTAAAAAAGCCACCACGACCTCCATAACGATTCATATAATCGATCTCAATACTTACAGGGTTGATATTAAATTTATTACCAAGAGCGATATAATTTATAAATTTATTCTGATCATACTCCATAAAGTTAAGGGAGTAAATGCTTTGGAAATATTTATAATTACCATACCACACAAGGTTATAAGCATATTTATTCTCGAAACGGTAAGTAGCGGAAGTAAAAGGGGAATTTGTAATTTGAAGTACTATATCGTTTTTTCCATCGGAAGTTGTAAATTTACCTTGAATACCGAATTCATAGCAAGAAGGGATACCGAGTTCGTAACCACTCCAGAAGAACACATCGATAGGAGCTTTGTCGTATTCAAAACCGCCGACACCAACGACGAGTTTACCGGCAGAAACGCTCCAGTTTTTATTGAATTGGCAAGTGAGAATAGCATAATCGGTAGCTTCGAAAAAGTCGGTAAGTTTGGTAAGTTTATTCAAGCGATAGCGAAATTTATAAGAGAAATATTTATTAATATCCCCTTGGAGCATAAAATTGAGGAATTTACCGGTAAAGGCGTGAGAATCACGGATAGAATCTATCCCGGATACATTATATTGCCAATCGGCACGGAGGTCGAAAGCGACATATAGACGACGATTGAAAGTTTCGGCAGGTTTTGTTGCCTCCGGTTCGGTTAATGATTGTTGCTCACTATTGAGCACTGTATTCAGTGCATCAAGAACCTTTGGGTCGGCATTTCTAAGCACCTCTAAAGCTTGGCGCAATTTTTCATCGTTAGAAACGGTGTCGTTAATAGAGACGGCATCGGCTTCACCGGGCTGTACAGAGGTAATTGGCTCCTCTGTATTATTAGAATAGGTAAATCCGATTACCGATAAACAAACTATCAGTAATACGATTTTTTTCATGGTAATGAATTTTAAAATTAAAAGGAAATTTTATAGATATAGATGAGGAAATATTTTTAGAAAGGGAGATCATCGGAATTATCCACACCACCGAAACCGCTCTCAGGATTAGGGGCATCGGTAAAAGAAGGAGGTGGTACGGGACCGAAATCAGGCTCCGGCTGAGCCACGTTTTGTGCACTATTGAGATGAGTAACTCTGTATGCATTGATAGAGTTAAACCAGCGGCCTTGCCATTCTCGGGCATTGATATCGAACTCGACAGAGATATTTTCTCCAAGGTTAATAGCAAATTCGCGGATACGATCTTCTCCGAAAACAGAGAAGCACATGTGGCGAGGATAGTTACCACCGCCCTCAATTTCTATCACATAATCTTGAGAAACCCAAGCGTTTCCGGCTTTCGAAGTTCCGGAACGTTTTTCTAATATGTTGGTTACCAAACCTTTTAATTCCATATATATTTAATTTTTCGCAATATTACACTTTAATTTTTCGGGAGCAAATTTACAAAAAAGTTTTTAATTCACAACAACGATAAGAACATATATTATATCCCCTACTCTCAAGGGGCAACTGCAAAACAAATAAAAATTTTTAACAATACTCAAGAAAAAGAAAGAATAAATAATATAGAGTAAAAAGCACACTTGCTTTTTATTTAAAAAGCTACACAGAAAATCTACAAATAAATTAAAAACATTCACGACAATGTATTTAATATCAAATGATTAAAAAAATTTTAAGATAAAACTGTAAAAATTTTGGCAATCAAAAAAAATACAATATATTTGCAATCGCAAACAAATAAATTTTTAATAACAGATTAAATTCTAAGTACGATGAAAAAACTACTATTTGTACTATTATGTAGTACCGTGATTGTAGCTTCTTGCAATCAAACAAATGAAGTTAAAAGTATTAATGGCAACACTAATACTGAAGAACAAATTCAAAAACAACAAGCAAGCAAAATTGTAATTGTCAAAGTAAGCCATGGAAAGAAAAAAGGGAAATGGCCTAATCAAAGGTGTGTTGGTGATGAAACATTCAGATGTTGGAGATGGTTTCCAAAAGATGAATTAATAGAAAATGAGGAGATTTTCATGACCGAAAATTATATGATTATGGAATATTCTAATTTAAATCCATCTACAACACCGGTTGTTTTAAGAATTCCTAAAACACATGAGTATACAAATCAAGAAATGGATTTATACAATTATGTCAAAGAAAATGGAGGATTTGCTGTTTATGAACCAATAATAGTAGATGAACCTATTGCTCTTGAATATTTAAATGTTCCAAGCCCTTTAATGGTTGTTCCTAAATTTTACAGAGCAATTCAACAGGAATATAGTATATTATTACCAATAGAGCTAACTATCTACAATGAATAAATTTTATACTAATTTAAATTCTATTAATATGAAAAGATTACTATTTACAGGATTTATGTTGACATTAATAATGTTCAACTCGTGTGTACAATACTGTATAGAAACCGAAAAGAAGTTCAATAATTCTACAAAGTCCTATCCGGACTTAGTACCGGTAAAGGTTGATGAAATAAAAGCAAAAATCAATCAAGACAATAGTAAATATAAGGTAGTCTATATCTACGAAGTTTGCGACAACTTATTTGGGAAATATATTTCACAAACAATTATGCCACAGACTGAAAAAAGTAAAAACAATATAGAGATATATGCAATTGCTTCAAATTGTGGATGGCTCAAAGGCATTAAACCTGAATTTGAAAAATATAACATTAACCTGACTCCTTATTACATACATGATAATTCTCCGGAGTATATACTATATAAAAATGTTAAAAACATCGATAAACCGGACAATAGAATAACAAGGATTGCCAAGAACTTATTTGCCAATACGGATAAGATGGATAAAATATTAACAAATAATACTTGTTTTGTAGTAAATTCCTACAATAAGATAAAACTGGCACGCTATACATGTAACACGAAACAAGGTGCGAAAAGTGTAGTAATTCCTTGTCCTATAGAAAAAATAACGGAACCATTAGACGAGATAGATTTTGACTCTATTACAGAAATCAAACAAGAAGCTAATGTAAATGACTATATCTATTTAATATATTTTGAACAGTACGACAGATAATAGATATAGAAGTGAAAAATAACAGAAGGAGAGATTGGATTATATATAACTTCAATCTCTCCTTTATTATTTGCTGATATACAATTAAGTGCTATTAGCACTTAATTTTTTGTTATTTAACAATTTACCGGATATTTAGTTTTACAACTGCTTGATAAACATATCTACATCATCGGCTTTTGTCGACCAATCGGTAACGAAACGAACAGGAGTTTCTTTTTCACCTCTCGGCCCCCAATATTCAAAAGAGGCATATTCTGACAAGCGGTCTATTTCGCTGTTAGGTAATATTACGAACTGCTGATTTGTTGGCGAATCAATAAACAAGCGGTAACCTTTTTCCACAAAAGCCTTTTTCAATTTCATAGCTTGTTCTACAGCATGACGAGCTATTTTAAAGTATAAACCATCAGTAAAAAGGGTTTCGAATTGCAAGCCGAGTAGTCGCCCTTTCGCCAGCAATGCTCCGTGTTGCTTGATAAGAGAGAAAAAACGAGGTAATAGATTATCACGAGTAACCACCACTGCCTCACCAAAAAGCGCACCTACTTTGGTTCCACCGATATAAAACACGTCACAAAGCCGTGCTATATCTTGTATAGTAACGTCTGTATCATCTGCCATTAGTCCATATCCAAGGCGCGCACCATCGAGATATAAAGGTATATTTGCTTCATGACAAACCATGCTTATATCTTCCAATTCTTTCAACGAATATAGAGTACCAAGCTCGGTAGGATGAGAGATATATACCATACCTGGTTGAACCATATGTTGCCAAGTATCATCCCGATAGAAATCAGCGATATATTGTTTCAATTCCTTAGGATTTAATTTACCGTCATGGGCAGGAAGTGCCAGTACTTTATGTCCGGAAGCCTCTATAGCTCCTGATTCATGCACGTTAACATGCCCGAATTCCGTTGCAATAACACCCTCGTATTGATGTAGTAATCCATCGATAACGGTAGCATTAGTTTGGGTGCCTCCTACAAGGAAGTGTACCCTACCTTGTTTGAGTCCGCACATATCGAGAATGAGTTTCTCTGCCGAACGAGTATAGTCGTCATAACCATATCCCGGTGTTTTTAATAGATTTGTTTCGCTTAAACGGCGCATTATTTCGGGATGAGCCCCTGCTATGTAGTCGCAATCAAAATGAATCTTATCCATATCAATCAAGAAAAAAGAGTAGGCATATTTTTCACGCCTACTCTTGTATTTAATATTATGCTAATTTACAGATTATTTTTTAGTCTCTTTATTATCTTCCAATTTTTTACGTTGGCGAGATTGTACTTCGTAAGAGATTGGAGTAGCTACGAATAATGTAGAATATACACCTTCGATAACGCCGAGTAAGATAGCAAATACGAAACCGCGAATTGTTTCTCCACCGAAGATAAATATTGCAAGAAGCACTATTGCAGTAGAGATAGAAGTAGAGAATGTACGGCTCAATGTAGAGTTAAGAGAAGCATTAAGCTGGTCTTTAAGGTCACGTTTAGGGAACAATTTAAGGTTCTCACGGATACGGTCAAAGATAACCACGGTATCGTTGATAGAATAACCGATAATAGTAAGGATAGCGGCAATAAATGCTTGGTCTATCTCGAGTGAGAAAGGCATAATGCTATAGAATATAGAGTACATTCCGAGGATGAAGAGTACGTCGTGAGCAAGAGCGGCAACGGCACCCAAAGAGAATCCCCAATTACGGAAACGGATTAAGATATAAAGGAAGATTGCTATCAAAGAGAACAATATTGCCCAAATAGCGGAAGTTTTGATGTCGCTTGCGATAGTAGGGCCAACCTTTTGTGAGCTTTGTACACCGAAAGTAACACCTTCTTCACCGAGTTGTGCCATACGATATCCGCCATTTTCAGCCACATAGCGTTGTAAGAACATATCTTTTGTAATGCCCTCTGCCATTAAAGGTTTAAGTGCATTATAAAGCATTTCTTCTATCAACTCATCGGTTTGTTCGTCATTGGAATTAACCATATAGTTTGTAGAAACGCGCACTTGATTTTCAGAACCCATAGTGATAACACTAGTTTGAGATTCTATAAAGATATTGCTCAACGTTTCACGAATTTCTTCTGTATTGACAGGATTTTCGAAACGAACTACATAGTTACGGCCACCGGAGAAGTCTATACCTTGTTTCAATCCGCGGAAAGAGAGAGAAACGATAGCTATAAGGATAATACAGCCTGAGATGATATATCCGATTTTACGTTTACCTATAAAATCGAAATGCACATTTTGGAACCATTTTTTAGTAATGGAAGTAGTGAAAGTATATCTGCGGTCTTTATCGGATTTAACGATAAAGTCATAAACAACGCGAGTGAGGAATACGCTGGTAAATACGGAAGTGATAATACCGATAATCAATGTAGTAGCGAAACCTTTTACAGGACCTGTACCGAAATAAACGAGGATAATACCGGTGATAAGGGTAGTAATGTTAGCATCGGCGATAGCGGAGAATGCATTGCTATAACCATCATTGATGGCGGATTTGAAATTCTTTCCACTGCGAAGCTCTTCTCGGATACGCTCATAGATAAGCACGTTGGCATCGACAGCCATACCTAGGGTAAGAACGATACCCGCAATACCAGGCAAAGTAAGTACAGCACGGAAAGAAGCCAATATACCGAAGAGGAATAAAACGTTGAAGAGCAATGCACCATCGGCGATAAGACCTGGTACTATTCCGTAGTAGAATAACATGTATATAAGTACGAGAACGAAAGCGATGATGAATGAAATCAAGCCGGATTGTATAGCCTCTTCACCGAGAGAAGGACCAACTACATCTTCTTGGATAATACGAGCAGGGGCAGGCATTTTACCTGATTTAAGCACGTTGGCCAAGTCCTTAGCCTCTTCCGGAGTAAAGTTACCGGAAATTTCCGAACTACCGCCTGTAATTTCGGTATTTACAGTAGGGAAAGAGTATACATAATTATCGAGGACGATAGCTATTTCTCTACCGATATTTTCTTTAGTAAGGCGAGCCCAAATTTTAGAACCTTCGGCATTCATCTTCATACTAACTGTAGAAGAAGCGGAGTATTGACTAAAGTCGTCGCGAGCATCTGTAATAACGTCGCCGCTAAGAGGGGCGCGACCGTCGCGATTAGAACATTTAATAGCTATAAGTTGATAATAAGGAACTTTATCATTAGGATTGATAGGTTTTACAGTCCATTTAAATCTCAACTCGCGAGGGAAAAGCTCTGCCACTTGTTTTAGAGCGAGTATACTATTTACCTCAGCGGTATCAGAAGCGCGACAAAGGCCAAGGATAGGACCGTTATTTTGTTGTGGTTGAAGGCGAGAGAATAGAGGATATTCGCGACGGATTTCTTCTTCCGACATTTGCTCATCTTTATTTTCTTCAATGGTAGAGTCGTTTTCAAGTGAATTAAGGATTTGACTAACTTCGTCATCTTCTACGCTTTCTGCATTTTCAGCTTCAACAGGCTCAACCTCTTCAGCAACCTCTTCAGCAACCTCTTCAACTACTTTATTAGCTTCGGTTTCTTCGGCTTTAGCTTTATTAATATCACGGATGATATTGTTAGCAGCTTCGAGTTGAGGGGCAACTTCTGAGTATTTAAAAGTCTCCCAGAATTCGAGGTTTGCAGAACCTTGAAGGAGTTTTCGCACGCGCTCCGGCTCTTTAACGCCCGGAAGTTCTACAAGAATACGACCCTCTTTATCGAGTTGTTGAATATTTGGTTGTACAACTCCAAATCGGTCGATACGAGTACGTAACACATTGAATGAGTTAGCTATAGCTGCATCAACCTCTTCTTGAAGCACTTTAATAACTTCGTCATTAGAAGCTGAACTGGAAATACGATCTTTAAAATCATAGGTACTGAAAATACCTGCAAGACGGGCATGAGGGTCCAGCTTTTCAAACTCTTCTTGGAAAAGTTTAAGGAAATTATCTCCTGACACTACTTGACGTTTATTGGCTTCAGAAAGTGCTTTATTAAAGTTTTCGTTTGTATTGTAGTCAGACAAAGCTTTAACTACGTCAACAACAGAAACTTCGAGGGTAACATTCATACCACCTTTAAGGTCAAGACCTAAGTTAATTTCTTTTTCACGGCACTCTTTTAGGGTATATCCCAACCAAACTTCTTGGGATGAAACAGAGTCCATGTAATCGTAATACTTGCCATTATCGCCTTGAGCATATTCACGAGCGCGGTCTTCATATCTGCTTGTTACAAAGCTGAAAGAGAGATAAAACGCGCAAATAAGGAATAACAACGATGCAAGTGTTATAACAAATCCTTTGTTTTGCATGTTATAAAAATTAGTTATATTATTTATTTAATTTATTATATTTCAGTAAGTTACACGATAAAACAACGTATATTCAAGCCTTCTTGCCTAACATACCAATTATCAAAATGCAAAGGTAAGTATTTTTTTGATAATTATATACTATACAGGCAGTTTTTTTAACATCGAATGTAAAGAGCACTTTTTATCGTCATATTCAAAGGAAATAAGATTATTAATGGCCCCCTGAAAAGAATAAAAATGAAAGGAATCAATACGAAAGCAATTTTTTTACTTCATTAAAATATGATTCTATATAGTCATCAAAAATATTTTCAAAACCGACAGCATAACAAAATGCCGATGCCAACTCTATACGTTCATCTACATTTGCTTTTAGTAAATTTTGAGATATCACAAATTGTGTCAAAACACAAAACAATGATAATAATATTTTCCTCATAATACAAAACCCTTATAAATAATGTTTTAAAAATAAATTTAAATGTTTATTATAAATAAATTCTTCAAAAAATAATTCCTTTTCAAAGGAAATAATTTCAATGAAACAAACAAGCTAAAAATCAAGAAAAAAAAGCTACTCTTGTAAACTACATTGGCGAAACTTGCATTAATACAATGCTAAATACATTTTTCTACTTTATCAGCATACAACAAAAAAATAATACGGGGTGTGACGCTTAAACGATAAGTGTTACACCCCGATTTACATAATAATTATCTGAAAAAGTATTTCCAGACTTTAATCATAGATAATGCTTAATAAATAATCACAACTATTACATAAATAAATGCAAATAGACAAATGTATATAATTAAAAGAATAGATGTCGATGTCGGTTTATGAATACAATAATCCTCTTTCGCAGGCAAGCAGTCAGGAAGGCGAGCTGTTTTGAGTTTGGGCGGGCGAGCAAGCGGGCGAGCGGACCAAAATAGGCTTAAGTGGCTTTAACTATTCGCGGGCGGACAGACCCAAGTATGCGTTGGTGGCTTTAAGCAGTTTTGCCAAATCGTTATGAGCGGCGAGTTTTGCTTGTACAAAATTCATCTGTGCATTCTGCCTGTAATTCTGAGCATCTATTACTTCGAGAATAGATGCTTTACCCTCGTGGTATCGATCTATTGCCAACTCTTCATTCTCAAGGGCTTTCTGCAATGAGATGCGTGCCAGTTCGGTTTGCTCGATAGTTTGATTAAGGGAGTTTCGTGCCGCTTCTATATCCAGGTTCACTTCGTCTTTTACTTTATTGTAGTTATCCATGGCTATTTCGGACTTGATTTTGGTTGCTTTAGCTTCGTTTCGTACCCTTCCCCATTCCGAAATCGGCACGGAGAGTGTGGCATATACGGCATAGTTAAAGTCCATATCACTTTTGAAGTTATACCCCGGAGATGAGTAGGTGCCATCTATACCAACAGATATTTGCGGGCGGTATTTTGATACCGTCAGATTATGTTCACTCTCTGCGATATTCATCTTCATTCGAGCTATTTTGAGTTCCGGTCTCTCATTCAGCTCCCTCACCTCTTGTGTCAATGTAAAATAAGATACCGTATCGTCTATCTCGATAAATTTGTCAAGAGGCTCTCCGATTAAGGAGTTGAGAGCCATCATGCTATTTTCGAAATTTTTTTTAGATTGGCGATATTGGAAATCGGCATCATTGAGTCTCACCTCCATCATCAACAAATCTTGACGGTCGGTCATACCCGCTTCAACACGCTCACGTATCTTTTCAGTAAGCGATGTTACGGAAGCCTTATAATCCTCCAGAATACCGGCTATCTCTTTATAAGCCACCGTATTCCAATATTGTATATCGGCATGCATACATATAGCTGTACGGATAAGCTCTTCTTGGTACGTAGAGAGCTGGTGATTATATTTTGCGATATGCAACGTTTCGAGCAGTCGTCCACCGGAATATACGGGTTGTTGTAGCGAGAGCCCGATGCCGTATGCCATATCGGTGCCGGTAAAAGTAACCGGTTCTGTAGCCGATGGCAGATTGAGCATCAGCTGATAAGGGAAGCCTGTGTACTTGAAATTGGCACTTCCGCTCAACTGCGGGCAAAAATTTTGATTTGCCGATTTAATTAGGCTCAACGATGCTTCCACGCCCTTCTCGGCAGCTTTTATATCATGGCTATACTCGAGTGCCATACTCCTGTATTTGAGTAGTAAAGGGGTATCTTGCGCCATAGCAAAGCAAGGAAAATAACAGAGCAAAACGATGCAGATATATTTAGCTTTCTTCATACACTTCATTTTTTAGATTTAATACGATAGATAAGGGTATATAGAGCCGGAGTAGCTAAAAGGGTCAGGATAGTGGCAAAGAGCAATCCAAAGATTATAGTAGCTGCCATACCTCCAAATGCTACATCGAAGAGCAGAGGTACCATACCAAGGATGGTAGTCGTAGCGGCCATCAACACCGGGCGAGTACGCGACACTGTAGCTTCTATCACGGCGGTATAAGCATCTACACCCTTATTACGCTGTATATTTATCTCATCGAGGAGTACTATTACATTTTTTATTATCATACCGAGCAAGCCGAGCCATCCGGCGATAGGGAAAAATCCGAAATCGAAGCCGGTGACGAGCATTCCCACCGCCACGCCGATAAGTGATAATGGCAAGATACAGATGATGATAATAGGTTGTCGGAAATTTCCGAAAAGGGCAACCAGAATCACCACCAAGGCAAGAAACGCGAGAGGGAAGAATTTTGCGAGAGCGAGTAAGCCCTCTTTCTGGTCTTTAAATTGAGAATCCCAAAAGAATGAATATCCCTCAGGCAGAGCAATTTGCTCTATCTCATCGCGTATTTCGCCATGTACTTCCGCCATGGTATGCCCAGGTTTTACACCACACGATGCCGCCATCGACAATTGACGGTTGTAAGTACGAATTTGCGGCCATTCCCAGTCAACTTTTACTCCGTTGGTAACCTGAGAGATAGGAGCGGAAGCCCGTCCGTTCCAAACGTAGAAATTTTCAAGGGCTTTATTATCAGTGATTTCGGAATCGACAGTCTTCAGCAGTACCGGCACCAATCTTTCATTATCACGATAGGTAGCCACTGCAATACCATCGCTGATGGATTTCACGGATTTCATCATCTGCTCTTTGGAGATAGTGACGTTACCCGCCTTAACGGGGTCGTATTCCGGGCGAAGGACGAGGGTCATATTGCCCCATTCGTTACGCACATCCGCCGCTTTCGGATTTTTACGCATGATATCGGTAGCAACTCCGACAAGGGAGTCGAGCACCGCTGCATCCGGTCCGAGAAATCGCCCCTCTATCATCGCTTCGGTAAGCGGACTAAGTTCAAATTTATTCACTTTGATAAGTGGTTCCGGAAAGTAAGAGCGTACGGAATCTTGCAACAATTTATGAAAACGCACGGCATCTTTCGGGGTTTTACACTTGATAAGCAGTTGTGCATAATTCGATTGAGGACCGAAAGCGATATTCGAAAGGTAATAACGAGGAGGTGTGCGACCAACAAAAGCAGTCACCGACTCCACCTCTCCATGCAGGGATACATAGTCGGCTATATCACCTGAAATTCTGTCCGTTTCATAGATATTAGTGCCTTCGGGTAGCCACATATCCATAGTGAAATACTGCTTTTCGAGTGCCGGCACAAACACCTTCGGTATATATTTAAAGCTCATTGCCGACAGTACTAAAGCAATAATTAAAAGACAAATAAAAGCTACACGATACTTTATCACTTTACGTAGCATCGAGCGGAATAGATTATAATATTTACCTCCGAAGAGTTCGGCTTTCAGCTCCTCCAGGCGTGGGCGACGTACAAATTCCTGGATGAAAAAAGGATTTTGAGTAAGTGCAAAAACCCAGCTAAACATCAACGACACACCAATTACAATAACCAGCGACGACAATAATTCGCCGGTAATATGAGGTGAATAATAGATAGGCAAAAAGGTAAGAATTGCAATAACCGTAGCCGCAAACAGAGGTATGGCGGTGGATGAACAAGCGTTCAAGATAGCGGGTCTTTTTCGCATACCGCGTTGCATATTCACCAAGGTGGAATCGAACACCACGATAGCGTTATCCACGAGCATACCCATTGCTATGATGATGGCGGCAAGTGACATACGTTGTAGTGCAATGCCGGAAAACATCATCACTATCAAAGTAGCAAAGATAGAAAATACCAAACCGCTACCGACAAGGATACCGTTTTTAAAACCGATAAAAAAAAGCAGTACGGCAACAACGGTGACTACGGATATTATCAAGTTATTGATAAAGCCCTTATTTGCGATGGCGGACTCATGACCTTGATCGTAAATAGTATGCAATTCGTACCCATCGGGCATAGTAGTTTTGAATTTGTCGAGTGTGTACTTAACGGCTTCCGCCATATCTACAACGTTACCCGTTGGCACTGTGGAGATAGCGATACCTATAGCAGGTTCTCCGCCGATACGCATGATATTACCCGGAGGGGTACGATACGACTCTCTGATATCGGCAATATCACCGAGGCGGAAATGCTCGCCTCTTTTAGATACTATAGTAGTGGCTTTTATATCGTCGAGCGACCGATAATTACCTGTAGCTTCAATACGCAGTCTAACGTCACCGGCATCCACACCACCGGCATCCACTACCTTATTACGGGCATCAATAGCACGTGTAATATCGGCAGTAGTAATACCGCTTTGCGACATCACGGCAGGTGGTAAAATTACGTCGATAGTAGGAGTTTGCACCCCGTAAATCTCTACTTTGGCTACATCTTTTACCTTAAGAAGTTGATTTTTAATCAATTTAGCCTCATCTTCCAATTGGCGAAAGGTATATCCCTCGCCCGTCAAGCCGTAGAAAACACCCAATACATCGCCGAAATCATCGTTGACGATAGACTTGCCACATCCCGGAGGCAATTTACTCTGAGCATCATTCACTTTACGGCGGAGTTTATCCCACAGCTGTTGCATCTCGTTGGCGCGAATCTCCTTTTTTACGTAAACAGTAATTTTGGAAATTCCCGCTCTATTTTCAGTTTTAAGATAGTATAATTCGCCAAGCGACTGAATAGCCTCTTCGAGCACATCAGTCACCTGAGATTGTACCTCTTGCGGTGAAGCACCCGGATATGGGGTTAGCACCAGAGCCTGCTTGATAGTGAACGGCGCATCCTCAAGCTTACCCATTTTCATGTAAGAGAAAATACCAACGGCAATAACCAGCACAAGCAACAATATAGTGACGCTCTTTTTCTTTAAAAAATATTCTATCAACTTCATTGAGGGCAAGCAGTTATTATTTCTTATACAAATCGACTTTCATTCCATCGGAAAGAAATCTAAGACCCGTAAGGGCTACTCTTTCTCCACAATTAAGACCGCATGAGATGGAAGCAAAGCCATTAGGTAGCAAAGTATTGAATTTCACAGCGCGCTTATTGACTGTGGTATCATTTTCATTTACAATCCATACGAAATCTCCATCAACAGGACGATGACATAATGAGGCGATAGGAATTACCACACAAGTGTCGGTGCTATGCACATTATTCATTTTAAGGCGAGCCTTACCCGACATACCTGCCAACAGATTACCGCCATCGTTATTTAGCCTTGCAGTAAGCAGGTATGAAAGGTTATTACTCATAGTACCCTTGGAAACCTCCACCACTTCGGCATTATAAACGGTATCGGGTTCTGTATCGAAAATAAGGTCTATGGTACCGCTATGTTGCACGGATTTCGCTACCTCTTGTGTGACGTAAATTTCAATTTTCAAGGAATTTATATCTATAAGAGTAACGATAGGCTGCGAAGCTTTCACATCCTGGAAGTTATCGATAAACACCTCACCGATATATCCGTCGAAAGGGGCAACGAGGCGAGTATCGTTCAAGTCGTTGACAGCGGCATCATATCCGGCTTTAGAAGCTAAATAGTCGGCTTTCGTCTTCTCATAAGCGCTGGCGGAGACATTATCTTTCTCGAATAGGGACGTAGCTCGGCGATACTCGGCATCCAACTGATGATACACTGCCTCGGCTCTATCCTTACGGATGATAAAGTCGCGCGGGTCTAATTCGGCAATTACACTACCCTTACTGTAGTAATTACCTGAATGCACATTGAATTTATCGAGCAAACCAGATACGCGAAACGACAATTCCGAAGTACGCCATGGTTTGGCAATAAAAGAGTACTCCTCTACCGCATCCGGCACCAAACAATCCACAACGGCAGTTTTTATAATTATTTTTTGATTATCTTCTTGCTTTGATTTACATCCTGTTAATAACATCGTTACGAGTAAAATACCGGCAAGGAAACAGTTTTTGAAATTCATTTCAACACAATTAATTAAATTCAGTGCAAACTTAATATAAAGCCCGATTGTAAAAAAATAAATATTACCGAAATGCTAAAAAAGCAGTCCAAAACAACTATTTTTACTTACCACCGGGATTTTTCAAGAAATTATTTCAAACAAACATTTTGTCTATTGAGAAAAGAAACTCGCCTTTGCCGAGTAAAAAGGCTACATTTACGCAAAAAAGTACTCTCAATAAAATGGGAATATAACATAAAACAGCAGCCCAGCGACGTTTGCCACTGAGCTGCCTCCATTAAATATTTACACTCATAAAAATCCTTTTACAGATGAAGTGCATCACCTACAAAAGTATTATTTTACAATCAGTTTCCCTATATATACATCCCCTGTACCGGAAATTACACGAATATGGTAAACTCCCGCGGTAGATATTCCTTCGATAGTGATAGGATAAACCGTTGGTTTAAAAATCATAAGTTGTTGACCCACCGTAGTGAGCACCTCTACCGTCATACCGGTTTTTTCCTCCTCTGTCCACTCTTTAAGCAGATAAGTAACTTCGCCACCACGTATAGGGTTTGGAGCCACTACTATCGGGATGAGGTAAGAATTATCGGTACCGGTAACTACTTCAAGGTTAAGTATTGTTACTGAATCACATCCCATATACGACATCGTTCTATAAGAATACTCACCGGCTTGAGAATAGGTATTTCCGCCGAACTCGTAAACCTCGCCTTGATTAATAGTTTCAGAGATATGAACGGTATCGGTAGGTATGAAAGTGAGCTGAACTTCCACGATAGAGTCGCATCCATTAAGATTTGAAACAACGCGTTCTACTACGGTATCGGCAGTTATAGCGGGAATATTAAATCCGTAACCGTTATATTCATAACCTTCGCAGGCATAATCTTCGACAACGAAGCGCGGAGCATCAGTCACCACTAAAGTAAGATTTACTATAGAGTCGCAGTTGAGGCTATTTGCAAAAGTATTGGTATAACTGCCCGGCTCGGTAAGTTCGTTATTGCCAAATTGATAAGAAGAGCCGTGGCAGATAGTTATCGTAGTATCTACATTTGCAGGGATAACAGTGAGGTCGAGAACACGAACTGAGTCGCAACCGAGGCTGTTAGTGAAATGTTTCGTGTAGCGGCCCTGAGTAGTAAGCGTCATGTCGTACCAAGTGTAAGACGTACCCTCGCAAACTACTGCTTTCTCCTCAATATTTGTCGGTATTACAGTGAGATTCAGAGTGATATGCGATTCACAACCTCTTGCATTAGTTACTGTATCTACATAAACACCCGTCTCGGTAAGCTGTTTGCCATTGAAGTTATAAGAGCTTCCCTCACAAATATATTCGTTGAGAATACTACTTGCATCATCTACATACAAGTGGAGAACCACAATACTGTCGCATCCGAATGAAGAGATGAAGTTCTTTGTATATTTACCTGAAGTAGAATAATTTTCTCCGGCAAAGAGGCCTTTATTATAAACATCTCCCGGGCAAATAGTATCGAAAATCTCTTGAGAATATACAGGAGCGAGGTATAGATTAAGCATTTTTACCGTATCAGCCTGACCCTCTTGATTAATCAATTGGGTTATTGAGAATTGATTTATGCCTTGAGACATCTGCTCGTTGAGGATATTAAATCCGTAAGCATAATAATTCTCGTTTCCACAAATGGTATCGAAATATTCCGGCTGATAGAAGCTACGAGAAACGCGCAAATCGAAGATACCCATACGGCCCGAAGTAGTAGAACCCATATTATCGCCACGAGCGATACGAGTGGATATACGCACCATCACGTTCTTACCGGCATAGCGATTAATCTTCTTACTGAACGGCAGTTTAATGACGTTACTACCATCGGCAGGGGTCTTTCCGGCTATATTTAGTAATGTATCGCAAACGGTAGCATCATCAGAGATAACAGATACAATCATACTACTATTCTCGGAATAATTGTAATAGTTAAACGAAACAAAAGTGTTGGAGTCGAGCACTTCGATAGCAGGAGAAACCGCCATGAAATGTCCGGACTTTGAAAGAGTACTTAGCGTAATGCCGTTTTCAGCAGTAGTTCCGAAAGCCCATGATCCGCTACCGCTCTTTATCTCATCATACGTCTCCCAACATTTATGGCTTTCGCCAAGATATCTGTACGGCATAGGGTAGCTTCCACAATCCATAAGGAGCATTGCACTACCCCAATCGGTAGTATCGTTACTCATTTCGCCACGCACATAGATGGTATAAGGGGTAGCGTAATCGAACTCGCAATAGTTGAGATTATTCTCAGCCATCAAGGTATCAAGGATCATTACCGATTTTTCGTTATTATATATTCTCAATCTATAAAAATCGGAATTACCTACCCAGCTGATATCAGCGCAATGGTTATCATTCTGCGATACGAAAACATTAGGTTTCATAACATTTGTAGTGCAAATAACCACGCTATCTATAGATATATAGTTGACAGAAGAATTAAGCATATCTACCATAAATCCGAGTTGATAAACGCCGGTAGAAGGAGCTATAAAGTCGCAATAATAGACGTTGTAATCCTTATCCACAGCCACTGAAGTGAGGGTATGGAAGCCATCGTTATCGAGGTAACCGAAGTGGAGCTTGTCATTGGCATTATAGCCACGAGCATATGTTTGAATACGATAGATAGAATCTTTAGTAACGGCAAAATTACGAGTAAGGGCAGAATGATTGCCATAAGCAATACTCATATAGCCGATGCCGGATTTCGGTTCACGGTAAGAATTTTTTGCCACACACTCCCAGTTTGACTGAGTAGGACGATTAGTAGGAGACAGTGCCGTTTGATACCAGCAATTAGAAGGACCCATACCAATAAGTACATCTTCGAAGTCGTCGACAAATTCATTATTTGCATCAACGATGTCGGCATCACAAAGGGTGCTGAACGCAGTGGTGAAATAGGTAGATACATCACCGCCACCGCAGTCGAGATTAACCTTAACGACGTATTCGGAGCCGGCAGACAATCCGACAACAGAGATAGTGTCGCTATTAGAAGTGCCACTTGCTACTGGAGTGTTGATATCGTTCACACCGTAAACGGCATAATTAATTGCAACCAAATTATTAGAAGAGGTACAAACAAAAGTAATAGAACCGGTAGACCTATCTGCCAAAGAAACGGAACGGATAGTACCGCAGCTCTGCTTTTGAATAAACAGGCGGTCGATAGAGAATGGAGGTTGTACCGGAGTGGAAGTAGCGGAAGCTGTAGCATTATGCCAAGAGATGACGAGCTTATAAGTACCCGGTTTTTCTACATTAAAGGCAACCGTTTCGGATGTCCACAAGTTCTTTCCGGAGAGATTAGTAGTGCTATATAATTTCACTGCATAATCCGGCAAAGTAGTGCCGGAAGCGATGAGTAAATCGCCGGCTTCGAAATCTACGCTCGTAGGAGCGAGGAAAATACGAGAACAAGCAATTGCACCACGACCCGTACAGCGCCAATCGTAAGAGATTTCGTATACGCCCGGCTCATCGAAATTCACATTTCTATATACATAGACGTCGGATGCAGCTGCCTCGTTATAATGATATCTATTTGCAACGCCATCGGTAACATACAAAGCATTGGCACCGGCTTTAACAGCATCCGGGTCGGTACCGATAATAAAGCGGTTTGGCTGCAACTTTCTATCCTCACCATTGATAAAATGCCAACCGGCATTCTCACTTTCCGATTCAAAATAAGTATAGAAAGGCATTGAAACGTAATCGCTACTTATAGTGCTGAAGTATACGGTATCCCAAGCAGTAGTGCTATTGTCGCTACCGTTGCTACAATTGGCACGAGCTGTAAAATAATAAGCCGACTCAGGAGTTAATCCGTTGATAATAATACTATTAGTATTAGAGGTAGTATTACCGGAAGTAACCAATGAGTTATCGGCATTATAAAGAGCGAAATCGAAATTTACAACGTCATGGGCAACCTCCCAAGCAAGGGACGCCATTGTGTCGGTAACGTTGTAGACTTGCAAATTACGCGGAGCAAAGCAGAGGTTATCACTCCAACGCACTTCGAGGTCATCGATATAAACCGTACTGTTGGCATCGGTTCGTAACACCACTCTACCCTCCGGCACGTTATAATTGCTAAAGTCTACAATGGCATTAATAATATTATTCTTGGCAGTAAACTCTTGTACTGCTACAAATGATGAAGCATCCGACAAATCGGTTTGTACACCTACAACGAGGCTTCCGTTTCCTTGAATATTGAAATCAAACACGGTAGCGGAGATGCTTAAATCGAATTCCGGCAGAGCAACAGCATTCTCACGACGCATCAAGAGGGATGCCGGTGTAGAGCCGAGAGCCTCATTGACAACAACAGGGTATTGACCTGCATTATCGCTACTTACCGTCAATCTTTCGAAGCAATTAGGGAATGGGAATGCCATATTGGAATAAGTGTCGAAATCCTCGTTCCAAGAGCTGCCGCGGGCTATCGTCTTAATATCACAAGGGGTATTTATAAAGATAGGATCGCTCCATTCCGTTGCAACACCATTACAGAAAGTACGATAATAGATATAATAGGCGGCAGATTTATTCAAACCGTTGATAGTAACATCCTTGTTCGTTGTGTTTATGATTGTGCAACTGTTGACTTCGGTACCTACCGTGCCATAAGCTACTTGAAGGGTATCGGCATTATAATAGAAGCGAGCAGTAACACTATTTTGAGTAACAGCGGTAATTTCTACTTTGTTGATATCGACACACTCAGGCGCATAATCCACCACAATATCGTCGATATAAATGGTACGATTATTAGCGATGGAAGGACCATATTTAATAGCGATATAATAATCTTGATAATCTTCGCCGAAAACATTGAAAGCCACAGTATTGTAGTTTATCACTGTAGTAGATTTAAATTCGGCAACAGGTACGAACGACTCGGCATCTGCAGGGTTACGCATCAAGCCCACAACGATAGGGGCATCGCCATTATTAAGCATCTGATAGCGATAAGCAAACGACAATTGAAGTTCAGTGACAGGCACATCGAATTTCGGCAAAATCAAAAAGATAGGGTAATCGACGGAAGAACTCATCGACAAGCAGTAGTCGCCTGAAGCGGCATAATATTTAGAGCCGGAAGCAAAAGAAGGATAAGAGCTTGATTCCGGAGCTTGAGTATGGAGTGAGAAGCAACCATTGCTCTCTATCAAAGCAGCAGAAGTGAGCGTTTCGAAACTTTCGGCATAAGGGATATTGATAATATCGGCACAAGCGGTACGGATAGATGCAGGGCCGAGCCATTTACTTACACTACCGGCACAACAAGTAGTACGCACATACAAATCGTAAGTCTTGCTTGGAAGCAAATTACTTAGGTAAAAGGGATATGCTGTGTATAAGTGTAATGTTGAGTAGTGCTGAAAGCCACCGGAGTAGCAGCGTAAGGGTCGGCACCCGGTTCTACAGCCACATATTCCCAATTAAGGTTACTGCTGATACTATCGGTAATATATGCTTTTACATAAGTGGATTTACAGCTATCCACACCGATAGTAATAGGGCGGATACAAGGGTCTACGTATTGGAAATCGAAGGCGCGCATACGGGCACGAGCACTATTATTCAACATCGAAGAGAGGTCGGTACGTTGGCCACCCGTAGAGGTGGTTTGGAAAATGATACGCACTTTTTCGCCGGCATATTTTTTCAAATCCACCTCCCTATCGAAGATATATTCCATCAGATTATCGGCAGAATATACCACATACGTCAATGTATCGGCAATAGTTTTTCCGAAATCGGTAGAGATGCAAACGAATATCGTATCTGCAGCATAATTCTCAAGAGTGAAAAGAACTTTAGCCGTTTCATTCTTAGTAGTATCTACATTTGTAAGGTCTAATATCGGCGACATAAGTTGCGCCATATTGTGACCCGTATTTAAAGAAGTACTAGTAAACTCTATATAATAATTTGTTACCGGAGGGCCTGAACTACCACCTGATGTTAAAGACTTATAATTCCAACCGTTATACTTAAATTCCGGATAAGAAACAGAAGCCCAACAATCAGGTAATGAGCCTTGATAAGAGGTATTTGTTCTATAGAAATCATCTACGTTGATATTATAGAAATAGTTATAAGGCTCGCAATAAGTATTAAAGTTATTAGAATAAGCCACATAACTTTCATCGGAAGCAGAGCAAAGAGCGACAACCTCGAACATATATTCGGAAGAAGCATACAAACCGCCGAAAGTGATATCATTTACAGTGACTACAGTATCGATATCGGCAATAATGTCGACATCATCGCCGGCAGTGATATAACGTAAACCGCGAACATGCCATTGAGTTTCAGCTCCACCGGCATTCCAACGAAGATGCACCTTGTCATTCTCAACAGATACTACTTCCACATTAGTAGGCATTGGGCACGAAGGTGCTTGAGAGATGATGATATCATCGAAATAGCATGTAGTACCGGCATTTACTACTATAGCAATATATTTTGCATTAGCAAATTCGGCATAATCCGGAGTGTTAAGCACGCTGAAGTCGGCATTAAACTGATTCCAGGTGTAAGAAGAAGACAAAGTCACCGTTTGCACATGCTCGTAACTATCTACATTAGTAGGATCATTAATAACACCTATATCGAAAGAGATGCCAAAAGTAGTAGAATAGGCATATCCGGAGATAGTTACATTAGCAAGCGAAGCCACATTGAGCTCCGGAGTAATGATTGTTACGCCGTTCACTTTAAATGAGCGCTGCCCCACTTTCTGCTGTTCGGAAGTGACTTTAAACACGCTGGAAGCGTTATATCCGAGCGAACTCCAGCAAGCGAGGTCGGATGCAAGCTCGAAATTCTCTTGGATAGGCAGACTTACAGGGGCGCATTTAGTACGGAAAGTAGACACAGAGCTCCACTCGCTCGGCTTACCGCTGCAGAATGAGCGCACGGTATACCAATACTCGGTATTAGGCTGTAAACCACCTATTTTAAAGCTTGTAGCAGTAGTCGTATTTTGGTACACATCGTATAGCGGATAATATTTATCACACTCTACGGAAGAGACGCGCACTTCCACACTATCAGCAACATAAGTAAATGAGATAGTGGCAGAGTCGACTCCCGCCTGTGCCTCGATATTGAGCGGTGGTACACAAGAGATTTCGCTTACCGAAAGTTCGTCGATACATACGGCATATACTATCGAAGAATTTGTAGCAAAAGAGTACAGACCAAGGTAATAATCACCTGTTTGCGGCACGGTGAAATAACCCGTTATCGGAGTCCATGAAGTGGAATTTGTAAATGTGCTAAGGAATTGATTTCTGCGGAAAATTGCAGTATCGGCAACAGAAGCATAACCCATTGCAAAATAAGCACCTTGTGTATTGTCGTCTTCATCGGCACGAGTTATACAACCATAAACCTGCATTTTATACTGCTTACCTGCCTCGAAGTGGAAATGGCGATAGAGCCAGTTATGGTAATTATAGCCATTTCTTGCAAATCTATTTCCCTTATAAGGGAGTACTTCCACCGTAGGATTTGACGCGGTAACTTTCTCTACACAATAGAGATAACCACTAGCGGTTGTAGATTTCTCTCTTTGATATTGTTGGAAGAAGCAACCCTTAATGGTATCTGTAGTAGATTTTACTACAAAACGTGTTTCGAAATCTTCAATAAAATCGTTTTCTGCCGTAATGATAAATGCATCGCAATGAGTGCGTACGGACAAAGATTTTCTGCTCCAAGGAGATTGAGAATCCGGGCTACAATAGCGACGGATATATACCTCGTAAGGGAAATCAGGTTGAAGTCCGAATGCCTCAATAGAGTTGACGCCTCCGTTAGAGGTGAATATTGTAGTAGCCTCATCCGGATCTTTACCTGACTCTACAAAGCAAGCCTGCCATGTATCATTATGCCAGGCAGTATCTGTCACTGTTACAAGCACTGAATCTTTTGACAAAGCCTCAACTTTAAAATCTTTTAGTCGCTTACAATCAGGCACCTCCTCAATATACACATCATCGAGATAGAAAGTATTACCATTATTTGAAATACCCTCGAAGAGAACGTAATTCTCGCCGCCTATATTGGCAGGGAGCTCAAGGGTATACTCGTATTTAGCGGGTTTAGCCTCTGCCGGAGCATTCTTATAATAAGCATTATAGAATCCACCCACCACAGCATTAAGAGTATCGTCCGGATTAGGAGAAACCAAAATACGTAAGCCTTCGTTTATTTTATTAGAACCATGACGATACATGGTAAATACCACTTGATAACGCTTGGTAGGGTCGAAATTCAAAGCCGGAGTGGCAAGTACTATTCTATTTCCGGCAGTACATTTCTTAAAATTGGCACCACCCGGAATATTATAATAACTTGAAGTAGTAGAAGTAGTAGAGACACCAGCCCATGTTTCTTCACCATAATTTGTGGATGATGTACCATTCTCTTTTATCACGGCACGTGACCAACCGGCAGGCGGGAACAACTTGGAAGAAACCCTATTGAACTCTTCTGCAAAAGGAATAGAATTAACATTTGCTTTAGTATAAACATTCTCAAAAACGAAATCCACCCAAACGGAAGTATCACCGGCACCGCAATAAGATGCCACACTACCTTTGATTTCAAGAATGTCGCCTATCGGAAGATTTTCAATAGTGCAACTCGTACCGGTTACAAGCATTTGATTGCCATAAACCGTATCCGGGTCTGTCTCATTGTATTTAGAGATATATCTGTAATTTACAAGATATTGAGTTTCGTTTTCGCCACGAGACCAGCTGATAGTAGCAGTATTTGTAGTAGTGCCATCGAGCTTTATATCCTTCACTTTACGACAAGAAGGAGACGTATGTACCGACACATCATCGATATAAGCGGCAGTACCATTTTGAGTGCAATATTCAAAAATAACATACACATCGCCCGACATCGGTATTTTATAATAATACTCATACATACCCTTTTCGTCAACTACAGGATAGGCACCCGTATATGTACCTACAGAGCCTAATTTCACACCACCAATAGTATCGGCAGTAGTATTAACCCATACATTGACGCACTCTTTAAGTTTAGTAGCGGTAGTAGAAGAGGTAGAGGCAGCACGATACATAAAGAAACCAACCTCATAAGCATTAGCGACCGGGATATTCATAGCAGGAAGCACGGCAATATATCTACCTCCGGATTTACCGGATTGAGCTTTAAGACTCTTCTTACTATTATTAGTATAAGTAGTGGATGTATTCAAAGTCCAACAAGTGGCACCACGGTCTAAACCGCTACCGGAGCCATTTTTGGTTTGGGCAAAGAGCCAACAATCCGGCAGTTTATCCTCGAAATCTTCAAAATAACTATCTTCCTCATTATAGCACAGCGTTGAGATTGAGACAGGCACGCTCCACTCGGAGGTATCACCTTGATTACAAACAGCTGCAACGGAAATAGTATAATCGGTATTTTGTTGTAAACTCAAAGTATAAGGCACTTGAGAGAAAGAGTGATAATTGACGTTATTACCATTAGTAATACGAGCCACATAATTGCCGACAGGGATAAATTCCTCATCCCAATTCAGAACGGCGGAATTATAAGAGACATTAGAGATACTAACATTCTCAAGTCGAGAACAGCCCTCATTGAGCACGGCAGAGAAATCGTCTACATAGACGCTACCGGCAGAAGCACGAAGCACTACACAAACCGTATCGCCATAATCAGGAATAGATGAGATAAGTGAAGAATTAAAACGGGCAGGCACCCAACTATTAGTATTCGTAATATTTGCAGTACCTATAATCACGAGGTAGCTGAAATCATAAGGATTTCGAGTGATACCAACCTCTAATTTGGCATTTGTAGTGGCATAATATTTAAGATTCACCTGTATTGAATCGGATTTAGCCACAAAGACACCCGTTGTGATAAGACCGTCATTAGCGTTATCATCGGCAATCAACAATGCATTGCCACTACCGGTAGATGTAACTGCCGATTGTAACGCAGTGCCACGATTGTAGCCTGAAGGGATAGTCCAACAAGCAGGGATATCACCCGTCTCACTATCAAAATTATTCTGAATAGGGAATGTTACATTGTTACAAAGGGTAGTAAAGCTGTAATACGGAGCATACTCGCTGTAACCATAATTATTACCGGAGCAATCGCTACGAACGGTAGCTGCATAAGCGGTATTAGGCGAAAGACCGTTGATGGTAAATTGCTTTAACGAGCTGCTGATAACGGAATCGCTACAAATAGTATTCCCGGTATTTACTTCACGGATGGTAACTCGGTAAGCATTAGGGTCGTTGCCCCTGCTATCGATATTCCAACTCAAAGTAGCGGAATTTGTAGTGATGTAAGAAGCAATCAAGTCTACCGGTTTTTTACAAGTAGGGGGCTCAGCCACCCTCACGTTATCGAGGTAATGATAAGCCTTACCGAAGCCACCATTGCTGATACTTTTAAAAACGACCCTTGCATTAGTGCTGTTTACAAAAGCATTAAGAGAATAAACATACTCGGTCCACGTCGTCACATTTTCTAATGTATCAAGGACGTTGTTATCGAGATAAACAATCATCCTACCACCTGTAGGATTTTTGTACATAAAGGATAATTCTACCGGTACGGAGATGTTAATTTCCGGTGTTTTCAGCACGGAATACTCCCCTTCGGACGAATTATAAGAGTTGAATCTGAGGCAAACGCCATCGTAATTATCCGTGGAGTTGTTATAATATTTCCACACCTCGCCAGCCGCAACGGTATAATCGGAGTTATCCCACCCCGAAGGCACCGCTTCCGCCCCCGTCATAGAATTGAAATTCTCATTGAGCAGTACGGTTTGAGATTGAAGAAATCCGCCTCCAAAAAGCAATAGAGATACTAAAAAAGATAGCATCAACAGAGATTGTCTTTTCATAAGCATATAAATATAATTAATAAAAATATAGATTAAAAAATTTTTAATGGGTAAGATTGATTTACTTACTTATTTGAATTATAGATATATAAATAGATTTATAGACTATAGTTCGACCGAGCAAAGGTACTACATATTTTTTTCTCCACAATAATAAAATGATATTTTAACATATCGTGCTGATGAAGACCCAATTTTAGTTAAAAAGAGGACTTCAAAAAACACCCATAAATCACACGGATTTTAAGCAAAAATAACGACATAGTGCTATTCTGTTAAAAATGTCCCGGTAAAATTAAATAGGGTTGACATTTCCCTCACGAAATATCAACCCCTTTGGTTATCTTTGCCCACAATAATTTTGATTAAATTAATCTCAAAATCATTTTTATGCATTGACCGCGAACGATATATGACACGTCAAATACTACTCTTCATATTGCTTTAATTCTAAGATGTTTGCAGAAATTCCGTCGGCCGCTTGGATTAACGACAGAAGAGGACACTGATTTTTAGCAGTATTAAGGCTGGATATCATTTCTTGAGATTGAAAAGGCAAATCCCATGATGACATATGCCAACGTATAGCAAGCATCTCATCATCGGTAAGATAGAGACCACTACATAACAAACGAATAACCGACTTCTCGCCATGTCCGATAGGAAGTCCGCTAAAGTCTACAGTATAACCTTCAACATCTTCCCAAATACCAATATTATTTTTCTTCTTTTTAATTGTTTTTTTATAAATATCAGCCTTGCAAACATCATGTAATAGAGAGGCAATAATAACGCTTTCTCGAGGTAATTTCTCTCGCAGACTATCATCTTTTGCCAATACCAACTCTCTTATTTGAAGTGACATATCACACACATTCAGAGAATGAACAAGCAAACCCTCCTCTTCATTAAGATGAAAACGAGTACTTGCCGGTGCAGTAAAAAAACCAAGTTCTTCCAAATCTTCTATTACATAGTCTACCCCTTCTCTATTAGTTGATTGTAAATAATCAATAAATTTCTGTTTGTTATCTCTCATTGTATGTTATAATTTTATTTACTAAATTCGATGCAAATTTACACGCCAAATACGAACTCTATTTTCATAAAAAGCAATTAGAACAAAACATAGTTTCAATAAATCTAATAATGAGGACCTAACTTACTTAGCTATTCCGAACAAGAAAAAAAAGAGAAGGAAGAAAACAAAATATAAATGTGTATTGCAACACAGATAAATTAAATTATTTTTCTGTAACTTTGCAAAACTAAAACAAGTAGAAGTATTATGAAAGAGGCAACAACAAAAAAAATTAGTATGGCTGTTGTAATAATATTAGCCATAATATACGTAATAGTACCGATAGACATCATTCCGGACCTTACACCGATATTTGGATTTATTGATGATATTATTGCTGTACTTATTGCAATTGGCAATACAATAAGAATCATACATAAAATTAAAAGCGATAAACCCAACAAAAAATAAAAGAATAATTTGCAAATTACAATTCTTATTAATATCTTTGTATCGTAAAATATTTAAACATTATGATTATAAAAACGATAATTAAACTTATGGCGATACTGCTTATTGGCGTGATATTTATTGGCTGTGATAATCCATACAAAGATATAAACCTATATTCAAACGCAACTGCTAAAGGTTTTGTATTTGATAAAGATGACGTCATTATGCTCACTCAATATGTAACGTCGATAAACGATATTGATAATCCTCATTGCCTTACTGCAACTTATAGAAATGAAACTTAGAGCACATTATTGGCGATACAGCTCGTTTCAAAACGGATAGAGGCTACAATATATACCCAATAGGAATAGGCCAAAATGGGAACAACATTTATATTGGAGTATTAGAAAAAAATGGGAATTATATATACGGTGATGTAGTATTATACAAAAATTACAAAGAAGTTTTCAGAAAAGACCTTGCCACGAATTTTACTTGTTTCCTCGTAGCCGGTGATGATATATATATTGTATATGAGCCATATATAGCCACTGATCAAAAGTTATTCACTATTTTAAAAATGGTAAGGAAGTACACTCGTTAATGAGTCAAGCAAGAGAAGGATTACATTTTCAAGGTATTGTAGATACAAATAGATAATATCATTGATTTACACTGTATATAATTCAAACAAAAAATCAGTCGCTCTTCAATATTTTCTTGAGGAGCGACTATTTTTTATTGAGCGTAGAACATTAGGATTTTTTCTCTTAATAAATATTCATACTGAGATTGAAGCATCTCTACTTCGGCTTGTTGCATTCTGAACTTAGACTCATTGTACTCGTAAAGAGTAATTTTTCCATTATCATATTTGCTTTGAGCAAATTCGAATGCTTTACTTCCTGAATCGAAATTAGCTTCTGCCGCTTTGTATTTTTCTTTTGCCGCCAAGGCATTATAATAAGCCGTTTGAATATCTTTAAACAATTGATTCTCGGCTTCTGCGGCGCTGATTTTTTGCTCTTCGAGGGCATATTTCTGGCGTTGCACATTATGCCTTACTTGCATACGATTATATATCGGTATACTAAGCGAAAAACCGACTACCTCACTGCCGTTATTGACAAACTGCTTACCAAAAGCCGGATTATTTGCATTGAAGATATGATAATAGCCGGTGCCCCAACTGGCATTCAGGGATAATTGAGGGTAATAATCGGCTTGTGCCTCTTTTATCGCAATTTCGGCACTCTCTATTTTCTTTCGTTGTGAGATGATATTCGGACGGCTATCTTTTGTTTGTAGAAACAGACTTTCGGGGTGAGGGAGTAATTTATCTTCTTTAACAGCGTTAATATCAAGTGGAACGATAGAGAAATTATCTACATCGTGATAGTTTATCAGTTGGCATAAATCGAGTATTGCCAACTGATAATTACTTTGATTTTGAATGAGTTGCTGTTCATATTGAGCCTGCTGAGCTATAGCTTCATAGAGTTCGCTTTCGCTTTTAACGCCCTCTTCCACTAATTTACGGGTTTTCTCTACCAAATCTTTAGCCATATCACATTGCGATTGTGAAAGGCGTATCATCTCTTTTTGATATAGAGCTTGGAGATAATAGCTGATAACGTTCAATTCTACATTATCTTTAATCGTTTCTATATCAGCGATGGCGGATTGCACATCTAAAGCAGTGCGCTTAATTTGGTTAGTAATTCTAAGTCCGGTAAAAATTGGCATAGATACCGAGGCATTAAAGCCTGTTGAAGACTGGGAGCGACTCTCTTTAACATTATTGGCACCCTCGGCGAGTCCGAAACCGAAATTCTCACTAATGCCGGCATTTATTGATGGGGTCATAGACACACGAGCACTACGCTCGGCAAGTTGCGAATTAAGCAGAGAAATTCGCGCTCGCATAACATCATAATTCTGATTTTGAGCATAAGAAACGCAGGAGTCGAGATCCCATGCTTGTGCCATCAATGATGTTATGGTAAGCAACAGGGATAATATAATTGTTATTCGCTTCATAATCAATGTTCGCTAATTAGTTATCAACCATACAACATCTATTACTTCTTCTCTTTTTGATTACCACGGAGTTTTGCTTCCTCATCAATGCCGGATACTATTTCTATATTAATTCCGTCGGACAGGCCGACTTCTACCGGTACTTTATTGAATTTTTGTTCATTATTTTTTGCACTATCAAGGAGGAAAACGAAAGCTGAATCGCCATTAAGTTCCACCGTATATTCCGGTACGGAGAGTACATTAGCACGTTGTTTAAGAATGATTTCGGCATTAGCACTATATCCGGCGCGAAGAAGTATTGTATCGGGTACATCAACGGCAGCTTTGATTTCAAACATCACAGTGCCGTTAGTTTCCGTGCCTTTGGGCGATACATATTCAAGTACTGCATTAAATTTAGAGTTTTGTAGGGCACCAACAGATAACTCTATAGGCATACCGGGGTGAATATTACCCACTTCACTTTCATCGATCGAGCCTTTAAAAATCATATCACTCATATCCGCAATTGTACATATAGTGGTACCATCGTTGAAAGTATTACTTAGGATAACAGAATTACCCACTTTCACAGGTACGTCGAGAATCATACCGGAAATTGTAGCACGAATTTGAGTGTTACTATATTGACCTTCTTTTTTAATAATACCATCGCGAATAATTTGTAAGTTACTATTGGCATTATCGTAGTTTTCTTTTGCCTTTTTATAAGCAACGGTTTCCTTTTCAAACTCTTCGGTAGAGAGTACTTTTTTATTATAAAGCCGTTGAGCTCTGTCGTAATCTACTTGAGCCTGGTCGAGTTCGATTTTAGCCAGATTAAGGTTACTCTCTGCGGCGTTGAGCTGACTCATTTCCGGAATGACTTTTACGAGGGCGATAACGTCGTCTTTTTTAACCATAGCACCCGCTTCAAAATAAATCTCGCTTATAATACCGGATATTTGTGGTTTAATTTCCACTTCATTGCGAGGCTCAATTTTACCGGTAGCAATGGTTTTACGCGAGATGGTCTGCACCGAAGGTGTTACCACTTCATATTCCATCTTTTTCGGTTTTGACTTTATAAAAAGATAAACAAAAGTAGCTAAGACAAGTGCAGCTATAATGACGATTACTGCAATTCGAAAAAACTTTTTCATATTATTATATTTTTTATATTTTTCAATAACAAACACAGTCTATTGTACTTGAAGCCTAAAAGTGTAAGATGGCGTTCAATCTCAAACCTGAAATACCCACTATCTATTCTTCCTGAAGGGCTTCGATTGCTTTAATACTAAGAGCACGTTTTGCGGGCAGATAACCAGCCAATAATCCAAAGAGGATAATAATAACCAATGCGACAAGAGCTATTGTGAACGGTATTTGAGGACTTTCGAGAGGCACGTCGGCAGAGCCTAAAAGCAAACTATCAACAACGGAAAGTACTGCAACACCAAACATCAATCCCACCGACCCCGCTAATGAAGTGAGCAAAATACTCTCTCCTAAAATTTGTTTTATAATTGTAGCGGAAGTAGCACCCAAAGCGCGACGGACGCCAATCTCTTGAGTGCGCTCTTTCACCGTGACCAACATGATATTACTAACGCCAACCACCCCTGCCATAAGCGTTCCGGCACCTACTATCCATATCAGCACTATCAAGCCTAAACTAAAGATGCTGAATGTGTCGAAAATTTCTTTGATATTAAAGCATCCGATAGCATTTTTATCGGTAGGTGAAATCATGTTTATTTCGGAAATAACACTTCTCACCTCCTCTTCTTTCTGTTTTATATCATACTTATCATCAAAAGAGATACTCAAACCATGTATGACATCTCCGATGTTATTAGCTTGTTGCAATGTGGTATAAGGTAGCATAACCATACGCTCCAATCTACCGAACATATTGATATTGTCCGATTTATCTTCTACAATACCTATTACTCTATAATACACACCCCCTATTTTAATAATAGAGCCTATAACGTCTTCATCTTGATTATACAAATCGTTCTGCACTTTACGGCCTATAACACACACTTTTCGGCACTCTTTGATATCTATATCATTAATATACCTACCTTTTACAATTTTATGAGGGAAAATATTAATATACGACGGCGCATAACCCATAATATTATAGTTGCCGTTTTTGGTATTTCTCACTACTTGATTGGAATATTGAAGCCAAACAAAAGGAGATATATCTTTTATACCTTTTACACGGTTTGAAATAATATTCAAATCTTTTGTATGTAGTGACCAATTTCTATTAGATTGAAATCCCTTATAAGGCTCGGAAGTTGTATTAGCCATAATATACAATGAATTGGTAGCCATACCATCCAAGCTATTCATAAAGAAATTCCTAAATCCTGTACCGATACCGAGGAGAACGACGAGCATAAATACGCCCCAAAACACGCCGAATGCAGTAAAGAAGCTACGCCATTTATTACGTGTAATAGTAATAACTATCTCTTGAAAACTATCCAAATCAAACCACCTCATAATACACGTTATTTAGCTGTCACAGCCTCTATAGGTTTAACATTCACGGCTTTACGAGCAGGTATATAACCGGCAATTACACCTGCCACAATAAGTACAATAGTAGCGGAAATAACTATTGATATGTCGACCGACGGATTTGCAAACATTGCGGGACCGGATTCGGCGGAAGGTGGATTATCAGGAAAAATAAGGCATAATATCTCGGAAAGCCCCATGCCGAGGAGCATACCGATATAGCCGAAAACAGCGGTAATTGTAATAGCTTCTGCAACTACCATACGGATAATACTGCCGGGAGTAGCGCCTATTGCTTTACGGATTCCGAATTCTCGGGTACGCTCTTTTACCGTTATCAACATAATATTCCCCACACCTACAATACCGGCAATAAGAGTACTAATACCTATAAACCATATAAACATAGAGAGCCCGCCAAAGATCATTTTACTCTGCTCGTACGACGTTTTAAAATCGTTAATCCACACGGCATTATAATCATCCGGAGCGAAAACTAAATGTTTTGATAATTTAGCTCTAATTTCTTTTGTATAATCGATATCTGCACTATGCTCGTTAAGTGTAAAAGTAACCGATTCTACTCTGCCGGAAGGATTGTAAATTGTTTTAGCCGTATTTAGAGGAATAAAAACTTCCGGTTGATAATTGCCACCTTTTGTTTTATATACTCCCACTACGTTGAAATAAAGATCGTTAGTAAGTTTAACATTTTTACCAATGGCACTATCGGGATTTTGAAACAGTTTCTCGGCAAAATTATTATCAATTACCACTACCTTACGATTTTCTTTATTATCAATATCATTAATAAATCGCCCGGACACCATATCATAAACGCGGATATACATATAATCGGGCTCAACACCGCTAAGAGCTATACTATTTTCGATATTATTGTAAATAAGGCTACCATTATTAACGTCAGAAACGGCAGAGAAATATTCAATATCTTTAATAGAACGTTTCAGGAAATCTATATCATTATCCGAGAAATCGATTTTTCTCCATTGTTTTTTACCACCATAAGGTTTGGAAGTATATCCGCCATATACCGATAGAGCATTCCTACTCATATAATTGAAATTACTGAGCATAGCATTTTTAAGGCCGTTACCACAAGCAAGAAGGGCAACGAGCATAAAAATACCCCATGAGATAGCAAAGCCTGTAAGGAAAGTACGTAATTTATTACTCTTTAATGATGCAAATATTTCTTCCAGAATATCTTTCATTACAAATAATGTATGAAATAATAAGAATATTACTCTACGATAATACCATCTTTGAGTCGGATAATAGAATCTGTTTTATCGGCTATTTCTTGAGCATGGGTAACTACAATCATCGTAATGCCCTCCTTAGAGACGTCGTGAAGGAGATTGATAACGTCGAGCGACGTTTTAGAATCGAGGGCTCCGGTAGGTTCGTCAGCCAAGATGATACGAGGCTTTGCAATAAGGGCACGAGCTATAGCAACTCTCTGTTTTTGCCCACCGGAGAGCTGATTAGGAAAGTGATTTGCCCAATCAGTCAGTCCGACGCGCTCCAGATACTCCATGGCTATCATATTACGTTTCTTACGCGAAACGCCTTGATAATAAAGAGGTAAAGCCACATTCTCCTGCGCAGTCTTAAAATTCAACAAATTAAAACTCTGAAAAATAAATCCGATATAATGATTGCGAAACTGTGCAGCCTCTTTCTCCGATAGATTCTTTATCAATTTGTTATCAAGCCAATATTCACCTTGATCGTAAGAATCCAAAACACCGAGGATATTCAACAAAGTAGATTTGCCGGAGCCGGATGCCCCCATAATAGATACAAAAGCACCCTGCTCTATTTGCAAATTTATCCCCTTTAATACGTGTAAAGGCGTTGAAGTATAATAAGTCTTATGAATATCCTTTAATAATATCATAATAAATCACTAAATTTCGGTGGTATTACCTGAATTTGACGATGCATTAGGTATTATTATTGCCATAATAATATAGCAAATAACGCCTGCAAAGCATGTAAAAATAGTTAGAAATACATACGCTACTCTAATAAGAGTAACATCTACATCGAAATACTCTGCCAATCCGGCGAGTACACCGCTTATTTTCTTATCTGCGGATTTGGTTAATTTTTTATTTGCCATCTTTTCTTTTAATTAATTAGTTTTACTATATACACTTTTATATTATAACGCCAAAAGGAAATATTATCAAATTGCATATTTATCGATAAACGATAATACAATGCTCGTTTCTTCCATTTCAACAATGCAAAGTTACGTATTTATATGTACTATGCAATACATACAACTAAATTTTTTGAAAATAATTTTTTCTCAAGAATAGATAATGTTGATTATCAATATATTTACCAATATAATTGATGTAAAATAAATATATGGATGGGATACAAAAACGGGTATGACGCGACAAAATTTAACATTTCAAATGCAAAAAAAAGCAAGAAATCCATTGCCGAGCAGAGAAACTCTACGGAGAAAAAGCGACGGGAGGAATATCACCATTAATGATGATAGGTAAATCGTCGAGGAGGGAAAAATTCAGGGAAAAAGGCAATAAGAAGAGAGTAGCTATTAAAATTGATAGGTAAACCGTCGGGGTATAAAACTCTTGGAAAAAAGGCGAGAGAAAAGAAACTAAACATCTAAAGATGAATATCCTCGATATTGACAATCTTATTAGCAATAGCGTAAATAGTAAGACCGGCAGTAGTGTGTATTTGCAACTTGTTTGATATATTCCGACGATGAGTAGTTACGGTATTTACCGACAAGTAGAGTGCATCGGCTATCTCCTTATTACTCATACCTTTGGTAACACATGCAATGATATCTTTCTCACGTTCGGAGAGCAACTTCAGTTTATCGGTTTTATCTTGTTTTTCTTCTTTCGGTATGTCGGCATATACAGCATCACCCTTCTTTTTGAGTTGATATTCAGCGAGTTTTACTGCCGGAACGAATATACAATCTTCTATCTGACAATGAAGAGTAAGATCATGCTCACAAGCAATAATTTCGAGAAGGGCTGCATTAAGCGAATAATTATTCTTTTCGGGGTAGCAACGTATAATAACGTCTTTAAGCTCCTTTAATTTATCGCCGATAGGCTTATGTCGGCTGGCAAATTCGGTAATAGTATAATTACGCTTGAGGCGACCAGCCAATAGTTGCTCTACATACTCAAAAACCACTTCATCTTCGTACTCCATATGCTTACGAACGGCGCTGACATACTCATCATAAAATCGAATGATTAGTACTGCTATATCGCTAGTTCCGGCACAATCTATTGCCTCTATCAACTTACGTCTGATACTCGGCATGTTAAAATTTAGAAAATACTCGTGCGACTGCTTAAGATATTTAATCAAAGCAGGGAGCGACACCTTATCCGGCTTATACTCTTTTCCGGTGATAAAATTGGCAACCGCCAAGAATGTTTTTTCATCCACATCATGCGCGCGACATACCTCACCGATTGTTTTATCTCCAAAACCGAGAGAGATTTCAAAACGCCCCATGACTAATATTAAAGCACTATGGTCTATCACCAAATCACGCATTTTATCATTCGACTGATAGCATATGGATCCATTCATTGTGGTAATTATTAATTAATTGCGATTGCAAAGTTACTGAATTAATAGAAAAGACACAATACTTAAAAATAATTACAGACTCAATTATTCGCCATTTTCAAAATACCAAAATTTGAGTATTGTCCACCCTAAAAAACACCTATAACTTTGCACTCGAAATTAAAAAAACTGACAAACATGAAACGAACAATTATTTTATCAACTATTATTACACTACTGTGTTTATCGGCATGTAACACCGAAAAATTTCCGGATATTTCGAAAATTACAGGAGAATATAACGGCTATACAGTAGCAAATTGTGCCTTCTTCCAAGACGCATTAGTAGAGAATGAAACCATTGTTATAACCGATAATGGAGATGGAAGCGCGAGTGTGAAATACACTTCCGAAAAATACGGAGCTTTCAGTATTACTACCGTACAAGTGACTGAAAAATCGGGAACATTTACACTCTCGGGAAGCGGAAAAGCAGAGATGGGGATGAATGACAA
Source organism: Candidatus Aphodosoma sp. (assembly GCA_051870785.1). Classification (GTDB taxonomy): domain Bacteria; phylum Bacteroidota; class Bacteroidia; order Bacteroidales; family Paludibacteraceae; genus Aphodosoma. Next base: position 84,943 of record JBJECF010000058.1, read on the forward strand.
TATATCTACTTACGACAGCACCTTCTCCGGCGTAATCAGTGGCGACAAACAAGCCGAATTGCATTTTAACATACCGGCTGTTATGGGCGGTCTGGTTATCGACTTCAGTAACGGAGAAACTCCGGCAGAATAAAAAAGCAAGCCAAGCAAATCTATAATAATGAAAGTAAGCCAAAAAATAATATTGTATATTTCGGGAATGATAGTGCTACTGTCATTCCCGGCTTGTAATGGTATCTTGGCAGGTATCTATGATGAGCCGGAATTTAACGATGCAGATAATTTCGGATTTATCTACGTTGATGAAGAAAAAAACGAAGGGCGCATCTATGTTAATGCTTCGGATTATACACAATGGAACTATATCAACCTGCACGATAACAATGTAATAACGACGGGTATTGACGCCGAGGTACCGGAGAATTGGGATTTTGCCTTTCACCGCTACGATACAAAAACAAATAATGGAGCCGTAGTAGAAACAGATGCTGTGACTTTTAACGAGTTACCGCTACTTGGCACTATTCCTACCGACTCTTTTGCAATAGATGAATGGACGACAGACAAAATAATTATCGATATGTCGCAAATGATGGATGGTAACATAGAATATGTCGAAGATTGGTATAACACTACCCTATCGAGATGGCTAAATGTTGATAAATCTACAATGCCACCTATATACACATTGTCGAACAAAATATATATAATACGACTAAATGATGGTACTTACGCCGCATTAAAAATACCCTACTATATGAATGATAACGGCGAAAAAGGTTATATTACCATCGACTATTTATATCCGATAGAATATGATAAATAAAATTATCTGTATTACTACATTCTTATTTATTATAACCATTAATTCCGTAGCACAATATAAAATTACAGGAAGAATAACAGATACCGACAATGTACCTTTAATAGGAGCTATAATTTCCGTAAAAGAGAGTAGCATTGGCACGATAACGGATACTGCGGGACGCTTTGAACTGAATTTACCAAACACAAAGACGTATATACTTACAGCCTCTTATATCGGATATATCAATTCTACTAAAGAGGTGAGCGTAAGTAACACCGACACGATACATTTTCAACTGAAAGAGAACTCGTTGATGCTCGACCAAATAGTGGTAACGGGCACCCGTACGCCAAAGTTACTTAAAGATGCTCCTATTGTAACGCGCATCATTTCGGCTATTGATATAAAAAAATCGGATGCCACAAACATACAAGATTTGCTACAAACCGAAATGCCGGGCATTGAATTCTCTTATTCGATGAATCAGCAAACATCGTTAAACATGTCGGGTTTCGGAGGCAACTCAGTTCTTTTCCTGGTAGATGGGGAGCGATTGGCAGGCGAAACCCTCGACAATATAGATTACAACCGCTTGAATATGGATAATGTAGAGCGGATAGAGATAGTAAAAGGGGCTGCATCATCGCTCTACGGGTCGAATGCCGTAGGGGGAGTAATAAACATCATCAGCCACCAATCGAACGAGCCTTGGACTGTAAATATGAATACTCACTACGGGGCACATAACGAACAACGCTATGGAGGTTCGGTAGGCTTTAATATCTATAAATTCAACTCACTCACCAACGTACAATACACTGCCATTGATGCCATTGATTTATCAAAAGGCACAGAGAATCCGGAAGTGGGCGACTACAATAGTATTTATGGTTATAACACTCTCAATGTAAAGGAGAAGTTGATATTCAAAGCATTAGACAATTTAAAATTCACAGCGCGTGTAGGATATTATTACCGACAAAGGAATTCGGCAGAAGACAGCAAAGACCGCTACCGAAATTTTTCGGGCGGATTAAAAGGAGAATATAGCCCAACAGAAAAAGATGATATAGATGTGTCGTACTCTTTCGATCAATACGACAAGAGCGACTACTACATATTTTCCGACAAAGACATACGCGACTATAGCAACGTTCAACACGTTTTGCGAGTGCTATACAACCACACATTTGCAAATAAGCATATTCTAACGGTAGGGAGTGACTATATGCGCGACTACCTGATGTCGTACCAATTTGAGAATAACGGCTACTACATACAACATACCATAGATGCATTTACACAATTCGATTGGAATCCGCATCCAAAATTCAACCTTATAGCGGGACTCAGATTCGATATATATTCAAAATCAAAACTTTATAATTTCTCTCCTAAGTTAGGATTGATGTACAAGTTTAAATATTGCTCTCTACGTGGTTCATATGCAGGCGGATTTAGAGCTCCTACTCTCAAAGAAATGTATATGAACTTCTATATGGGTAATATCTTTATGATATACGGCAATGAAAATCTAAAGCCGGAAACGAGCCATAACTTCTCTCTTTCAGCCGAATATATGCAAGGGTGGCACAACGTCACCTTTTCGGGATTTTACAATATCGTAGACGATAGAATAACGACGGCATGGAACACATCACTTGGCGGACAGGTATATACCAATATGTCTCGCATACAAGTAGCAGGAGTAGACGTTTCCGCATCGGGCAAATATCCTATAGGAATATCATGGCAACTGGCATATGTATTTACATACGAGCATATTAAATTAGGAGAACCAATGCTGTCGTCTACAAGACCTCACTCGGCAACAGCCAAAATAGCCTACGATAAAGATTGGAAATATTATGGGTTGAACATAGCTCTATCAGGGCGTTGGATGTCGAAATTAACTACCGACGTATACACAGAAGTAACATCTTACGAAGAGTACGAAAAACGCACTTATCCGGGATATACTATATGGAAACTCAGTCTGATGCAACGCATTTGGAAAGGCATTAACATCACCGTTGCAGTAGACAACATCTTCAACTACCGCCCGAAATATTACTATTTTAATTCACCTACAACAACCGGAACAACAGGTTCTGTAACCATATCAATAGATCTTGAAAGAACGTTTAAAAAGAATACAATATAAAACTTAAATAAAATAGATATGAAACGAAAAATAACCATTATTGGAAGCATTGTCGCCCTATTGATAATTATAGCGGTGGTATTATGGAAAATTTGGTTCTCTGCCACACAAATTGCATTTATTAACTATCAAGTAATTACCCTTGGACAAATAGCTAAAGCAAACGACAGCCGACAGATAAAAGTATCGGTACTCGACATAGAGGAGCTGAATAAGATAGATAAATACGATATGGTGCTAATAAACGGTATGGGACTGCGCATTACAGCCGACCAACGCGAAGCTATACAAGTAGCAGCCGATGGCGGTATACCAGTAATTACAACTATGGCTACCAACCCTGCAAACGAAATAATATCGTTAGACTCCATCAATACCGCAACGATAAAAAAATACTTATACTACGGTGGACGCCGAAACTACCGTAATATGCTGCTCTATATCCGACGCAATATTGATGGTAAAAAATTTGGAGTTAAAGTACCGGAAAAACCAATAGAGCTCGAGCAAAAACAATTTTACCATATCGACCCGAGCAATCCTGAAGAAGACGAACTTAATTTCGGCAGTGTAAACGAATATGAAGATTTCTTACAAGAGCACAATCTGCTAAATACGACATCCCCACACATCATCATCACCGGGCAGATGGGAGAGGCAAAAGACCTTGTAGCGGAATTAGAAAAAACGGGAAACGTAGTGTACTGCATCCGAAATATTAAAGACGCACTACTTAATCGCCAAGCAGATTCAATACAGCCTAATGCCATTATCAATATGGCACACGGGCGCGTAGGCGATGAACTCGTACATTATCTAACACAACATAATATACCACTATTCTCTCCATTAAACGTCAATAGGCTAACCGAAGAATGGGAGGAAGACAGACAAGGCATGAACGGCGGCTTTCTTTCTCAGAGTATAGTAATGCCGGAAATAGACGGAGCAATACGCACCTATGCCCTTTTCGGTCATTACACGGATAAAGAAGGTTTACAACACATCTATGCCATTCCGGAACGACTGACGAGCTTCGTAGAAACGGTGAACAAGCACATCGCATTACAAAACAAGCCTAATAGCCAAAAGCGTGTTGCCATATACTATTACAAAGGACCGGGACAAAATGCACTCACTGCAACAGGAATGGAAGTGGGATCATCTCTCTACAACCTTTTTACGAAAATGAAAGACGAAGGCTACAAAATAGACAACCTACCGGAGTCGGCTAAAGCATTAGAACAGTTGATACAACGCCAAGGGGCTATTTTCAACTCATACGCGGTAGGAGTAAAAGCGGAATATCTAAAAACGAGTAACCCGGCAATAATTACCGAAGAAGAATATTCGAAATGGACAAAAGCATCGATACGCCCAGAGAAGATGGAAGAAGTGATAGTTATAGACGGTGAATTTCCGGGTACATATATGCAAACGGACGAAGGCGCGATGGCACTACCACGAGTAGAACTCGGCAATATAGTACTTTTACCACAGCCACCAGCCGGAAGAGGCGATGACGAATTTGCCATAGTGCATGGAACCAATGCCGCACCACCGCATATCTATGTAGCATCTTATCTTTGGTCGAGATACGGCTTCGGAGCCGATGTAATCATCCATTTCGGAACTCACGGTTCTCTAGAATTTACACCACAAAAGCAAGTAGCATTATCCGGCAAAGACTGGCCGGATGCACTTATCGGCTCCACACCTCACCTTTATATCTATTCTATCGGGGATGTAGGAGAAGGTATGATAGCAAAACGCCGCTCATATTCCACTATAATTTCTCATCTTACTCCACCATTTATGGAGAGCGAAGTGCGCGATATTTACAAAGACCTGAGTGCTGCCATCCAACAGTACAACAACTTACTCTACGACGAAAAGAAACCCGACACCGAAAAAGCAGCGATGAAAGTAAAAGAGCTCGTTGTAAAACTTGGCATTCATCGTGAATTACGCCTCGATTCGGTACTCGACAAACCATATACCGAACAAGAGATAAGCAAGATAGAAAATTTTGCTGAAGAGCTTGCCAATGAAAAAATTACAGGCAAACTATACACTATGGGAGAAGCATATTCGCCTGAAAGAATAGAGAGTAGCGTATATGCCATGACTATTGAGCCACTCGCCTATTCTCTATTGGCATTGGATAAATACCATGGTAAAAAGACAGAAAATATAGAGAAGCACAAAACCCTCTTTACAAAAAATTATGTAACACCTGCTACAAAACTCGTTAAAGACATCATTAAAAATAACGAATCCATCAGCGACAAACGAATATGTGAAATAGCCGGAATTACGATGGAGGAACTCACTAAAGCACGCGAAATAACACTATCTGCAAATGCACCGCAAAAGATGTTGGAAATGATGATGACCATGTCGACAACGGCAGATGTAGGCAAACATAAAGACGTGATAAAAGAAAAAGAGGGAAAAATGAAGCACCCGTCATTCATCCCAAAAATCGGCAAACGCCCGAAAAGCACATATAACAAAGAGGAGAAAGAATCCCCGGCGAATATGCCACCAATAGTAGGATTAAACCAATATACTAAAGAGGAAAAAGAATTTGCCCGCGTAATCAATGAGTTAGAACGAAGCATTCGCAATGTAGAAGAATACAATCTCGCATTGAAGAATAGCCCTGAATACGAATTTTCATCACTCTTGAATGCCATGAACGGAGGCTATACTGCACCATCGCCGGGCGGAGACCCTATCAGAAATCCGAATGCCGTACCGACAGGAAGAAACCTCTATGCCATCAACGCAGAAACTACCCCAAGTGAAACAGCATGGGAACAAGGAAAGAAATTGGCAGAAAACACCATCAAGATGTACAAAAGCAGACATAACGACTCAGTACCAAGAAAAGTAAGTTACACTCTTTGGAGCGGGGAGTTTGTAGAGACGGAAGGAGCAACCATAGCACAAATACTCTATATGCTTGGAGTAGAACCGGTAAGAGACGTCTTCGGCAGAGTAACCGACATAGCACTAATCCCTTCGGAACAGCTTGGACGCCCGCGCATCGATGTAGTGGTACAAACCAGCGGACAGCTTCGCGACATTGCCGCCTCCAGGCTATTCCTTATATCACGAGCAGTGGAAATGGCAGCCGCTGCCAAAGACGATAGTTACGACAACTACGTAGCTAAAAGCGTATTAGATGCAGAAAAAATATTAATAGATAAAGGGCTCTCACCAAAAGAGGCACGAGACATATCCACCTACCGCATCTTCGGCGGAGTGAATGGCAACTACGGAACCGGAATAACCAATATGGTACAAAGTAGTGACAGCTGGGAGAGTAGAGACGAAATAGCCAAACAACACATCCAAAACATGGGCGCATTCTACGGAAAAGAGAACGCATGGGAGCAGGTACAACAATATGCCCTGGAAGCCGCCCTTGCCAATACCGATGCCGTAATACAACCGCGCCAAAGCAATACTTGGGGAGCATTAAGTCTCGACCACGTCTACGAATTTATGGGAGGAATGAACCTCGCAATAAGTAATGTAACGGGCAAAGAACCGGATGCCTACATGAGCGATTACCGAAACCGCAATAATATGAAAATGCAAGAGCTGAAAGAAGCCATCGGTGTAGAAAGCCGTACTACAATATTCAACCCGAACTACATCAGTGAAAAAATTGAAGGAGGAGCTAGTTCTGCCGCAAATTTTGCAGAGATTACACAAAATATGTATGGATGGAATGTTATGAAACCCGAAGCCATTGACAATGAGATGTGGGACGAGCTATATAATGTATATATCGACGATAAATTCAACCTCAACGTACAAGACTACTTCGAAAAGCAAAACCCATATGCTATGCAAGAGATGACCGCCGTCATGATGGAAACTGCACGCAAAGGAATGTGGCAAGCAACAGATGAGCAACTAAAACAATTAGCACAGCTACATACCGATTTAATTAACAAACACAAACCCGCTTGCTCTGAATTCATTTGTAACAACCTTAAATTACAGGACTTCATTTCGGAAAAAGTAAACCCAAATACCGCCAAGAAGTACAAGAAAAACATTAACAACGTACGTGAAATATCTGCCTCAAGTGATAAAAACATAGTTCTCAAAAAAGAGGAGATGAAGTCGGACGACAAAATAACTGCAATAATAAACAACACGGTGATAGCGGTATCGGTTTTAGCAGCGATAATATTACTAATATTATTGATACGCAAACGACGCAATAATCTAAAAAAGGATGGAAACGGTAATAACAATAATAATGATACTAATCTGCTGTAATTTCCTCTTCAAGCAGACATTTGAAAAAATAATCCCCATAGCGTGCACATCGGTAGTATGTGCACTCTTTGTCGGACTATCATGGCATTACGCCATAGAACAATCGAAATCTCAAATAGCCGACCTATTGGCAAACAGCACCCTGATGCTCGACATAGCAGTACTAATAGCCATTGATATAACACTACAGTTAACCTACTGTATATTAACTACAAAAAGCCTTACATTATACAACGAAAAGCCGGTATCGAGATGGAAAATAATACTGCTTAAGGTGATTTCCGGAGTGCAGATATTCCCTATCTTATTCTACATATTAGCATTGATGATATTCAAACTACCGGGCGTGTCATTCTCATTGACAGCATGGATACTAGCATGTGTAGTACTTATTACGATACCACTATTCACATGGATAATAAAGAAAATACTGCCGGAAAAAGATATCCGACTCGAGCTGATATTTCATATTAACATAATAATAGGGATATTAGGGATAGTATCTACCATGAACGGGCGAACCGCCATAGCCGGAGTAGATGAATTAAATCTAAAAGCATTTGCCTGCATAATCATACTTATCGTGGCAGGAATTATTGGCGGAACTATTATTTACAAAATTAAAACAAAACATAAAATTAAAAACTTATAACAATGAATTACATTTCAAACATCTTGTATTGGATATCAACAGGCTTACTAATACCTGTTGTAGTATTACTCATCTATCTGTTTTTACGAGCCTTGCTACTTATCGGAGCTTTTTTCGGACAATATCTTACGGTACGTCGCACAAATGCCGTTATCAACAAAGAATTGGATAATACCAATATGAAAAATATCAACACCCTCGCAGAGCGATTACCAAAGGGTAGCACGTCATTATCAGTCCATTATATGCAACGCATATGCAAAGCGGAAAATGAGGCAGTACGCACGCGCATCATCTCCGATTTCGAAGTGTGTGCCGACAAAGACCTTTCAAAATCCAAGACGTTACTTAAGATGGGACCACTACTCGGATTAATGGGTACACTTATACCGATGGGACCGGCACTTGTAGGACTTGCTACAGGAGATATAGCTTCAATGGCTTATAATATGCAAGTGGCATTTGCAACTACCGTAATAGGACTATTTGCTGCATCAATAGGCTTCATTACCCAGCAGATAAAACAACGCTGGTATTTCCGAGATATCAACAACCTCGAATTCATTGCAGAACTACTTAATAAAACGGAGAAGAAATGAGAAAACACAGACTACTGAATAGTGATGAAGATAACGACCCGATGAGCATTGTAAGTAACCTCTTCGACGTGGCAATGGTATTTGCCGTGGCACTAATGGTAGCACTCGTAAGTCATTATAACATGACGGAAATGTTCAGCAAAGAAGACTTTACAATGGTAAAAAATCCGGGAAAAGAAGATATGGAAATCATAGTTAAAGAGGGAGAAAAAATCAACCACTACATACCATCTCAAGACCAAGAACATAAAAACGGCAAGAAAGGTAAAAAAGTAGGAATAGCTTACGAATTGGAAAACGGAGAGATAATTTACGTACCGGAATAGATCAGAACTACTCTTTTTTATCTGATTAAAGAAAAAGGAATTTACACAAGAATACCCAACAAAAGAATAGCAATAGTATAAAACAAGTCACAAAGAGAAGTATATAGGGAAAATGGAGGGCACCTCAACGGTGCGGAAACTTAAGTTTTGGAAACATCTTACGAATACGCACTAAATAACCGGACATATTGCCTCCTGCAACTACCATAGAAACGGCAACAATAATAAGCACGAAACCAATACATTCGCGCACCGTGAGAGTTTCGCCGAAAATGGTAATACCGAAAAATACAGCAGTTACCGGCTCAAGAGCACCGAGAATAGCTGTAGGAGTAGGCCCTATATACTTTATGGCATAAGTGGTACAAACAAGCGAGATGATAGTTGGGAATACTGCCAATGCCAATAAATTCAACCATAAATACCAATGAGTAGGAGTAGTTAACTCCCCTTGATATATCAAAACGGAAATAAGTAATAAAGACCCAAAGAAGAGAACATATAATATTACCTTTATAGTAGCCACATTATTGAGCGACGACTTATTCATAAGAACGATATAAATAGCATAAGAGAGAGAAGAAGCAAAAACAAGAATAGTACCCGTAATGCTAAGTGTTGTACCATCTTCCGCCTTATAAAGCAGAGCAATACCGGTAAGGGCGAGTATCAAACAGAGGATAATCTGAACGGATAATTTTTCACGAAAAAAGAGCACCATAATAAATGCCACCATGATAGGATATACAAAAAGAAGCGTAGAAGCAATACCGGCATCCATAAAAAGGTAACTTTTAAAAAGCATAATCGACGACAAAGCCATTAAAATTCCCAAAACAAAAAGAGGAAACAATTGCCGCTTTTCAACCAGGAAATAATGTCCGCGGAAAAAGAGCATCAATGCCAACAAAGGAATAGCAAAAATGTATCGGAAAAGCAATACCGATACAGGCTCCATGCCATCGGAATATAAAGGCAAAGCAAACAGCGGATTCATACCGTATGTTATTGCAGAGATGGCTCCGAAAATATATCCTTTCGCTTTATCGTTCATTTTCAATAGATGTTTTGTTAAATTATCACCATCCTCGCTCGGGGATAACCCAAGCACTCTCGTCATTTACGTCGCTCTATCGTAAAATTTTATAATAACAAAAAGAAGCACAACCGGAGAAGATAGTAGAGCCACTACATAAAAATCATAAGACTTTGTAATAGCAAAAAGCAATACCCTCCTTCCCTCTTTAAGAATAATATTGCGCTTTATAGAGCTCACAAAAAAAGAGCGTAAAACAAGCTCTTCACTTGACTTACACTCTATTTATTTGCGGTATGGACGGGACTCGAACCCGCGACCCCATGCGTGACAGGCATGTATTCTAACCAGCTGAACTACCACACCAAATTCGCTGAGCGAACCATCTTTCCGTCGAAAGCGTTGCAAAGGTACAACTATTTTTGATACTGACAAAAATTTTTCGGCATTATTTTGAAATATTTTTGATATACAAGTATATCACATTGATTATAAGGGTATTATAAGTATTTCGACATAAAGAAATATTTCCTAAATAAGAGAAAAAAACTACTGTTTAAGGCATATTTTCTTATGCAAAGGAAATAATTTACGCAGTGAAATGGCGATAAAACTAAATAATGAAGTAAAAAATCACTTCACCCAAGGGAGATTTTGTCGTTGCCAAGCCAAGAAACCGCCACCTAAATCAAACACTTTAAAGCCGTATTTCTGCATAACTACAGCGGCATTATTGCTTCGGCGACCGCTACGGCAATATACATAATAGGTCTTTTCCTTATCAAGCTTCTCTATACCGGCATTAAAAGTGGCAGTATCGAGAAAATTAAGTAATATTGCACCCTCTATATGTCCGGCAGCAAACTCCTCAGGGCGACGCACATCAAGAATGACTCCATCTTTATCCTCGTTGATAGCAACGGAAAACTCTTCTGCCGTCAGCACCTTTACGCTATTCTGCGATTTGCATCCGAAAAAAAACATAAAAAACAAAAGTAATAAAACCGATTTCTTCATATACAGAGAAAAAAGTGTGAAGAAGAGTATTCCTCCGCCTCACACAAAATTATTTTATTGATTTATTTAGAAAAAATTCTCCAGACCAAAGCGGCAAGAGCACCACCAACAAAAGGACCGACAATAAATACCCAAAGTTGATTAAGAGCAACGCCACCCTCAAAGATAGCAGGACCTATAGAGCGAGCCGGATTTACGGAAGTACCGGTATAATGAATACCTACAAGGTGGATAAGAATGAGAGTAATACCGATGGCAAGACCGGCGAAATTACCGGCACCGACTTTAGAATCGGTAGAGCCAAGAACTACGAGTACGAAAATAAACGTCAACACAATTTCTACGATAAGGCCGTTAACAACGCCACCTGCACAGCTATTTGCACCGGTAGTAGTGCCTTGAGCAAGCTCGGGAGCTGTTTGTACAAAAGCGTAAAGCACGCAAGAAGCCAATATTGCACCAATAACTTGGAAAAGCATATACATGCCGGCATCTTTACAAGAGATACGTTTAGTAAGAAGGCAACCGAGAGTAATAGCCGGATTAATATGGCAACCACTGATACCGCCTATTGTATAAGCCATTGCAATAACTGCAATACCGAAAGCCATAGAAGTACCGACAACAGAAGCGGCATCAACGCCACAATTAAGACTTACTGCTGCACCACAGCCAAGTAAAGTCAATACAAAAGTACCGATTAATTCTGCTAAATACTTTTTCATGAGAATAATGTTTTAGTTAAAAATGTTATTGTTAGGAAATCAAAGGAGACCATTAATTCATTTCGCTGAAACGACAAGAGTATCCTAAGACGGATTAATTATGCTAAAAAGGAACTGATTAACCTTGATATAATCAGTTGTATTTTTTATTAAAAACCTCGGAAGCGATAAAGGCAGCACGTACTTTATCCGGATTGCTGAAATCAACGGCATCGGTAATCAAACTATCTTCAACATCACTATTATCGTCAGAAGTATCAATAATTTTGGATTTACCATTCCCGGGCATGCGATAATTAGAGTCTACTTTTTGTGAAGTAGATCTGGTAACAGGGTCAAAAGAGGTAGAAGCATTTCGCTTAGTCTTACGTTTTCGCTCCGCCTCTGCTTGTTGTTGTTTTTTAATCATCATATCGTTGATATGACGAGTATATTCAGCCGGGTATCTACGCTTAATCTCCTCTTCGGACATTACTTTAATTAGTTCGTCGTAATTGAAATCATCGAAAGATCTGCGGTCGTCATCATTAGAAACAACGTCTCTTTTGACATTCTTATTTGAAGACTGTCGGGAGGCAGAAGTACTCGTTTTTTTATTAACACCGTCTTTATCAACTTGTTGTGTCTTTACTTTAGCCACAAATTTTATTACGATATAAAGTACTAATACAAAAATCCAGAATATTTTCATATCATCAATACATTAAAAAGGATAATATAGTAGGGTGCAAATTTATAAATTTTATTTTGAATTGAGAAATGAAAAGGGGAAATAATTTTTCTAATAAATTGAGTATGTTATTTAATAAGAAAAGGCGGATAAATTTATTTATAAAGTATGAGCCCACTGAAAGCAACTTCATAAAGATACTATTTTACAGAAAATCCCGATTAGTTATAGTACCAATCGGAACAAATTCGTCTTATCTATACGCCGAAAAAATAGGATAACGGAAAAAGTAATCTTACTGTATTGTAATTTCTACGCGACGGTTTCTTGAACGCCCCTCTTCAGTTCTGTTAGTATCTATAGGTTGTCGCATTCCTTTTCCTTGCCACTTCATACGACTAGGATCGATTCTTAAATAGCTGATTTATAATATTTTAATTAACGGAATAATTAGTAACAAAAAAATCGAAACAATATTTTTCTACCATTCCGATTTTGGGTGCAAAGTAATAAATAATTTTGCTAATAATAATGTGTTTTTAAAAAATTAAAAAATGAAGAATTTTTCTACTACTCATAATAGTAATAGAACCCAAGATTAATGGCAATATTTGAAGGAAGACTTAATCCATCACGGATTTTATTAAAGTATACTATTTTCGATTTAATGGTAAAGCGGTGAACTGGTGCTATATTATCAAAATAATTTTCTTTGTATTTCTATTTTATTCCCCTTGATACATTTCTTTTAATTTATTTTTTCAAAATATCATCAAGCCCATCAAATGTTGTGTCAATAAATGTGTAGTTTATCAACTTAGCTGTATTGATAGGCTGAATTTTAGCATATTGCTTACGGACAAATTGGAGTTCAAAGGCAAGACGCAAGTCATCCATTCCTTCTTCCCCTTCTGTTTGCTTAGCTTCTTTTGCTGTAATAGTTCTTACTCTTAGAATCTCGTACACATCGCGGATGCCTTCACCCTTAATGTATGGCATAAAGAAGTGCAAGTCCTGTAATGCTATAGTAGTTGGGAAATGGCTGCCAGTATAGTATAGCGAGGCATTACCATCGATGAAACTCTGTAAGTAGTCTTTGCGGCTGCTATTAGTCACCAGTCCTATAAGCACACGGCTGCCCACTTCCACGAATGTCCCCTTTTGCGGAATCACCTGTGATATAACCTCTTGTGATTTCATTGCTATCAACTGTTTAATGAACTGCTCCAGCAACAGACGGTTGTGTCTGTCTTTCGGACGCAGAGGAAAGGCTCCTATATTCACCTCGCTGATACTTTTATAGAAGCGAGACACTTCAACGTCTGCTTTCTCTCCATCACCTGGGAACAGGATATAGCCACCTATCACCTCCTTCTTCAAAGATTGCGCATCGTAGTCCTTGTAATAGATGGCATCGCGGTAGCGGTGCATCTGGTTGATGGCATCGTCAGGTGGAATGTCAACTCCGTTTTGCCTGTCTGCTATGCGATATTTGGCATCAAAAAGATAAGTCATCTTCATGCCCTGCTGCAAGTCGTTCTTGGTAAGTTGCAATACAATGTCAGGCTTCTGCGGCACGGTGCGCACCACAAGATCTTTCATTCCCATATCTGAGTTTTCCCGCTCAGTATTTTTGGGATTATAGACCAACTCGGCTAATTCCACATTGTCTTTTTTGAAGAGTATGCGTGAATGTTCGCCCTTGCCCAGCTCCCATGTGAACACTCCGTTCATCTCCGCGCGGTTGCGATGGTCAACATCCGTATCAGATAGGTGCAGTTTCTCTTTTACAATATGGCTCACCTCAATGAAGCACCATATCTCGTATAGAGTGGCGATGTCCTTCGTCTGTAGTCTGTACAAACCGTCATATAGCGAGTAACCTCGGCGAAGCAGATTCCAAGTTCTATACACCTGACTATAGCCTGTAGCCTTGTGAAGCACCATACTTTCCTGACTCATACCCTTATATCTGCCTACTGTGCGGAAGAACGGGTTGCGTTGCAGATGCCGTAATGTTGAAAGCGTGTTGCGCATTTCTTCCTTTTTCACATCCGAAACATTGTTCAGATTCTCTATTCTGCACTTCAAAGCATCATATTTGGATGTTATCTGATTGATGGCGAATTTCAAGAAGCGGTTCTCTTGCGTATCATTGGTTTGTATCTGTTCCTCAACCCTATAAAGATGTCCGTTTTCATTCCGATGTTCAGCAAGCGTATTCTCTATCTCACGAGGCACCACCTTCAGTTGGTCGGCACGCCTGTAGGTCTCTTGTCCATGCAACCTATGTCGGGGACGTTCGATAATGCTCTTGCAGGCACGAATAAACTTCTCCTGTTCTCCGGCAAACACGCTCCACCATACTATCTCGGGAGTTTCTCCGCTTTGGTCGGGTGAAAAGCCATGAAATGTCCTTCGCATGTAGTCCAGTGACAACATGCGGTATTCAGCCTCTATATCCTCGATGATGCTTCGCCAATGTTCATGATAGTCGAGTTTGGTACTCAATACCTCAAAGGAGAAAGTAAAGCGTTTCGTTCCCTCCTTTGTCTCGTATATAAGATGTATCTCGCTCTTTCCTATTTCGTTGCCATAGTTAAGGAATCCTGCCAGAATGTGTCTGCGGAAGGTAAACCGCTCGTTGTCACCCTGCAGCTCCGAGCCAAACTGTGCATCCTTCACGTAGTCGGCAAACTCCACCCATATCGGATAGTCGGCATTGTCGAAGAACACGGCTGGTGCAGTTTCACCTTTTTCTATTTGCCTTTCTACATCATCGGTGTTCAGAGACACAGACACGACTCCTTCTGTCCAAGAATATGTGGAGTGCAAAGCTTGCTCCCCGATGTTATTCTTGGCTTTCGTCCAGATGGCATCAAACTTGCCGCACTCGATGCTCATCGTGAAGTCTGCGTGCTGTATGGTCAGGAGTTCCATCTCTGTTGTTACATTACTTTATGAGTTTTCTGTTATCATCACCTTCCAGCACCTTCATCTGCTGAATGGCAATCTGATTCAACTTTATCAATCGTTCGCCTTGGGGTAAGCCTTGGTCGATGAACACGGCATTGAGGTTTTCCATATTCGAAAGGCAAATCAACTCATTGATTGTTGCATAGTCGCGTATATTACCCTTCTTGTCGGCATTCGCCTCTCTCCATTGCTTGGCAGTCATGCCAAACATAGCCACATTGAGCACATCAGCCTCATTGGCATAGATGATGCTTGCCTGTTGAGGTGTCACCTCTTCGGGTATGATATTTCGCTTTATAGCATCGGTGTGAATCCGATAGTTGATTTTTGAGAGTTCCCGCTTGGCAGACCAGCCTAATAGGCGTTGCTCTTCCTCTTTTAGGCGTTGGAATTCCTTGACAATATAAACCTTAAATTCAGGACTTATCCACATTGCAAACTCAAAAGCAATGTCTTTGTGAGCGTAAGTACCACCATATCGCCCGGCTTTAGCCTGCAAAGAAATAGCTTTAGTGCGTTCCACAAATTCCTTGACACTGATTTTGAAACTATTAAGTCCAGCATGACTTTTAATTGTGGCGAATTCGCCATAATTAAAAGTAGGGTTATAGACTTTTTCCCATATACCTATGAACTCTAATGTGTTCCTATTGCGAAGCCAATCTGTCACAAAGAAATCTCCATCTTTTGCCCTTATCATATCTGTCAGGCAGATATAATCTTCTCCGTTTATTCTTGTAACGGTTACCTCCGTATCTTGAACTTTTATCTTTACCATAATTATAATTCTAATTGTCCCGAATTCGGGGTAATTAAAAGTGGTACATTGTGTTCTGAGATTTCAATCTATCAGCTCCAGAAACTTGTATAACCCGAATTGAGCCTGCCTTTCATTTCCTTCAACTTGGCAATCGAGACGGATTTCACCGTATTCTCCTCACCAGATATTTCACTCAGTCCATCCTTGATGGCATCCATCAGATTGTCAAGCAGACTCTCCTTCACCTTTGTGTCATCACCCTCAATGCGGGAAAGAATCTTCATACTCGTTATCTCATCGAGTGCCCTGGCTATGACGTAGCCTTGCGGCAGGTCGTTGCCATCCTTGTCCTTGCTATAAGGAAGGTTGTTTACCACATAAAGCAGGAACTCGTTACGTGTGCGATATGCCACCTTAAAAGGCGTGCCCTCCAATATATCGTTTAGCTTGGCAAGATAGTCTATAGCGGTGTCACAAACATCCTTGTTTTCGCTATATACGTCCACTCCTTCCACGGCTGTGCCCACCAGCTCGTTGTTCCCAATCTTCCCAATCACTTCGTGTCGGTCTGTCAAGCCTCCGTACAGATCCACCTCATTCATCTCTATGGTCATGGCACGGTCGAGCACCTTACGAGAGAAAGAGAAGGTTGTCTCGTCCATATTGACAGTGCCAATCACGACAAGGTTTTGGGGCAAACATATTCCTTCATCGTTAAACTGTTTACGTATCTCCTCGTCCGATGTCAATGAGGCTGTAAGGTTGAAGTACCATTCCTCGTTTGCCTTCTTCAGAATTGGGTCTGTTACGATATTTCCCTCTTCATTCCTCTTTCGGGACTCCACAACACTGAGATATTCGGCAAAATACTGTTCAACAGGAGCAAGGTTCATCTCGTCAAGGCAGAGGAAATAAGGTGTTTCGAGGTCTTCCCATGCCTTCGCCACGAACTTCAGGAAGTCGCCTGCCACAAACTCTGCCTTTCCGCTCACACGGCTCACATAGCCTATCAGCTCGCCAGAGTCATGCCAGTTTGGCTTCACCTGCACCATCTCAAAGTTCTTTGGCTTCTGCGCCTTGTATTCTTCCGAATCAACATCCCAGCAAGCACGAGCCAATTCCCTCACAATACGGCTCTTGCCCGTACCCGATATGCCTGCAAGAAGAAGGAAGGGTTTTGACTTGATGGCCGTGAGGTAGGGGCGGTATTGAGAGTCAATAGTCTTAATGTATTCTGAGTGGCTTTGAATTTCTTCTGTTTTCATCCTTATACCACCGACCTCTATTGAAGAATTGTTCTTTAGGCACTCTTCGAAGAACTTGTAACCTATGGTATATGCTCCACCCCCAGACATGTTTAAGCCAACCACATCCTTGACAAATGTAAATGGGGTTAGATTGTTTTCCTGCAAATATTTCCGACCTTCTTCAGAACACAAAGCCCTACCGTATCTCATAAAGAACCAAAACCAAGTGTAATATGCAGGTGATGCAGGATTTGGCTTATTCTCAAGTGTATTCTGAATATCTTGAAAATCAACCCTTACTTGTTCTTTCCAGTTCTCATTAGAGAAATCTAATTGTGCTTCAGGAATCTCGATAACAATATTATTCTTTTTCATATTGACTACTTATTTATCTTGCCCAAAGAGATGGGTCTCTTAAATCTTTCAATCTATAGTTATACATTTCGAGAAGTTCTTCCTTATGCTCCTTGAATTTTTCCAAAAAATCACAAGCAGTTTTCAATGGAAGGCAAATCTTATTAGGAGTATCATAATAACCATTATTAAGGTCTTCCAGAAACTCCTCATACGACTTTAAGGGTTTCTTATGTTGATAACCCAATGTCGTCTTCTCCCAATATGTCTGGTTCTTGTAGCAAAATTCCCAAAAAGATAAATTCCTATAGAATCCAGGCTGATTACACCATCTTGCTATTTGTACATATATGTTGCTTAACGCATGATTATGGTAGTCTTCATGACGCATTATATATCCAAGGCAACCATATTGCATAAGTATCTTTATGCGTTGGAATATTTCCCACACATCAGTGTAAAGTTTATTATCATCATCAGGAGTAAGCCTGAATCCGCAGAAGAGGTAGAACTTTGTTTCTTTTGTATTATAATGCTTCCATATCTTCAACGCCTTTACGATTTTGTCTCTATCGCTCCAGTTATCAAATGCGAATATATAGTCACCGTGGTATCTACACTTAGAAAGTTTCTCGGCAATCTCCTCTCCATATGGACTATCTGCCAACATACGTTCATCCAATCCTTGACGGAACTGAAAAGGCCTTCCTGTTGCAATCAGGTCATCAAGGAACTTTCTCCACACTCTTGGAGGTGCAGCCAAGAAGTTATCGTCCCAAAGGTATATATTAGGGCGAATAAGTTTGCCATTCTCATCTCTTTCATTGTCCAAAAACCACTCCAATTCAGAATATGGTAAAACTTTATGTTCAAGCCTATTCACACAGAAAGGACATTTTCTAAAGCACCCACGAGTCAGGAAGCCAATGGAGTAGTTCATGTAATCTTTGAAATAAGTAGGATTCTTCCCTGCTGCAACTTTCTTGTCTATATAATCTTTGTATAGGTCATAGTAAGGCATTTGATGTGACATGTCTATGCCCATCTTCCTGCCTCCTCTATGATTTGGAAATTGCAATAAGAAATCGTCATTGTCTAACTTTGACATGTCTTCTTCACGAAGTTTAATAAAGACATCTTTTGGATCATCTTCACCATAATAACCAGTTCCGCCCCACTCAATATTATCCAAAGTGTTATTTTTGCGGGCATTTCGAAGGAATAGAGGCTCTTGCGTAAACGTAAACACCTTGGAAACATAAATTCGTGTATAGTCGTAGATATTAATATTCTCGTCTTCTATTAGTTCAAATGGGATATTATTGTCTCTTAAAAAACCTGCGATTTTTAGCAATGCCAAATTGGGATGACGTGTGCCGCCATCCAATAAGTCTGCATCTACTAAACCTATCTTCATATTATTATTTTTTCTTACCTAATACTTTCTTCTGTTCACTCTCCAACCTCCGTTCCACCTTCTTCACATCCTCAGCAGCAGGAAGGTTTTCGGGAATGATGCCACGCTCCACCAGCATTTTCCTTACGGCGGCATTGTTGTCGATATGCTCACGCGTGATGCTGCCCTCGCCTTGAAGGTCTTTGGTCTGCACGTTCACGCTGGTCATCTCGGCAGCAAAGTCTTTTGCCTTGATGCTGATGGTGGGCAGAAAGTCGGCTAAAGATCGCTTGTCGGGTATGCCCAACTTGCGCTTCAGTGTGGCTGTACTTAGACCGAACAGAGCTTGGTCACCTTTTGAACGGATAACGCCAAAACTCTTGTCATTAATGCCACGCTCATAAAGAACGCCCGATAGGATGCGCTCCGTCTCCTGCAGCTTGGTGCGGGCCTTGACGCGTTCCCATTCCAGAAGGCGTTGTTCCACCAACTCGGCACGGCGTGTCTGAACGGCAAAGTAGGTCTGAGCAAAGGCTATCTGCGGCTTGCGAGGGTCGCCATTCTGCGCCACAAGATAGCAGGCATAGCGCGTGAGCATAATGTCATCTATCTGACGCTCAGCACCTGAGCCTATGCTAACCATTTTATTGACGTCAATAAAATGATCTTCTATATTTTGGCCTACATTGCTACATGCAGCCTTGGCTTTTTCTATTACTTTGGTAAAGTTTTGCCATAACTTATACCCTATTAACTCGCACAATTCCCTTGCGCTCCAGCATTCCACTTCACCGAAAACGCATGCCACCTGTTCAAACTGCTGAAATAGCTGTCTTATTTCTTCTTGTTTCATAATTATCTTCTTTTAATCATCCTCAGGAATTCTCACCAGGTCAGTCAGTTCAACTTCCAAGACCTTCGCAATCTTAATCAGCATATCAAGGCTTGGCTGGGTTGAATTGGTTGCCCATTTGGAAACAGTGGCTTGGTCTCTGCCTATCTTCTCTGCCAACCATTTGTTTTACAGTTACCCTCTACAAAAAAACCTTAATGCGATTGAGATTTTTATTAGCTTATTCCATATTGCCTTCAATTTTCGACAAAGATACACAAAACATTCGAAACAAATTGAATTGAATGCAATTATTTTCTATTTATACAACTGATTTTATATATTAGAAACTATGATTTAAGTAAGTATGTAAGAAGATAAATCAAGACTTACACATGGAATATATTTGGAAAGTAGCAATATTATTCACATACTATTAAAAATCAAATCAAAAAATTGCAGATATTTAAATTTTATAGTAATTTTGCAGTTGATATAGATGTCGTTGTCTCACATGATTACACAAAATATGTACACTCTCAATTTTTCTAATATGTTTCTACAAAATTGAGTAATTTTTTCTAACCTATTTCCTACGACACTATCACATTTAATATCTGTTCGAATAAAAGCTATCATCCAAATACAATAGATACAGTATGCGAAAGCTGAGTCTAATATTCATATTTTTGGTGGTTAAACTAACAACATGGGCAATTTCACAGCCCGGCTATGTACGCACAATTTCACGCCCTAATCATAAGAGCGAAAGGCTAAATGGTGTACTCATTCGCGTACGAGGTAATCACAACCCTATCGTTTCTAACGAGACGGGAGACTTTTTTATTTTAATGCAAGAATTAGAAATAGGAGATCCGTATACTCTTTCTGCTGTCATAAAATCCGGTTATCAATTAATTGAACAAGATGTTATTGGTCGTAATCATGTTGGCTCGGACAAAGTTCCACTCGTTATATCTATGATATCTATAGCACAGTTACAAGCAGAAAAATCTGCTATTGCCAATAAAGCTCGTGCAGAAATGGAGAAACGATACTTAGAGCAGATGGCGTTATTAGAACAACAATTGAATACTAAGACATTGATGGCTGACGAGTATGAGCATCGAATCTTGGAGTTAGACGAACAGTATATGCGTTTGCAATCTCAGCTTGATAATATGGCATATAAATACGCTCGTACCGACTACGATGCTTTGGATGCGACTGCAGCTCAAATACAATTAGCTATTGAGCAAGGTGATATTGTATTGGCAGAAAGCTTAATACGGGAAAAAGGTTCACTTACTCGGCGAGAGGAACGTATTCAAAATCTTCATAGAGCAGCTATCGAGGAACTTGAAGATATGCAACGCGATTGTTATCACTTGTATAGTATCTCACTAAGTAGATTTCAACCGGACTCTGCTGACTATTACCTTAAGTGCCGTGCTGATATTGATACAACCAATGCTGCTACACAACTCGACTATGCACAATTTCTTAACGAATATCAACGAGACCCCAATCTTGCTTATGAATATGTGCTACGTGCCGAACGTTGGGTGCGTCGTAGTGATGGCAAACGAAGTATGCTAATGCTTCGAGTACTTAACGAAATAGGACAATATCATTACCGTAAAGCCAACTATTTGCAAGCTGTATCTACCTATACACAGGCAGTTAGCCTCAGTGAAGAATTATATGGTGCTGACAACCGCTTTACCGCAACTCGCCTTGTCAATTTAGGAGCATCTTACTATGCATTAGAAAAAAACCACGAAGCTCGTAAGCATTTTACCGAAGCAATTCGCATCTACCATCTTCCCGGTCAGGGGGATTCAATATCTGAGGCTAAAACGCTCAATAACCTTGGAGGTATTGCTTTTGCCGAAAAAGATTATTCAAGTGCCCGTACTTATTTTGAGCAAGCAATATCATTGCTTCCAAAAAATGATGCTGTATATCCTACAACTTTGGCTAATTTGGCAGACCTATGTGCATTTATGAAAGATACTATCTCGGCTACCCAATATTACCAAGAAGCATATGAAGCTTCGCTCCGTGTACTTGGTAAGGATAATGAGTTGACTAAATACCTTAAAACAAAAGGAGAATTTTAAAAACTCAAACCAAATAATAAACAACAAGTTAACCACTAAAAAATAACATTATAATGTATATGATTATTAAAAAACAAACTATCACTCTAATTGTACTTTTACTTCTCTCCATTAATGTATTTGCAGATGGCGTAGAGATTGGAGGAATTTATTATGAACTTGATCGCGATAATCTTACTGCTTCCGTCACCTATCGTATTTGGCCTAAGGACGAATCGTTGAATCCTATCTCTACACCAGATTCTCTCTACACCGGAAATATAATAATTCCTCGTCAAGTAACCTATTCAGATACAGTTTATAGTGTAACGAGTATAGGAACCAATGCTTTCTTTGGTTGCTCTCTCTTGACCGGCATCAAAATTCCTAACACAGTAACAAGCATCAATTACATGGCTTTTGCCTGGTGTTCAAGACTAAAAGAACTCACTTTTCCCGAATCTGTCACCTCTATGGGGATGTATATATTTACAGCAGATATGAACAATGTCAATGTTTCATGTTTAGCCTTAACACCCCCAACTGTAACTGCCGGTGATCTTGGAGCTACTCTAACGATTCATGTTCCTTACGAGGTTATTCCTCTATATCAAAGCACTTTAGGTTGGAGTCGACATACAATAAAGTCAATATTATTAGACCAGGAAAAGCTGGAAGATGGTAGTGTTAATCTATCTTGGATGCCGGTTGCTACGGCAGATAACTATCAAATCTGTGTGGAAGCTTATTTGTCCGGTGCATTGGTATTCACAGATACACTAAATATTACTGCAGATAGCCAAAACGGGGGAATTATGACAAGTATATCTTCCGCACCTATAACGTATATGCCTGCTGACGAAATAGGCTCAGTAGTAATAATTAGAATCGACCCAAGTTCCGGCTCTGCTGTAGGTCAACCATTTATAGCTAATGTTAGTACTACTCAAGACGATGTTATTTCTTGTCGAGTGAAATTGTTCGCTACCAATAATGGTGAGATTCTAAAACAAGATCAGATATTGTTTTCTTTGAATGAAATTGAAACCGGCATTGAAGAGAACATTAGTGTTCATTCATTCTTTGATAATCCACATGCTATTTGTGTTGATATTTGGGGGCGTTTATACCCTATATCCAAGTGGGATACATTACCCTCCGGCATCTATATTCTCAGCGATGGCACTGTGACGAAAAAAGTTTACAAAAAGTAATTTAATTACTTGGAGAGTTATTTAAGAGATATTATAAAAACGAACGTTATGTTACTCCACTATTAAGACGGTGTATTCATTCGTTGGCATAATAAGGATATTATTTTGCAAAACACACTCACATTCCACTTCATATTCTCTGCTCTGCCTTTCTAAAGGGATAAACATTCTCACATAGCCTTTTTCATCAGACCTTGCATATTGCTCTGCCAACTTAACCTGAGTATTTGCTACACCATTTTCTTGCTTTATACTCCACAGACGAAAAATTACATCTCCATAGTTATGAGAATTTCGTGACATATTGAGAACTACATTTTCGGTCAAAAGGAAAGTAGTATCTATAGGCATCCAATCACGACACGCTACAGTAACATGTACTATCTTATTTAATGCATTATGTGGAATATTTGTAAAAACAGTTTTCGAAGAAATCGACTCTATGGTATCTGTCTTTGATTCATTAAAAAGTTCCATTGTCACCACTGCATCTTTTAGTGAAGGAAGATTTTCGTTATGTGTTGAAATTTCATTCAACGAAACTGTTACATCCACCGGCTGACTGTTTATCCATACTCCAATCAAAGCAATAACTACAGTAATAATACCTACAACCCATGCCACTATCTTTTGATAAAGGATACGACGGTGACGTTGCCAAATACTGTCAAACTCCACTCCGAGGAGTTTTGTAATAAGCTGTACGTATGCACGCTCACGATTAAGCCAAGGGAAACGAAAAACTTTTTCATTAATATTCGCTCCAAGAATTTCGGGCATTCCTAACCTTTTTATCACCGGATTAAAACATTCTGTGTCGGGATTGCCACTATGCGGAATGCCATCAACTATAAAGAAATGAATATTTTCTGATCTTCCCAAACTATGAAAGAAAGCTATTTCCATTCCCACCCAATCGGATTGAGCAGAATAAGGGGAGCAAATAACAATAAGATTCTTTGAAGCTTTTAGCCTCTCTTGCAGTTCTGCAGATAATTCTCCGGGCTGTATGTCTGAAGGGGCAAAAAATATAGGTTTCATCGGTTTACGATTCCAACCATGTTCACTACATAAGATTGCAGGCATACGATAACTTTCTAACTTGCGTTGCAATCTTTTTCCCCAAGAAGTATCATGGGAGTTATAAGAAATAAATGCGAAATATTTATAGTCTGATTCTTTCATTTCTTAAATCTTTAATTATTATAGAAAATGCTTTCCTAAATTATTTCAGTTTGATGATGTCGCTCCAGCGGGTTGTGGGGTTGGGGCTGCGGTGGTCGTGGCGGATAGAGTTGGCAAAGACGTCGGCTTTGCCATCGCCTCCCGGTTGTGTATATTGCTGCGCACCAAGCACTATGGTTTCGCTACCATAAATGCGATTGATACGGTCCACCGCGCTATCTATTTTGCGCAATTTCTCATAGTTATCCGGCTGAAGGTCGAACAAATCAAACTGAATAGGTTTATCGGGCATCACTCCCATAACGATAACGCCGGCTTTTTTGTATTGAAATCCGGGGCGATAAACTTTTTCCAGGGCTTCGATAGCTACATTTACGATGGTAATAGAGGCATTCGATGGGGTAAAGAGCCTTATTTCGTGATAATTCCAGTACTGCATAAGGTCCTCCCGAAATGGGTTTGTATTGATAAACACGCTAACAACGGAAGCCACAGTACCCTGTGCACGTAGTTTTTCGGCACAGCGCGATGCGAAATTCGATACCTGAGTGCGTAATGTTTCAAAGTCGGAAATCAACGTAGGAAAACTGCGACTGGTGCATATACTCTGCTTTCTGGCATACTCCTCATTTGGCACGGCATCAAGTCCGTTCAGCTCCTGCCAAGTACGGTATATCACGATATTATTGAAATGCGACTTTACCCATATAGAGGACATACAAGCAAAATCATAGGCTGTACGGATACCTACCGACTCCAATTTTTTTGAGTATCTGTAACCGATACCCCAAACGTCTCCTATCTGGAATAATTTCAAGGCTTTAACGCGTTTTTCTTCATTGTCTATCATGCAGCAGTGCCTATAACCGGGAATCTTTTTTGCGAAATGACTCGCCACTTTGGCAAGCGTCTTATTCGGTCCGATTCCAATACTCACCGGCATACCTACCCATTTCTTTATTTTGAGATGCAGATTTTCTCCCCACGTTTTCAAACCGTAAGTGGGGACATCATTGAAATAAACGAAACATTCATCAATAGAATAACGAAAATATGCGGGGGCTTCTTGCTTGATAATATCTACTACACGCGCGGTAATCTCACCATATAACTCATAGTTGGAAGAAAAAACGGCTATATCATCATGTGGGTATTGTTGCAACAACTTAAAATAAGGCATGCCGGCTTTGATACCGAGGGCTTTAGCCTCGTTGGAACGAGCCACTACGCACCCATCGTTATTCGACAGTACTACAACGGGTTTGCCATTCAAATCCGGACGAAAAACCCGTTCACAAGAAACGTAACAGTTATCGCAATCTATTATGCCGTACATAAATTATTCATATAAATGGATCTTCCCCTCTGACCCCGAAGTACTTTTTTTTTACCGCAAAAAAGTACTCAAAAGAGTTTGTTTTTCTACAGGCGTTTTGACTTTATCTTCTTTCTCCTCGCGCGGGATAGTCCATGCTTGCTTATCACTTGCTCGTTCATCAGTTGTCGCCATGGCATAACCGGGGCAAGCGCAGAAGTCATTAATTCAAATAAAGGAGCGGATAAGGTGAATTACAACGCCCCAAACCTCGAAATTATCGCCGGCTTCGACGCGGAAAATGGGGTAATCTTTATTTGCCGGCTTCAGCTCAATATAGCCCTCGTGCTTATGAGATAAATCGAGGAATTTCATAGTAAACTCGCCATTCCAAAAAGCTACTACTATAGAGCCATGATGAGGTGTAACAGCACGGTCGATAATCACCCTATCACCATCGTAAATGCCGGCATCCTTCATCGAATCGCCCTCCACATCGCCGTAAAAAGAGGCCTCGGGATGACGGATATAATCCTTGTTAAAATCAAGTCTATCATGCTGATAATCATCTGCCGGCGAGGGAAATCCCGCCATTACTGACGCATGCTCAAGTGGTAAATTTGAGTTGAAAGACCCTTTTTGTATTTTTATATTTCCCATAGAATTTTTAATCTAAATATCTCATTGATGTAATTTACAATCTCTACCGGCATTGCTAAACATTCCCGATTCGATCTTAATATTTCATTAATTTAATGCGCAGACAATCACACGTATGAGTATCAAAATGTGCGATTATTCGATATTTTAACAATCATACACCTCACAAAATATCATGGCTGAAAACTGCAAACAATTATTTAATAAATTACTTAACAATATCCGCCACAGTCATACCTACATAGCGAATCAAATCATTGGTAGCTATTTTCAGTTGCAAGCCTCGCACGCCGGCGCTGATAAAAATCTCGTCATATAGAGTGCAAGCCTCGTCGATATAAGTAGGGAACGATTTTTTCATACCAATCGGGCAGCAACCGCCACGGATATAGCCTGTGAGGGGCAGTAGAGACTTCATCGGTATAAGGTCGCACGACTTGTTCCCGCTCACTTTGGCAGCCTTTTTTAAGTCCACTTCCATAGCCCCGGGAATAACACAAACGAAATTCTTTACCTTATCCCCCTCAAGCACAAGGGTTTTAAATACACAATCGATGTCTTCGCCAAGTTCGTCTGCCACGTGTACTGCACTCAAATCATCCTCCGACACCGTATAGGGTATCAATTCGTAATTTATTTTTGCGGCATCCAGAAGTCTTGCAACATTAGTTTTAGCTATGTTATTATTCGCCATGAAACTATAACTTTATTCCGTCATTCAACGAGTGTAAAAAAATATTGTTGACGCACTGACTCACTTATAATTTTCTATATTTTTTCAAACTCAAAGTATTCAAAACAAATAGAACTATAATAAACACACAAAGAGCTAATATCCAAAGATATACATCAACAAATCCAGCTCCACGTTGCATAATTTCTTTCAAAGGAGCAGCACCGTAATACATAGGCATCACATAGCACAGATTACCCAAATGATAAGGTATTGTATCGAGCGGAATGATGCCGGTAAAAAATATTTGCGGTATGATAATGATAGGGATGAACTGCATCACCTGGAATTCACTATTTGCAAAAGAAGAAATCAATGAGCCGAACTCCACAGCACAAATACCTTCTAACATAAGAATTACGACACATAAAAATATGTTGCCTTCTACATGAATATCAAGTAGATAAATAGAAAAAAGGAATATTATTGACACCTGGATAATAGCCAACAAAGCATAAGCGCAAGCATAGCCACCAACAATCTGCCAACGGCGTATAGGCGTCATCAGCATTCGCTCGAGGGTAAAGCTAAATCGCTCACGCACAAGCGACATACCACTGATGATGAAGGTAAAGAAAAAAGCGAGGATAGCAAGAAACACGTATGCGAGAGAGTCGAATGTATTCTCGTCTGAAGAGCCGTATACCGAGCTGATTTCTATCTGCCCCATCGGCATCATCTCGCTCATTGCAGTTTGGATAGCTTGTATTGCGGAGCCACTTTTACTATTTTGCTCCAAAGTGCGGATAAAGAGCGTTTCGTCAATATTATAGAGCACTGCATCTACAGTCTCCGCCTTTAGGCAACTATCTGCAAACAACTGATAACCAACCTCATCAATCTCTTCTGAATTATAAATTTCATAATTACAAACATCCGCATTCTCCGCCAATATCTCTGAAAATTCTTCCGGCATATTCACAATGCCGACCTTTGGATTATATTCGGTATCACCCAAAAGCAAATATATCAAACCCATCATCAACAAAGGGGCAAAAAACATAAGTGCAAGCGTACGCGGATCGTTCTTTAACTGACGTAAAACCCTTATTATTAGTGCTTTCATAATAAACTCTATTTGTGAATATTACTTGTTGAATGCATCTTCATAAAAAATTTCCTCGATATTACCGTTTGGAGTGATTTTCAACAAAGCATCCACGGCATCGTAAGCCAGAATTTTACCCTCACGGATAAGAGCAGCTTTATCGCATTCGGCAACCTCATCCATCACATGAGTACTGACAATAAGGGTTTTACCCTCTGCCTTCCATTTTTTGAATTGGTTCCAAATTGAGCGACGAAGCACAGGGTCAATACCCACAGTAGGTTCGTCGAGCAGCATCAAATCCGGGTCAGGAAGCGTGGCAACAGCGAGTGAAAGGCGCTTTTTCATACCTCCGGAAAAATTGGAAACAAGCTTGTTTTTATCATCTTTTAGTCCAACTAAAGAGAGTGCATCGTCTATTCTTCGGTCAAGAATCTTATTATCAATATCATAAATTCCGCCAAAAAATTTAAGGTTATCCAAAGCCGAGAGATTCTCATAAAGGGCGTCATTTTGAGGCAAATAACCGATGTTATTCAACACTTTCAAATCCGGCATTCTTTTACCTTCGACAAAAATTTCGCCCTCATCAGCAGGGATAGCACCGAGCAAAAGGCGCAAAAGCGTAGTTTTACCGCTACCCGATGGCCCGAGTAGAGACACAATCTCCCCTTTAGGAATATTCATCGTTATCCCCTTTAAAACCACGTGTTTGTCGAAAGATTTAATAATATTTTTTATTTCTATCATGATGATATTTATATTATTCTCCGGAAAGATATTAATAATTTTCTCATAAATGGTTTTTCAAATTTACCTCTTTATCGAAATTTTATATTGTCTTTTTATCTAAATTTTATATTGTCTCGAAATATAAAATATCAGAATAAAAACACATTACACCCTTTTTCCCATTGTACTACACTGAATAGTTTCACATTCAGCTGTTTTATATTTTTATAAAAAAGAAAGGATGTTACACTAAATATACAAAGACAAATTGTATGTTTACTTTAGCACTGCAAATATACAAAATTTTTTCGTCCACCGTGCTCAACTGGCTTCCGAGTGGCAGCAGTTCGTCCGTGATGCCGATGTATTCCCCAACCTTCGATGGGTGCCTACCACTTCTCCTAATGTCGGCGAGGACCACCGCGTATTCTGGAATGTTGTCCGACCTGTTAAGGATAGCTTCTGGAGTGCCCACCATCCGGGCGACCGATGGAATTGTAAGTGCTCTATCGAGCAAACCGATAAGGATGTTACTCCCGTGCCTCATGGCCCGGTAGAGAAGGGTAGCACTCCTTCCCGTGGCCTCGATAACAACCCTGGTAAGGATGGTAAACTATTCAACGAAAAACACCCTTACTTCCCCAAAAACTGCTCCGCTTGCCCCTTCAAATCCACCAACCTCAGCGCCTTATTCCACTCTCTGGCTTACAGAAAAAACTGTAATGCTTGTAAAAACGTATCTAAGGCTATTAATGATACCAAATCAATTACAGTAAACGAAGCATTTATACGAATACAGAATAATGATGGTAACTATAGAGATAACCTGCGTATTATCATAGAAAAAGGTCAATATCAAAAATTACAAAATAGAATATTTTGTGCAATTAATAACAAATCTAACGACTATGATAATATATTATCATTTGCAAAAAAATATATTGCTATTCATAGGAATGCAGAAATATATATACTTTCCAACCCTGAAGGTATCAAATCAATGGATATAATAATTAAAGAAAAAAAATTCTTGTCAGCATATGAGTTAAAAACTATTACTGGTAAGAATTCGATAAATCATAGACTCGATGAATCAATAACTCAGTCGTGTCGTGTAATTATTAACCTTGCAGTCGATTATAATATAAGAAATCTATATAGGGAAATTAAAAAACACTTCTATAAGCATAAAAACGCATTAGAGGTTATAATTTATAAAGGTAAAAAAGAGATAAAAATAGATAGAGATTTAATGACAAAAGCTAAATTCAGAAAACTATTTAATTAAAAAAAGCAACGCAGTATTGCGTTGCCTTCGCGGTATGCCATCCTCGCAGTGTCCGCCCGCTGGAGTGATGCCACGACACTCTCACTCTTCCGAGTGGAGTAATGCAAATATACAACCTTTTTTTTATCCACCAAAACATTTTAAAAAAATTTTTTATGTCACCCGACGAATTCTTAAATAACATCCGGCAAAGTAGCGATAAAATCGCTTCCGCTTTCGAGCGTCGTATCCCTCTAAAAGTCGGTAATGCCGGTAAATCCCACTTCAAATCCAACTTCCAAAAGGGTGGTTTTGTCGACCAAAACCTTAAAAAATGGAAACCCGCCAAACGCATCGGTAAAGCCAAAGGCGCTAAGGGTCAGTATAGTACGCTCCTCTCCGCGCGTAATTACCTCTACAATTCAATCAACTACCGCGTCCTTCCTTACCAGGTGATTATTTTCACCCGCGTGCCTTACGCCATCGTTCACAACGAGGGCCTACGTGCCGGTCGTGGCAAGGGTTTTAAAATGCCTAAGCGTCAATTTATCGGCGATTCTGCCGTCCTAAATAAACAAATTTCTGAAATTATTGACAAAGAATTAAGTAATATCCTCGATCTATGAATACGCCAAAATCATTTTTTAGTCATTTTTTTCTCGACTTCCAAGATTTTTTGAGCAAATCAATCCCCGAGATACAACAAAAAATTACATTTTTAAGGACGGAAAAATGCTGTACTAAACATTTTTAAGGACGAAAACTTCTGTTGTATTAATAATTATTTGTATCTTTATAGCTGAAAATCAATATTTTATACCAAATGAAAAGGGATGCTATAAGATTGTTGTATGAATGGAAGACAAGGAAAAACCGCAAACCGTTGATTTTACGAGGTGCGAGACAAGTGGGAAAGACCTGGCTTATGATGGAGTTTGCCCGTAAGAACAATCTCACGATGTTTGGCATGCACCTACCAGGTCCGGGAATATAAAAAGTAAAGCGTAGAAATTCAAAAAGGCGAATAAATTTTTATTCCATTTCGTGTTGAATCTGATAGTAATAATTATAAAACCACCCATTGTCCACCCTTATCGGGACCTTCTCGTTTTATGATGCCATCTTCTTGCATTTTCTTCAAATGTTTGGACACGGCACTTCGGTTGATTCCGAGATTTTTTGCCATTTGGGTAGAGGTGATTTTTGAATTCTGAGTTATCATGTCCAAGATTGCATCGCGAGTTTTGGATAAAACTCTCCCGCTCGGCAAAATGAAAGCATGCTTTCCTTGCTCTCGCTCAATCGAGTTTTTCTGTCCACCTTTTGAATAAATCGCTCCCGTTCTGCCATTAGCAAGCGAACTTGTATGGCTCTCACTTAATCGCGATTTTCTGTCCACCTTTTCTGTTTTCTGTCCACCTTTTGTGCCCACTTCTTCTAAGCTTTCTTGATACGTAGTTATTTCTTGCTGTAGATTCTTGATATGCTCCTTTAGCATGAACTCACGAAATGGATCTGTGGTATCCTGCTCACGGGAGTCAACTAATGCCTGAATATATTCAGCCTTGTCATCTTTGTTCACTTTGGTCGGAACAAGTCCATACTCAAACTGAAGATGATTCATAATCAGGCGTGACATTCTGCCGTTGCCATCTACCCATGGATGTATTGTCACTAACTCGTAGTGAGCATCAAAGCTCAACAAATATTGCTCTATGATGTCCTCCGTTTGGTGGAGTGCTTGTCTGCGCTCATTCATATTGGTGCAGAAGTCAGCCAATCGACTTGGGACTTTCTGGAAGTTCGTGTAAGAACGACCACCAGCACCTACCGTTACGTTTACCAACCGCAAATCGCCCTTTGATGAATCAAAAATGCCTTGTAGGGTATTATATGTACTGCCTGTATTCTTCATGACGATGGCAGAAAGTCCCTTCAACATATCGATGGAAAAATCCTTTCTTGCCGTTGCCTGTCGTATGCTTTCTTCGTATGCATTCTTCAAGTCGAGGTTCATCAGTTGCTCCTGCATAGAGCGCCCTTTGGCAGAAATACCTTCATCAAAAAGAAGTTGATTCTCTATTTCAGTCACCGTTGAACCTTCAATGGCTGTCGAGTGGGTAATAAGCGAGTAGAGATAGAACTTATCATAGTCTATCTGCTCAGCTATTCCGAGTCTATTGTACTCATCAAGTACCTCTATTAGTCGTTCTTTTAAACCCATAACTACCTTACTTTAACGTCGATAAGACATCACCGAATTAATAAAAAAGCATTATCTCCATTTATTATGGCACCACCGTGTAATCTTGCCATTGACTTTTGTTATATTCTTCGTATTTAAAAATTAAAACCATTCAAATATATTGTATTAAATTATAAAAAAGGATTAGTAGTATCAAGTCCGTAAGGGATAAATCCCCTTTATGAACCGAGCACTAATCCTTTCGTTGAATACAGGCGAGTGAATTAGCTTCACACCAATTCACTCTCCTGGGTGGTTCCGGGGGCCTAAGCGCCCAGTACCAATGCAAATATACAATCCTTTTTTTATCCACCAAAACATTTTAAAAAAAATTTTTATGTCACCCGAATAATTCTTAAATAACATCCGACAAAGTAGTGATAAAATCGCTTTCGCTTTCGAGCGTCGTATCCCTCTAAAAGTCGGTAATGCCGGTAAATCACACTTCAAAGCCAACTTCCAAAAGGGTGGTTTTGTCGACCAAAACCTCAAAAAATGGGAACCCGCTAAACGTATCAGCAGAGCCAAAGGTGCTAAAGGTCAATATGGTACGCTCCTCTCCGCTCGTAACCACCTCAACAATTCCATCAATTACCGAGTCCTTTCTTACCAGGTGATTATTTTCACCCGCGTGCCCTATGCCATCGTTCACAACGAGGGCCTACGTGCCGGTCGTGGCAAAGGTTTTCGATTAGAATTGCCTTCCATTTAATAAGCTCTTGATATATAAGTCTTTTCATAAAATTCCAACACTTTTTCTAACGAATCACACTCGTATATACACACTTTTTGTGACGAATAATAAGCATAAACGCACACTTTTTGTGACGAATGACGGTGCAAAGATACAGACAATTTGAATAATTGCCAAATACAATAGCAAAAAAATGTAAACGCTACTATCAAATGACTACTGCATAAATAATATCAAATATTGCTTATGACTCAAACTCATAATTAAATAAAACGACTTCTCACCGGGCATCTTAATAATTAATACCAATATTTACCCTCGCGCTCCAAAAGGAAATTCCCGTTATTAGTAGATTCTCAAACAGAGTGCAAAAGCAATATCTTACCCCCTTGAAATAAGATGTTGCTCAAATGAAAAATGGTATTTAAATATTTTTTGTATATTTGCAGTATCAAAAATTATTAAATTAAAAATTATTGTTATGAAAAAAATTATTTTGATTTTAATTTGTATTTCAACATTTACGTTGATTAATGCTCAAACAACTTCCAACACTAAAAATACTATTGCTTCGCCGGATAGTGATGTTAATTTCCGATTGTATCAAACCAATAACCGTTGGACTTTCCTTAAATTGGATACTAGAACCGGGGAAATAATGCATGTACAGTATAGCACGGATGGAAATCGCATGCAATATGAATTGAACAGCATTCCATTGGCTACCGGAGAAAATGCTGTGCCGGGACGATTTTTTCTTTATCCAACCGAAAATACATATAATTTCATCCTCCTCGACCAAATAGATGGCAGAGTGTGGCAAGTACAATGGAATATCAACGAAGATAATCGTGGTATTTGGAGAATTTACTAATGTTGCATTTAAAAAATTTTTCCGTAACTTTACATATATTAAACCGTTACATAAAAAATAAACAATTTAAACTGCTATCTTTATGGAATCGACCATTATTATTTTTATCATTATCAGCGCAATAATAGGTATTGCAATTGGCATCATTATAGGCAAAAAAATCGGCAATTTGTCCGCTGAAAAAGAGATTGGCGTACTGAAAACAAAACTGGAGATGCTCGAAAATGAAATTGCCTCTTACAAAAAAGAGTATTCCGATTTTCAGCAAAAAAATTCAAGCCTATCGGAAGAGAAAAACTCCTTAATAAGCGAGCGTGACGTACTGCAAAAAGAAATTGCATTGCTTAAAGAGCAACACCTACAGGCAATGGATGCACAGAAAAAACAGTACGAAAATAATTTTATTGAGATGCAAAAACGCTTCGAGGAGACGATAGAAAGGGTTACCGCACAAATGAAAAATGCCACTAACGAGATGCTCAAAGAGCGACAACAAGAGTTTGCCGATAGTAGCAATCGTAATCTAGGGCAAATTATCAATCCGTTACAAACAACTATCAAAGAGATGAAGGCGGCAATGGATGAAAGTAAAACAGCCCAAAACCGGATTAGCAGTGAAATGAAAGCCCATATAGAACACATGCTGAATCAAAGCCGAGAAACTCAAAAATGCACAGAAGAGATGACTCGTGCCTTCAAGCACGGCACTAAAATTCAAGGCGATTGGGGAGAAACTATTATAGATGAACTACTTCAATCTCAGGGTCTTACAAAAGGGATACACTACGACGTTCAACCGGTGATTAAAGATGCCGACAATAATGTAGTGCATACGGAAACCGGCGGTATCATGCGCCCGGACATCATCCTTCACTTAGATACAAAACGCGAGTTGATTATCGACTCCAAAGTATCAATGACGGCTTTTATCGACTATGTCAACGCCGAAAATGAAGACGACCGCCGCAAATACCTCAAAGCACATATCGACAGCATCCAGAAGCACGTAAAAGAGCTTTCTTCAAAAAATTACTCCAATTACATCCAACCTCCAAAAGTAAAAATCGACTATGTGATAATGTTCGTACCTCACTCCGGCGCTTTGTGGACCGCCCTCAACGAGCAACCGGACCTATGGCGCAAGGCTATGGAACACAATGTGTATATTGCTGATGAACAGACTCTTTATGCCGCATTGAGAATAATAAATATTACATGGACTCAAATCAAGCAGGCAGAAAACCACGAAAAGGTTTTCAACCTCGCAAAAGAAATGCTCGACCGTGTAGGTCAATTCTGGAAAGAATACCAACAAATTGGCAAAGCCCTTGAAAATGCAAAAAATGCTTACGACAAAGGCGAAAAGAAAATCACAGATGGCGGTCAAAGTATCAACACTACAGCAAAAAAACTTATCGACCTCGGCGCAAAACAAACCGACAAAAACCCTTTGCCCGCATTACCTAACGAAGATTTTTAACCTGACAATAAACACACTTTAATAAACGAAGGGCTGATCCCTATTTAGGAGTCAGCCCTGCTGATAAATTATATATTATTGTTAGTTTTAAACAGACGTTTTTACTTTGGTTTCTTCCTCCTCACGCGGGATAGTCCATGCGAGCTAAGTCTCTCTCTTGTTAGTTCGTCAGTTGTCGCCATGGCACAATTAAAGTAAGCTTTATTCTGCTCATTTGGCTTTTCCAAAACGTTCGTCAATAATATTATTTTTTTCCAAACCAACGGCGGAAAGAGTCTTTAAGGTTGAAAAACGAACGTATTTCACCCAATATAGGTACCTTATTCCAACGATAAATCAGCCAATCGGAAACCTCATCCGGCAAAGCATTGATAATGATACTCTTTAACTTATTGATAGCTATCGACTTCACAGATGATTTTGCTGTACCTATAGCTATATCTTTTGCTACATCGGCTTGTGTTGGTGTGCCCTCCGGCATTTTTACATATTTTGCAAATTTACTGAAAAGGCTGTTATACTGCTCCGTTAACGGCGAAGTAGATAACCGAGTTTCAAATTCCGCTTGATCGGCACACTCTTCAGCCAATTTTCGCATACCATCAAAGCACTCTTCCGCTTCCGCCTTGGCTGCCGGTGGTAAATCAAAATAGTCGTACAAACTGTTCTTCCTTGCGTTAAGCCATACTTCTTTATCCATAATTGTTTTATATTTAATTTGTTAGAGTTTATTCTATTATAAAGTTTCCGGTTGCCTCATTCCACTCAATAATCTCGGTACTTTCGCATTCGTACATATAATTAAGCATACATACAGTGATATTTTTACCTTTACGAGGTAAAGAAATCGACTGTGGATATTTATTATTAAAATGAAAAATTTTTTCGCTCATCCCATCAAGTCGCATCAAAGATTTCACTTCCGGGTAATAGCGAAATAGGGTAAAAAACTCCGTTGGTTGCACATCGGGAGACTCCCCTTTTACATTGATAGCCAGTAATGTAGTGCCATCTTTACAACGCCAAATACAAGCTTCAAGAGCCGATGCCGGAGCGCCTCCCCCTTGATAAAATAGGTAGCCCGCCGAAGTATCAATCATTTTTGTAGCTTCACTATCGGAATAGGGATGCTTATTATCAATCAACAGCATAGCCGCATCGCGTATCACAGGCTGAAAAACAAAAGGAAGTGCCTGCTCAAAAATGTCTGCCACATTTGGTTTTTTCGGCAAATCAACACGATATAATTCTGTGGTACTGAACATTTTATATACCTTACCAGGCACTGCTACCCCTTCAAGACCATCTTCAAAAATCATCTCACAATAATTACCTGCCTGCCTTGCCAGAATAGTACCTCTTATCTCCTCCATATCTTTGTTGATATCCTTTATAGAATAAATTATATTACCTCCTGCTTGGATTTCGTATTTCCCTTGATAAGAAATAATCGGCTCAAAATCAAGTATTTCTACTCCTTCAATATTTGGTGCATTACATACCTTTGTTATATTAATATCGCCTTCATAATCAAAAGAAATGTCGATATTAAAGTTGTCTTGTATTGCATTATATAATTGCCATCTTCCCTCCAACAGTTGAAAAGAAACCTCTTCATTCGGCATTACTTGAAAATTTTCCTTTTCTTGATTTACTTGTTCTATAGTATCTGATAATACTGTATCACTCTGCTTATCAGACTTTTGTGATTTACATGAGATACAAATAACGGTCAGCACAAAAACAGTGGCAAATGATAAAATACGGTACTTAATCATATTCAAAAAAATAAAAAGTTAATACTGCGTGAGGAGTATTGAGCCATCATAACCGCTTATAGTAATGTCCATTTTCACGGTATTACCCAGTGGGTCGACAAAAGAGATAGCATATTGGGGAATATCGCCTATAAAAGGCATCTCTACAACTATTTCTTCTCCCGGCTCGATTTTCGGATAAGCCTTTAATTCTTTCTCCTTAAAAGTCATCTTATCATCTACAAAATCCCAATCAGAGAGAGCCAAAATATGGAAATCTTTGACGGCAACATTAGTAGTGAGGTGCATTTTACCGTCTTCATAAGTGGCATTAATAGGTCGTAATACAGCAAAAGGAGTAATATTTAGAACTTCTGCCCTGTCGAAAAGGTTATCAATATGGCTATTGAAATCAGCGGTAGTAAAGTTGAGCAAAGTAGCTTCTGCGGGGTCTAACGTTGGGGCATAACTATGATAATAAGCAATAGAGCCGGCATCTGTCATGGCACTAAACCAATAATGGTCACACGTCCAATCGCCTGACACAAAAGAGTATAAAGCGGCAATAGAGCATGATGCACCCTCGGAAGCGATATTAAGAAAACCATCATGTTTTAAATAATACCAAGCATTTCGGGCAGTGTAAGAAAATACCAACTCGGGGGTTCCGTCTCTAAGTTTATATAAAGCCAGCACAAGAGTGGATTTATTACCGCCACCATTATCCTTTTCCGTGCCTATAATCAACTCGTTAATGCCATCACCATCTACGTCCAAAAGCGTAAATCCTACTACATTCCGAACTTCATTCCACGACATTATTTCCTCGTCATTGATATTTCTCAACTCATCAATGCCATAAAATCCGTCTATAATTTCATCAGAACGTCCGGACATAAATTTGGAATAATTTTCTAGAAGCGGGATATATTCCTTGATGCTTTTATGCGAAAACAAAATCTCGTCCGTAGCCGACAGTGATTGAATTTCCATTTCGGCTGAATCGGTATTACCTCCATTATTTTCAGATTTATTTGAAGAGGCTCCTCTGCAAGAGATGCAGAGAAGTACAACAGAGAGGAGTATTGGGACGTAAAATATTAATTTTCTCATCTTTGCGATTATTTTATTTAAACCTATTTTTTTTAAACCTATTTGATTTCTTCTAACCCTAGAAAGAGAATAAAACTATATTTAAGCTCATAATGAAATGATTGGACCTTAAAATTTTATCTTATGCCGGACTACCTTGCTACAATTTAAATCCTGATATACACCGGATTTATTTATAAATCACTTATCGGGCTTTAAGTTGAAACATTTTAAAATTTAATAGCCAATTATTTCCGGACTGTTTCAATCAAAACGTCTCACCTCCAGGCTTTCTAAGATTTGGATATTAATTTTTTCAATATCAGTAAGCTTATCATCTACATTATCATAGAGGGGTTTGTACCACGACAAAGAGCCGAACGTACGTTGCCACACCTCCTCTTGAAAAATATAGCCATGGCGGGCAAGAATGGTGTTGCGCATTGTAGAGAGCATGTCATTTCTAAATGCCATACGATCCGATATTTCTTCATCATTATAAGGACCATCGATATTATATCCTGCGTAATAATAAATTTCGTTTTTAGTAAGCACTCTTTCCGTGAGCAATGGCCAAATATTATCGTCCCGGCGCTCAATAGAAATTACTTCACCTGCTCGCTCACCATTAGTGCATTGCATTTGGTCTTTATACTTCATCAAGAAGAGGTTCAGATAGCCATACAATTTTTCAATGTAATAGGTTTTACTGTTGATAATAAGGACAGGAGCCGGCATATCAAAAGCGTAACCGAAAGTGAAAGGAATTTTACCAAAAAGAGAACCATCGGTAGTCATCTTTTCCGGATTAAACACCACTGTTTCACCTTCCATAGTTTGGAATTTACCTTCAAGAAGTAATTGAGCCATACGAGATTCGAAAAAATTCTTGTATTTTTCGGTTTGATTTTCCTCTTGATTTTTAAACATCGGCACAAGTACGTCTATTTGTTCGGTAAAAGGGTCGGCGAAAATTAGGACACCCGCATTGATGTTTAACGACACGATACAATCCGTTAACTTATAATATTTATCACTTGTAGGGGAAACGGACTTCCAGCCTGAAGGGCATACCTCGATACACATCAGCGCATTGCTCATCTCATTTACAGTGCTACAGTTGAAAAAGTATCTCTGTATCTGATTGTTATCCGCATCAACCTCAGTATTTCGATACGTATAAATCATATCGCCATCCGTCCAACAATAATACTTAAGGATGTCGATATCAGACTGAGGATTATCGGCAACGGACAACTCGCTAATTATCGCATTTTCAAGGGGGTTAATAGTGTCGTCTTCAACGATATCGGAACTATTTTTCGACACTTTTCCGGAACAGGCAAAAAATAAAAAGCCCGACAAAAACAAGGCAACTATCGATACGATAGAATAAATTTTTCTATTCATAATGGTACAAAATAAAAATGTTAAAAATAAACTATTCTCCTTCTATCTTACAAATTGATGAAAAAAATACACCTATTCAATAGAAAAACCATTGACCAAATGTATCTATCATAAAAATTGATAAGATAGAACTGCAGCACAAAGGTAGTAAATATTTTTTACATAGGGAAATGGAAAGTATTATCCGAAAATCAATGACGAAAGTCAGTACGTTTAAAAAGAAACCTACTCTCTTTCGATAGCAAATATATAATCCACGCACACAAATAAATAGTAGCCCACTATTCACTAAATATATTCAGTGAAATTTCGTTTTATAGGTTATCTTTGTATATCAGTTATTTGCAGATATTTTCATTTGGTTTGAATACTCACGAAATTTCACGGTTTTAGAAAATATTGGTACTATTTGATACCATATTTCGGGATATATTTTGTACCTTTGTACCACAGTAACCAAGATATATCGCGTATGGATTTCATCTTCATCAAATCATCCAAGGCCGGAAAAGAGGACTACGGTTCCATCTATGCCCGTGTGCGTACCGGAAAGGCGAACATGAAGGTCGTGACGGGCTTCACCATCAAGCAGCTTGAATGGGAGAAGTACCGCAGCCTACAATATACCTCGTCAGCCTTGATGTCGAGCATCGGGATAAAGTACGGGCAGTTCGTCCAAGTCCTCGCGAGGATAAAGGCGGCATTCGAGGCGGACGGGTTCAACCCCAAGGAGGCCAAGAACATCATCGAGAGCGTGAAACACGATGTACTCAACGGGATGATGCAGATTGTGGAGGTCAAGCCCAAGGGCCGGATGCTGTTCGAGGATTTCCTTACCTCTTATATAGAAGACATGGAAAGCGGACGGCGCACCAAGAAAGGCCGTACTGTGAAAGTCTCACCTGCCTATATAAAAGGTCTGCGCATCATTCAAGGGCAAATCCGAAACTATCAAAAAGAAACGCATCGCAAACTCGGATTGGATGACATGACAATGGAGACACGCAACAGTCTTGTCGGTTACTGGAAAGAACGGGGCTTGATGCCCAACGCCATTAACTCGTACATGACCGATGTCCGCACGGTGGCAAAGGCAGCCTACGAGGACAAGCTGACCAAATGCGATGATTTCCGTCATTCCGACTTCGTGCCGAAAAAGGAGGAAGTGGACAACATCTACCTCACACCGGAACAGATACAGGAAATGCTCGACCTCGACCTTTCCACCAAGGAGGCCGTGAAAAAGAGACTGGAATCACTTGACATCAGCGAGGACGAGAAATTGGCGCAACTTTCCAAATGCCGCATCACCCATATCAGGACACTGGAGCACGTAAGGGACATTTTCATCGTGGGATGCCTGACCGGGCAGCGCGTTTCCGACTATTCAAGGATATGCGAGGACATGATAACGGAAATAGGCGGCACGGAGTTCATACTCATCACCCAGCAGAAGACGGAGAAGAAAGTCTATATCCCCGTTGACAGGCGCGTGAGAGCCATACTCGCCAAGTATGACGGCAAACTGCCCCCGGTTCATCCCAATGAAATGAACAAGCTGGTAAAGACCATCGGCCTGTTGCTCGGCTGGACACATGACTGCGGCTTTGACGAGAAGCGTCTCAACCCCAAACGGGGAAGGAGGTTCTGCGACATGCTCCTTTCCCATACAGCCCGGAGAAGTTTCGCTACCAACGCATACAAGGCTGGCGTTCCTC
This sequence comes from Candidatus Aphodosoma sp., assembly GCA_051870785.1. GTDB lineage: Bacteria > Bacteroidota > Bacteroidia > Bacteroidales > Paludibacteraceae > Aphodosoma. Next base: position 126,333 of record JBJECF010000058.1, read on the forward strand.
TGCCTTCCATCCAAGCCATCACGGGACACAGCAGCGAGGCGCAACTGCGCCGCTACCTGAAACTGGACGCGGAGGAAAAGGCCGTCATAGCGTTAAAGGATTTCAAGGGTATCATCAAAATATAAGGAGGTGCTTATGGAAAAATCAAGGTTTGACATCATTAGCGACCTTTTCAAGCTGTCCAACGTAATCAGCGAGAGCCTGAAACTTGCGGAATCGCTTTCCGGCAAGTCTTCCGGCAGTGGCAAAACGGATTGCAAAGATATATACCGGAACATAAGATACAGCCTGAAACCCCTGCCTTTTCTTTTGGCCGGCATCAGGGAATATGTCACCGAACACGAGGACAAGGAGCTGGCACGGAAGTTTGTCGAACTTCACGATGAAACGAAAAGGCTTCATGGCATCTGCTCCAAATATGCGGACTTGAACAAGGCGGCTTTCCGCACAGGGGTGGCTTACCTGAGCATGGAAGTCATAAGTCAATACTTCTTTTCAGAAAAAGAACAGGAGCAAGTATCGCCGGAAGGTTCTGATATTTCTCCCAAGTCAATGACACGTACCGAAGCCACCGACTGCATCGACACCATCCGTGCCGCCATACGGAAATGTGCAAAGGATTCAGACGGGAACAGAGGGAAAGAAATATATGCCATGCTTGCCAAAGTGGACAAGGCGAAAATCCAAGCCCTCAAGGAGTATATTGTCAATGCCAACGACAAGGATTTGGCACAACTCTTCACGGAATATTTTGCAGAAGCCATCCACCTTTCCATACTGCCCCAAAATGATGATGTGAAAGCACAGTCTGCGGGAATAAAGATGTTCCATATCGCCATGACGATGGGATATGTCAAGAGGAACGTGCTGCATGAGAACAAGTCCAAGTCGGCAACATTCCAAACAATACCCTCTTGTACGGAAGAAGCATCCTCCGGTTTTACTGCCACAGATACAATGCAAGGCGGTGCGTTCAGCACGACCGCACAAGTTCCCGTTTTAAGGCTGTACCGTTTCCTTACCACCTTCACCGTACAGAGCGGCCCCGACAAGGGCAAACCTCTATTGGATGGAAATGCCGTTTCCGACCGTGATTTCCTCCGTGCCGTCATGCGTGCCGACTACTCCATGATATACGGCAGTTGCGTGAAAGGCAAGATGCGCTGTGTCGCCATCCTGCTCTCCAAGGCCTACTTCAAGGACTGGAAAGGTTACAGGGAAGCCGCAGCCCGTTCCATGGGACTGACACCCGAAAGCCTCGCCAAGTATAACGTGGAGAAAACCTTTATAACGAAGCTCAAAGAGCTGCTTCCCATGATAAAATAGTGACATAACCCACAGGTGGCTACAATTCACCACAACCCACAGACTTCCACAAGCCGTTAAGCACCAGTTGTTTGACGGCTTTTTTCATGCGGTGTCATTTCACAGAATACCACAAATTCACAGGCTTTATTATTGCCCTACCTTTGCCGCCACGAGCTTAAAATCAGTGAATTATGACAGATAAGACAGAAATGGTACTGGTATCGCGCGACGAGCTTCAACAGCTTATAGGCGCAAGCGTGAGGTGCGCGTTTGAGGAATACCGGCAGGAACAGGCATCACAGGACACATCGGAGTATTACACCATCCGGCAACTGGCGGAGAAATGGGGCGTGAGCATAGCGACCATCTGGCGGCACGAGAAGTTGGGGCACATCAAAGGACAGCGTATAGGACGGCGTGTCCTGTTTCCCAAGGAACAGATAGACCGCATCAAGAGCCTGAAAGCTACCAACAGGAAGGCTGACAAGAACGCCAAGGGATAATTTGTAAAACGCACAACAAAAAACATCAAGGCTTATGAAGAATTTGAAACAACTTGTTTTGCCGTGCTACAAATTGGAGATGGCAATGTCCGTGGAGGCATGGTACTTCCTGCACGGGAGCACGGACGGGATATGCAACCTTACCTATCTTCTTTCCCTTTTGTCGAAGATGACAGTATCGGAAGTACAGAGCACCAAACGGGGATTGGGCTATGCCGTCCATCCCGGACAGGTGGACAGCTCCATGCTGGTACTGGCCAAGGAATGGGGCATCGGGCGCAAGGCGGTGTCCCGTATGTTGGAGGATTTCTCGGAACGCGGTCTAATCCGTGTTGATTCCAATCCCGTGACTTCCATCATAGACATGGTGTGCGTGAAGTCGTGGATGATAGCAGGGCGGCTCATCGAGAATCCGACATACCGCCAGACAGTCAAGGCATACGAAGGGGTACGGATTTTCCTTTTCAACGGGCAACAATTAGAGACCTTGCGTCGCAGTTCGGCAAGGAAGAAGAAAGAAAAACCGACAGAAGAAACAGCAGAGGGAACAGATGGCTTGCCGTCCATGAATCCGACCCGTTCCAATCCTATTATAGAAGGAACAGCGGAAACCGAAACGGCAGCAACAACCGAAAACGAAGTGGAAAGCACTGCGGAAAATGCCATCATGGATGCCGACAACATACCAGTTTTAGAGGAAGGCAGTGTCTTATCCGGCTCACAAGAATGGAAACATCCACAGGAATGAAGCGGCAGGAATGGCAAGCGACAGCGTTTTAAAAGGGATATTTTTTAGGGCTGGCAAGTTAATGTTTTCGTCCACGAAAACCACGCCACCAATGGCGACCCGGCCATACAGGAAACGGCAAGCCCGGATTACAGCCCTAAAAAACAGAACGGTTTAACGGATAAAAGAACACGTATATGACATATCAGGAGAACAGGAACAAGGGAGGCCGCCCCAAGGCGGTGAAAGGCAAGGCGCGGACAAAGACCATATCCACACGGCTCACGCTTGCCGAGTGGAAAGCGGTCATGAAACGGATTACAGATGCAGGCAAGAAACCGTCGCACTTTCTGCGCGAACTGTTGCTGCATGGCAAGGTCGTGGCGGCACGGACACAGGATGACAGGCAACAGATAAGGATGCTGGAGGGAGGATGCAATAACCTGAACCAACTGGCGAAGATGGCGCACCAACAGGGCTTTTCTCTTTTGAAAGGCAAAATCATGGACTTGCTGGACGAGTTCAACAAAATCATTGGGAAGATATGATGGGCGATTTGAAAAAACGGGCGAGCTTCGCCAGAGTGGTGAACTACGTGAACAACCCGAAAAAGGCAAGGATCATCGACGGCAAGGACGTGAGGCTTGATGACAATGCCACCATCGCAAGAAGTATGCAGGGACAGGCGGACGACAAGCCGGGGCGCAAGCTGAAAAATCCGGTGTACCATATCTCGCTGGACTTCGCCCACGAGGACGCACCCAAGCTGACGGATGCCCTGATGGTCGAAATAGCCCGTGAGTATATGCGGCGCATGGGCATAACGAACACCCAATACATCGTGTGCCGCCATACTGACAGGGAACACCAGCATCTGCATATCGTGGCAAACAGGGTGGACAATGACGGGAACACCATCAGTGACAGCAACGATAATGTGCGTAATATAAAAGTATGCAAAGCTCTCACGAGGGAATACGGGCTGCACTTCTCCAAGGGCAAGATGAACGTGAAACGTGACCGATTACGTGGAAAGGACAAGGTGAAGTACCAAATCTATGATGCCGTCAAAGCGGCATTACCCCGTTGTAACTGCTGGTCGGATTTGTGTGACAGGCTGGCAAAACAGGGTATCGGGGTGAATTTCAAATACAATAGAAACGAAGGTAAAATCATCGGAGTGTCGTTCACCAAGAATGAAATCTCGTTCAGCGGCTCACGGATAGACCGGAGCATGAGCTTTTATAAGTTGGACAGGCTCTTCGGGAGCCAAATCGCAGAGGGCATGGCATGGAAGCCCCGTGTGCAAGAACAGCCACAACCGACCCGGCAGGATGTGGAATCTCACAATAGCATGGCCGATACTTTTATAAGAGAGCCGTCACCGACTAAAACGGAAGCGGACGGCAACGGCAGCACTTCTACTGAATCCGGTTCAAACATAGTTCAAGTGACCATCGGCGCACTCATGGAGTTGTGCGTACAGCCACACCAAGCCAAGGTGTTATCCGGTGGCGGAGGTGGAGGAAACGAAAGCGGCTGGGGTGAGAATGACAACGAAAAGGACAAACATAAACCAAGAAGGAGAAAAAGATGAAGGACAACAAGCAGAACTTAACCGACCTTATCGGGGCATTGGCAGTGGACATCGAGGACATCAAGAAAAAACTGGACGCAAAGGATAGCCCGGACAAGAACGAGGCATTGAAAAGGCTGGAAGCGAAGCTGGAGCCTGTTATACGGTTCTTCAATGGCAATGCACCGGAAAATGTCAATGCCATTTTCGGAAGCAAGGAAGCCATCGAGGAATACAAGCAATCAATAGGTGATGAAGCCGTAGCAAGTTTACGGTTATACACCGAAGCCAACGAGAAGGATATGCGCAAGCATGGAGTTCCCACTATCAAGGAGCAGCTCAACAAGATACTGGATCTGCTGACTGCCCATGTGGAGAAAGACAAGCAGGCTTCGGAACAGGTGCGGCAAAAGCAAGGTGTCATACCGGAACTGTGGCAGATAATCCGCCCGGACAAGGCAATAAGCGCAATAAGGTTGTTGTGGAGTAAAGTTCTCAATGGCTGGCATAAGAACCCTTATGTATGGACTGGCATAGGCTGTACGCTCGTATTCTTTGTCCTTTTTGCCGTCAGTTGGGTACAATGGCATGAGTACCGGGAGGAAAACAGACGGTTGAAAACAGTTGCAGACAAGCACAAAGTAACTACGGTCATGCTTAATGAACTGCATCCGGAACTGGCAGTAACTATCGGGGCTTACGAGAAACTGGTGGATGTTGTCGGTGCGGATTCCACTTTAGTCATATTCAACAGGCAGGTCAAGACAGTGAGAGAAGAAGATAATCAATCCAAACGACAAAAATAAAGTGAATGGCATCCATAAAAGTGAAATTTCGTCCTTCCACCGCAAGCGGCAGGGAGGGCAGCATATATTATCAGGTAATCCACGGGCGCGTAGTCCGCCAAGTCAAGACTGACTACCGCATATTTGACACGGAATGGGACAAGAGAACTTCATCAGTGAAAATCCTGCCCGAAATCGGCGAAAACAGGAAACGGTATCTCCGAGAAGTAGCGGAACATATCGACTGGGACACCAGACGGTTGAAAGCCATAGTCGCCCAATGCGACAGGCAAGGAGGAATTTATTCCGCTGACAGCATCGTCGAGAAGTTCAACAGGCAGACGGGCGAACAATCGCTGTTCTGTTTCATGCAGGGCATCATAGGACAGTTGAAGCAGCTTGGCAAAGTCCGCACATCAGAAACCTATACAGCGGCATTGGCCAGTTTTATGAAGTTCCGTGAGGGGCAGGACATACTCTTGTACGAAATGGACGGCAGTACCATTATGCTTTACGAGGCCTGGCTCAAAGGCAAGGGCATTTGCCCCAACACGGTTTCCTTTTATATGCGCATACTCCGTGCCGTTTACAACCGTGCCGTGGAAAAGGAACTGACGGAACAGAAGCACCCTTTCAAACACGTTTACACGGGCATCGGGAAGACGGTAAAACGCGCCATCCCGTTGAAAGCCATCAAACACATCAAGGAACTTGACCTGACCCTGAAACCGCATCTGGACTATGCAAGGGATATGTTCCTCTTCTCCTTTTATACCCGTGGCATGTCATTCATTGATATGGCCTATCTGAAAAAATCGGATTTGAAGAATGGAACCATCACGTACCGTAGAAGAAAGACCGGGCAGCAGCTCACCGTCAAGTGGGAGAAGTGCATGGAAGACATTATCGCCAAGTACAGCGAGAATACGGCTACCCGTTACCTCCTGCCGATAATCACCAACCCATGTTCCGATGAGCGGACACAATACCGTAACGCCATCTGCCGCATCAATGTGGCGTTGAAGGAAGTTGCCGGTCTGGCAGGATTGAACATACCGCTGACCATGCACGTTGCCCGGCATTGTTGGGCGAGCGTTGCCAAGAGCAAGAACATCCCTCTTTCTGTCATCAGCGAGGGCATGGGGCACGATTCGGAAGAGACCACGCGCATCTATCTCGCATCGCTTGACACAAGCGTGGTAGACAAGGCGAACAGCCTTATCCTGAAAGATTTCTGACCGGATATTTATGATGAAATGTGTTGAGCGAAAAGACGAATCTCTTGATAAGAGTTATAGTTGATATTGCAAAGGTACGCATAATATTTCAAATACCGTGTTCATTCCTCATTTATAATGATATATGAAAGGTAATTTGTGAGAATTTGTTTTGAAAATCCGTCAGATTTTGCCAGTATAGCATTGATTATTAGAGTCCGTTCCTTTGAAATATATCTCTTATCAAGAGATGAATTTCAAGGAAATACTACATAAATTTCGTACCGAATCATTCACGGAAAGGGAGAAAGGTGCAAAGTTCGAGCGACTGATGCGCTCATGGCTATTAACAGACCCACGCTACAATGAACTTGAATCGGTCTGGCTATGGGAAGATTTTCCGGGACGGAAAGATTTCGGAGGTACAGACACAGGTATCGACCTTGTGGCCAAAACTGAATTGGGTGACTATTGGGCTATCCAGTGTAAATGCTATGCTGAGAATACAATCATAGATAAACCTGCTGTAGATTCATTTCTCGCCACTTCCAGCCGTACGTTCACAAACGAGGTAACATTCCAAACTACCCGTTTTTCAAATCGTATTTGGATTTCAACCACAAACCATTGGGGAACTAATGCAGAAGAGGCTATCCGAAACCAGGAACCGCCTGTTACGCGCATCGGTATGGCAGACCTTGATTCATCTCCTGTGGACTGGCAAAAGCTGATGGACGGTCTAACCGGAAATTCTGCACTGGTGGAGGGCAAGAAGCCTCGTGAACACCAATTGAATGCCATATCAAAAGCATACGTTCATTATATGGCAGATGGCAACGAGAGGGGCAAGCTCATTATGGCTTGCGGTACAGGTAAAACCTACACTTCGCTGCTCATTGCGGAACAGTTGTTTGGCAACAAAGGCTTGGTGCTGTTCATGGTTCCGTCCATCGCCTTGTTGGGGCAGTCGCTCAACGCATGGTCGGCAGATGCGAAGAAACCAATTAAGGCTGTCTGCATCTGTTCCGATTCCAAAGCCTCACGCAAGACCACCAAGGGATCTGACGATACGGACGACAGCGTGGTTGACCTTGCCGTACCAGCATCCACCAATCCACAATCCATTGCATCCCAATTAAAGAAATATCGGGATCATGACGGCTTGGTAGTCGTGTTCTCCACCTACCAATCCGTAGATGCCGTTTCTGCTGCTCAACAGGAAATTTTATCCGAGACAAACGGAGAATACGGCGTGTTTGACTTCATCATCTGTGACGAGGCACACCGCACTACCGGTGTAAAAATAGCCGAAAAGGATGAGAGCAACTTTATCAAGATACATTCCAATGAGAATGTACAAGGCCGGAAACGCCTTTATATGACTGCCACACCGCGTTTGTATGGGGAATCTGCCAAGATAAAGGCATCGGAAAAGGATTGTATTCTCTGCTCGATGGATGATAAAGCCATTTATGGAGAGGAATTTTATCGCGTGAATTTCTCATACGCCGTTCAAAATGGTTTATTGACGGATTACAAGGTGCTTGTCCTTACCGTTAGTGAAGATGATGTGCCTGACAACATAAAACAAGACATCACCAATTCTACCACCGAACTGAATTTTGACGACACATCCAAACTCATTGGGGTAATAAACGGATTGTCAAAAATGATACATGGCGACGAGCATCGCACATGGGATGCCGACCCACGCATGATGCGCCGTGCTGTGGCATTCTGTTCAGCCATAGGCAACGAAACAAAAGCCGGAACGTCAAAATATGTAGCTTCGGTGCTTCCAAGAATATCCGGAAAATACGAAGAAAATCTTGATTCAGAAAACCTTTCGCATACCGTTTCAGTAACGACACGGCATATAGATGGCTCTATGAACTCTCAGGAGCGTAATGGAATCCTGCAATGGCTGGCGGAAGAGCCAGACAATGAACGTGAATGCCGTGTTGTAACCAACGTGCGTTGTCTGTCCGAGGGTGTGGATGTGCCGTCTCTCGATGCCGTATTGTTTCTTTCTGCCCGTAATTCGCAGGTGGATGTGGTGCAGTCGGTTGGCCGTGTGATGCGTACATTTCACAAAGGGCAATCCGATGAAAAGAAGTATGGATATATCATCATCCCTATTGTAGTGCCATCCGATATTTCGGCGGAGGAAGCTCTTGACAACAACAAGACATTCGATGTGGTGTGGGCTATCTTGAACGCCCTCCGTTCACACGATGACCGTTTCAATGCGATGGTAAACAAGATAGCTCTCAACAAGCAGAAGCCGAACAAGCAGACCGGCACACCGTCTGTCACCATAGGCCGACCGGGATTGGGTACAAATGATGGAGAAGCGGAAGCCCAGCAAATTGAGAGTGCAGAAATTGCCAGACAATTGGAACTTCGTTTCGGTGAGATACAGGACGGTATGTATGCCAAACTGGTAGAAAAATGCGGTGACCGTCTTTATTGGGAGAATTGGGCAAAAGAGGTCGGTCTTATTGCGCACAAATTTATTGAGCGTATTTCCAAACTTATTCAGTCCGGTGTACACAAAAAGGCTTTTAATGAATACCTGAAGGGATTACAGCGAGACCTTAATCCATCGGTAGATGCCGCCCAAGCCATTGAAATGCTGGCACAGCACATTATTACCCGACCTGTATTTGATGCACTGTTTTCAGATTACCAGTTTGTCAATAACAACACCGTAAGCCGTTCCATGCAGCGTATGATAGACCTATTGCAAGAACTGGCTTTTGAAAAAGATACCGAGGTGCTGGAGAAGTTCTACCAATCGGTAAGGACAAATGTGGGCGGTATTGATAATTTGGAGGGTAAGCAGACAATCATAAAGAACCTCTATGAAAAGTTTTTCAAAGGTGCGTTTCCCCTTACAGTGGAGAAACTGGGCATTGTTTATACACCGGTGGAATGCGTGGATTTCATCATCCGTTCAGTGGATGATATTCTCAAAGCAGAGTTCAAGACATCTCTAACTGAACAGAATGTACATATCCTCGACCCATTTACCGGAACCGGTACCTTCATTACTCGTTTGTTGCAATCCGGCCTTATCCGTTCTGAGGATATGGAGCGCAAGTATCAGAATGAAATCCATTGCAATGAGATTGTGCTGCTGGCCTATTATATTGCTGATGTGAACATCGAATCGGTATTCCATGACATTACCCATCGGGAAACTTACCTACCATACAGTGGTATCTGCCTGACCGATACATTCCAGTTGGCAGAGAAGAAGCATAATGAACTTTTCACGGAGTTTTTCCAAGACAATTCCAAACGGGTAAAGAAGCAGATGGCTACCCACGTAAGGGTAATTGTCGGAAATCCACCGTATTCCATTGGGCAAAAGTCCGCTAATGACAATGCTCAGAATTTGTCTTATCCATATCTTGATAAACGTGTGTCGGAAACATATGCTGTGAAGAGTTCGGCTACTTTGAACAAATCTCTTTACGACAGCTATGTCAAGGCGTTTCGTTGGGCTTCCGACCGCATTCCGCAGAATGAAGGAGGCATTGTCGCATTCATAAGTAATGGTGCATGGATTGACGGAACTGGGCAGGACGGTATGCGTAGATGCTTTGAAGATGAATTTACCTCCATTTATGTGCTGAATTTACGTGGCAATCAGCGCACGTCTGGTGAACTATCGCGTAAAGAAGGAGGAAAAATCTTTGGAAGCGGTTCTCGTACTCCCATTACGATTACTTTCCTTGTCAAAAATCCGGCAAAGAAAGGTCAGAAGGCAGTTGTCCATTATCACGATATAGGTGATTACCTTACTCGTGAACAGAAACTCAAAATGGTAAAAGACTTCCGTTCCATTTCTTCACAGAAATTGGAATGGCAAATTATTACACCTAATGAAAAGGCTGATTGGATAAACCAGCGCGATGGGGTGTTTGATAATTTGATTCCATTAGCTCCTGAAAAGAAATTTGCTCTGAATACTCAAAGTATATTTAGCACTTATGCCATTGGTGTAGCAACCAATCGTGATGCTTGGGTGTCTGGATTTTCAAAAGATAAAGTTACAAGCAATATGCGTTTTATGATTGATTTTTACAATCAGCAAATAGACGAAAATAAGTTATCAACAGATACAACAAAAATAAGTTGGACTGTGAATTTAAAAAAGGATCATGAAAGTAAAGTGAGACATAGTCTAAACGAAAATGCTTTTGTGGAAACATTTTATAGGCCATTCAATAGAATTAACTTGTATTATCATCGACCATTTATAGAACGACCAGGGGTATGGAGACAATTATTTCCAACCGACAGCAATACCAATCTTGTTATCGCTGTAAGTGGAATTGGTCAACAAAAGCCATTTGCATCATTGATAACAAATAGTATTTCTGATTTGCAGGTTGTAGATAAAGCGCAGTATTTCCCTCTTTATTGGTACGAAGAAAACAAGAATCCCCAAGCAACACTCTTTGATGATGCGGAAACAGACAAATATATTCGTCGGGACGGAATAACTGACTGGATTCTGAAAGAAGTTCGTAGCCGTTTCGGAGGTTCAAAAGCCATTACCAAAGAACACATATTCTACTATGTGTATGGGCTGCTTCATTCCAAGCAATACCGTGAACGATTTGCCGATGATTTGAAGAAGTCATTGCCACGCATCCCCATTGTGGGTAGTGTACAGGACTTTATGTCCTTTTATAAAGTTGGCAAAGAACTTGCCGACCTGCACCTGAACTATGAACAAAGCATAAACGAGCAGGCTGTGGGACAAGATGGTGATTATCTGTTTTTCGCTGCAATGCCAATGATTGCCCATCGTGCTTGTGCTGTCAGAGTAAATGGCGATATGGACATTTGGCAAAACAACTGGACGAACGAAACCTACCAATACTTTGCCGTTGATAAAATGAGGTTTGCCAAAGTCCGTGACGAAAATGGAAAGCTCGTTGCTGATAAGGCACACATCATCTATAATGACCATATTGCCATTGAGAACATTCCGCTCAAAGCATACGAATATGTCGTTAATGGTAAATCCGCTATCGAGTGGATAATGGAACGCTATGCCGTCACAATTGACAAAGCGTCCCAAATCAAAAATGACCCAAACGACTGGGCACGAGAACATAAACAACCCCGTTATATCCTTGACCTGCTTCTGTCGGTGATTATGCTCTCTTGTCAAACAGTAGATGTGATAAATACTTTACCCATATTAAAAATTTGAACATCAAAAACAAAATAAAGTGTCGTATCATTCTAAAAATAGATTTGATACGACACTTAAAATTATTTTGGTTGACCTATATGCCACCAATTTTCGGAGTAGTCATTTCCGTTTCCATATCCTCATAATTATAGACTATTCAATCTTGTACATTCAATAAGTTTGTATGTCGTTTTAGGCTTTGCCGTAACAGGATTTGTATCTTGATATTCCATACATTTTATTTTATATTGATGGCGTTCTCCTAATGTTATACCATTGAACATATTAGATTCATCAGTTGTTCCTGTTATTCTTTTTTTATCGCAAATAAAAATCCATTTTCCTTTGTTCAAGACAGTGCCAGAAGCGAAGTAACCAACAAATTCAGTTGTTACTTCTTCCAATTCTGTATGAGTGTTTAAATAATCATAGACTCTTGAAATCGCATTTAAAGATATTGTAGAACCAGATGTACTTTTTTCTAACGTTGATTTAACCCATTTATGTTTAAATGACAACTTGTTTTTTTCCATAACCTGTAGAAAAGAACGCATACTACTTAGTGTATGTCCCTGTAACTCTTCAATCTTTTCTTTCAATTCGTCTGACGAGTCTATTGAGAAAATTTCGTCTATTTTCTGTAGGGTAGATGAAATCCTTGATGCTTCTCCAAACATATCAAATGTTTCATTTAAAATAAAATGCACATCAAAAGATGCAGCTTGCAATGCACAAGCTCTCATATTTGCTTCCGAAGCATACTGTTTACCAAACCTTTTAATATGACAATTACGTACCATGGCTTGGTATCTATCTAAAGCATTTGTTAAGACATTAACATCTATATTATGAGAGTTTTCTATATCACTGAATGCAATACAAGACATTATTTTACCACTTTGTAAAGATCGTGATATGAGTTCTTCATTATCTATTGCATCATAATTGCAATAGAACCCATCATCCGGTAGCATAAAAGGTTGGACTTGATTTGCCGATAGAGGCGTGGCAATAATGTCATTCGCATCTTTTACCACTACATCAAAAAAACAACCATCTTCTGGATTTTGATATATAGACAACAAATCAATGATTTGACCCTTGAATAAGTTTAAACGTTTCTCGCTAATTCTAACAGCAAGATACTTATAACATAATTCATCATCATGCGGATATAACAGGCACAAATATTTTGTGTCAAAAATATCTGTCGCTATGAAGATTTGTGGTACTTCATAGAAAACAATAACCTCTATAAAATTTAATCGAATCATATTGCTTTCGGTTGAAGGGTTATTTTTCTATATTGGATTTCAGCATTGTTTAAATCAAACAATGTTGTATGCCACCAAGTATAATGATTTGCACAATTATTACTCGGGGTTTTGAGCATCACACCATATTCAGGATTCATTGTTATTTCTGCTATGCCATGTAGATGTTTTAAATATGGCAATTTAGCCATAGAACGAGCATCTTCTAATGTGCAAAGCGAAGACAGACCAGAAGCTTGCCACAAATTATTCCTAAAATTTCTATTGGGATATAATTCCGTATGAGTTTTTAGGTCATTTTCAGTCATTATTTCCTCATTTTGTATAAGGCGAAACAATGGTTCTTTGTTATATGCCACTACAATATCTTCAGGAGGAGTGTTCTCGGGAAGTGCTTTAGCCCAAGACACATCATACTTATCAAGATACTCTGTCAATTTCGTTGGAGTGTACATATATCATATATTATAATCTCGATTATACATTTGCATATTTAATTTAGCACCGAACATTCCACTATTATATTATAATTTAAAGTGGTGTTTTACTGAATGTATCCGAGGCTAATCATCTTTTAGCCTGCAACACTCAAATGCCTTTGCAAAGTTAGTGAATTATTTTCATTCTACCGATAAAAAGCGTTTTTAATGTGCGTGATAAAAAGAAATCAGGTTTTATGATGGTTAAAAGTACAGCCAAAAACATATGAGATATGGTTTAAGGAAATTGCCATAGAGCCTAAATAATGGCACTAAAATGATACTAAATTACAAAAATATTCTTTGTATCATTCTGTAAAATACAATTATTCAATATATTACAAAATACAATATATCGTAGCCCACCAACGAACTAAGCATGAATAGAGTATCGAGCAATGCTCATATACTCTACCCCTCTTACTTAACTACCATATGATAATCTTGTCCACGATAGCTTGCTGTTCCGTACTACTGCGTCTCAGATAGATTCGTGTCGTTTCAATACTTTCGTGTCCCATCAAATCGGCAAGGAGAGATATGTCATTGAACTTCTCCAAGAAATTCTTTGCAAAGCGATGACGGAAGGAATGTGGATATACCACTTTCTCGTTAAGTCCATATTTTACGGCATAGTTTTTCAACTGCTGTGATATGCCTCTAGTAGTGATACGCTGTCCGAAACGGTTCAAGAACAAATAGCCTGTCGTACGCTTCAAGCCTTTAAGCCATTCCGCAGTTTCTTCTCGTAGCGTCTTCGGGATATAGATACGGCGTATCTTGCCGCCTTTGGTATAGATGTCATAATATCCCGCTTGCACATGTTCCACCTTTATCTGTACAAGCTCACTGACACGTGCGCCTGTTGCCGCCAAGAAACGAACAACAAAGTACCACTCCTTGTTCTCTTCCTGCTTCAGTTTCTTCTTCAAGAAGAGGTAATCGGCATTGCTGATGACATTTTCCAAATAGGTGCGTTGCTGCACCTTCACCGATTTCAGGCGGAGCTTTGACTTCCCCATAAAGTCGAGGTACTTGTTGATGGCTTGAATACGTAGGTTCACCGTCTTGGGTTTGTACGTTTCAATCAAGAAGGTCTTATAGACCAACAGGTTCTTTTTGTTCAGTTCCTTGAACTTTGAGTTGAACTCCTTTACAGCATAAAGGTATGCCGTAATTGTGTTCTGCGCCATATTTGCTTGACGCAAGACATTTTCAAATGTGTTTTCTGTCATATTTATATTGTATTATTGGGCGACATTGCCCTCTATACAATATGTATGACCAATTTCTATGAATTCCTATTATGAGAAGATACTCGCTACGGGGGAGGTGAAGTGCATAGATGAGGAGATACCGTTTGAGATACCGAAGGGGTGGGAATGGTGTCGAGTCTCATCTGTTTTTTTGATTAATCCTAAGGTGTCGGCAAAGGATGACGATATTGCAGCCTTTATCCCCATGGAAGCTATTTCGGCAGGGTATGGTTCTGAATTCCGATTTTATGAGAAGCAATGGAAAGAAATTAAATCAGGATATACAGCCTTCGAAGACAATGATATAGCTTTTGCTAAAATAACTCCTTGTTTTCAAAACAGGAAGTCTGTCATTTTTAATGGATTGCCAAATGGTATAGGAGCTGGCACAACGGAGTTGAAGATACTGCGCACATACGGTGAAACAATCAATCGTTTCTACGCACTATACTTTCTTGAAAGTCCCTATTTTATTGATGAAGCAACCTTCAAGGGAACTGCAAATCAGCAACGCATTGTTGTTGGTTATTTGGAGAATAAACTATTTCCACTTCCTCCTTTGTCAGAACAAAATCGAGTCGTTGATAAAATAGGAATCTTAATGCCAATCATAGATAAGTACTCAAAATCTCAGGAAACGCTGGATAAAATCAATGTAGAGTTGGGTGCCAATTTGAAAAAATCTATTATTGCTGTCCGGTAAAACTTTTATAAGCAAATAAAATTAGGGCTGACACTTC
>JBJECF010000059.1:0-18651 GCA_051870785.1 Candidatus Aphodosoma sp.
GCTTATTTTATTGATAACCAAATATTTATACTAAATTTCAGTATCGACTAAATAATTAGCTAAATTTTATCACTTACGATATTATTTTGTAGTGAAGTGATTATAAAAAAGCCATCGTAAATTTTTTACGATGGCTTTTTTATTGGGTTGTTTATATACTATCCGCCAAAGTTATCATACATCAAGTTTTCTCTTGGTACTCCAAGACTGTCAAGCATATTCTCTACTGCTTTACTCATCGGACCAGGACCACACATGTAGTATTCAATATCTTCAGGTGCTTCATGATCCTTAAGATATGTTTCGTATATTACATTGTGTACAAATCCCGGAGTGTATTTAACTCCTGCTGCATCTGCTGCAGGGTCCGGACGGTCAAGTGCAAGATGGAATGAGAAGTTAGGGAACTCTTTCTCCAATGCCAAGAAGTCCTCTAAATAGAACACTTCGTTGAGAGCTCTTGCTCCGTAGAAGTAAGACATCTTACGATTTGTAATACGTAATGTATGCGTCATATGCATAATTTGTGCACGAAGAGGAGCCATACCGGCACCACCTCCTACCCACATCATCTCTGCTGTTGAGTCAAAAATAGGGTGGAAGTCTCCGTAAGGTCCTGACATTATTACTTTATCTCCCGGCTTTAAGGTGAAGATATAAGATGATGCTATACCTGGCATTACATCTTGGAACCCAGGTCCTTGCTCTTTAGGCTTGAATGGTGGAGTTGCAATACGTACCGTTAGCATTATTCTATCACCTTCTGCAGGGTAGTTTGCCATAGAATATGCACGTATTGTTGGTTCGGTATTTGTACATTTTAATCCAAATAAACCGAATTTCTCCCACGCCGGTAAATATTCTTCTCCGATAAGTGATTTATCTATGTCCTTATCATAATCCATTGTATATGCAGGAATCTTGATTTGTGCATATGAACCCGGAATAAAGTCCATATGTTCGCCTTCCGGCAAAGCAACGATAAATTCTTTGATAAATGTTGCTACGTTCTTGTTTGAGATTACAGTGCATTCCCACTCTTTTACTCCAAGTACTGATTCAGGAACTCGTATTGCCATGTCTCCTTTTACCTTTACTTGGCAGCCAAGACGCCAATTATCTTTTATTTGTTTACGAGAGAAGTGTACTGTTTCTGTAGGTAATATTTCACCACCACCTTCATCTACTTGACAACGGCATTGACCGCATGAGCCTTTTCCACCGCATGCAGATGGTAGAAATATACCACTTGTTGCCATCGCATTCAAAAGCGAACCTCCCGCTGATACTTCTACATCTTTTTCTCCATTAAGGCGAATCTTTACATTGCCGGATGCTACTAAATAGCGTTTTGCAATGAGCAATATTATTACAAGTATGATGATGACTGCCAAAAATACCACCAAACTAGTTAGAGTCGCCATTGTATTTATTGCTAATAACATATCTGTTTAATGTTTAGTGTTTAATGTTTATTATACTATTATATTTTCAAACCTGAGAAGCAGAGAAATGCCATTGCCATGAGTCCTACTGTGATGAATGTAATACCCAATCCTCTCAATGGTGCAGGTACATCGGAATATTCCATTTTTTCGCGTATGGCGGCAAGTCCTACAATAGCAAATGCCCATCCTAAACCGGAGCCTAATGCATATGCTATTACGTCTAATATGCCGGTAAGTGCTTTAGGGTCGGTTGCTTCCAATCCTACTCTTTGTTGCATAAAGAGTGAACCACCCATAATGGCACAGTTTACTGCTATAAGTGGTAAGAAAATACCTAATGAAGCATACAATGATGGAGAAAATTTCTCAACAATCATCTCTACTAATTGTACTATTGCTGCAATTACTGCAATGAATAGTATCAAACTAAGATAACTCAAATCCAAATCTGCAAAACCTTCGCCTAACCAAGATAACGCGCCTTTTTGTAGTATGCCTGTATAAAGATAATAGTTTACAGGTAATGTAATTAAAAGCACTGCGGTTACCGCTATTCCAAGACCTACAGATGTCTTTACATTCTTCGATACTGCGAGGTATGAACACATACCAAGGAAGTATGCGAATATCATGTTGTCCGAAAAAATCGAACTTATAAATAAACTTAATGCGTGTTCCATAATCTATTATTTTTCTTGAAGGTCTTTGTTTATTGAACGATGAACCCAAATAATACATGCAACAATGATAAGGGCCATTGCAGGCATCATCATCATACCGTTGTTTACATAACCCATTTCATAGAATGACTCAGGAATTACTCTGTAGCCGAATAATGTACCTGCTCCAAGTAATTCACGGAAAAAGGCTACTACTATCAATATCCAAGCATATCCTAATCCGTTACCAATTCCATCCAAAAATGAGGCCCCCGGTTTGTTGCCCATTGCAAAAGCTTCGAGGCGTCCCATTAATATACAGTTGGTAATGATAAGTCCGATATATACTGATAATTGTACACTTAAATCGTATAAAAAGGCTTTTAATATCTCGGATACTATGGTTACTAATGCTGCAACTACTACCAATTGTACAATTATACGTACGTTGTTTGGTACCGTGTTGCGAAGTAAAGATATTACAACGTTCGCCATCGCTACAATTATTGTAACGGAGATTCCCATTACTATAGCAGGCTTTAATTGTACTGTTACTGCCAAGGCAGAGCAAATACCGAGCACTTGTACTGCTACCGGGTTGTTCTTGCTTAATGGCCCGAGTAATGCATTTTTTAATTCTTCTTTCATATTAGTTCTCTCCTTCTGTTTCTGGTTCTACTTCTACAATCTCTACTTCTTCAGCTTCCGTCTCTACAGGGGCTTCTTTTGCTGCAGCAAGAAAGAAACTTTCGTATTTGCCAAGACTAGTTTGAAGCATTGTCTCTACACCTTTTGATGTTATTGTTCCTCCGGAAATAGCATCTACTTGGTCTTGCCCTTCTGCTTTTTGTCCCACTTTCATTACTGCTATTGATGCAAACTTGCCGTTTTTAACAAGCTCTTTGCCAATAAACGGATTGCAGAATTTTTCTTTGTTTGTAATTTCAGCTCCAAGACCAGGAGTCTCACCTGCGTGATTGAAAAATACACCATAGATAGTGTTGCGGTCTTCATTTAATGCAATGTAACCCCAAATAGCTCCCCAAAGTCCGTTACCATTCATTGGTATTATGTATTTGGTTGCACCTTCTACCTCTGCTATATAAATAGGTAATTCCCCTTCTTGTACTTGATAATCGAAATCTTGTACAGGGTCTAAATTTTTAATTGTATTGCCCGTTGCATCCAAGAGGTTGTACTCTTTTATTGTAGATGCATATACTTCGGCTGGATTGGCGCTGAAGTCTAATCCCGGTAGTGAACTCAATATTTGCTTTTTCTTGTCAAGCTTCACATTCTCGTCCTGACGTGTTCTTAATAGTCCTGATGTGATTGACAATAGCAACGATACTATGGTGATGATTATCACCATATATATTAATGTGTAACTATTTTTATTCGTATTCATAATCTATTCAATTATTTTTTAACACGTTTTAGACGTTTGTTGATATTGGCTTGTACTACATAGTAGTCGATTAAGCATCCGAAGATATTCATAAACAAGATGGCGAGCATCATACCCTCCGGATATCCCGGATTGAGAACTCTAATTACTATAGCTACTACACCGATAAGGAATCCGTAAATCCATTTACCTGTTTCTGTACGCGCAGATGTTACAGGGTCTGTTGCCATAAATACAGCACCGAATGCAAAACCACCCAATACAAGGTGCATATACCAAGGCATTTGAGCTACTGCATTGGTTTCAGAACCAAATAGATTGAATAAGATAGCTGTAAAGGCACCTCCTGCAAATACGGATAACATAGTCTTCCAACTTGCTACTCGTGTAATAAGGAGTATTGCTGCTCCTATTAATATTGCTATTGTAGATGTTTCACCTACAGAACCCGGTATCCATCCGATAAAGGCATCCATAAAAGAGATGTCATTACCCATAGTGTCGGTAATACCGGCGTATCCACTGGTTGTTGTAGCTACTTGACCAAGAGGAGTAGCTCCTGAAAATCCGTCTACTTTATCGCCGGCTGCCCACCAGAAGGCATCTCTTGTACGTACCCATACGCGGTCTCCACTCATCGCTGTAGGATATGCAAAGAATAAGAATGCACGTGCAACTAACGCTACGTTGAAAATATTATATCCTGTTCCTCCAAATACCTCTTTGGCAAAAATTACTGCAAAGGCTGTTGCAATTGCTACCATCCAAAGCGGAGTGTCGATAGGTAATATCATAGGTATAAGAATACCCGATACCAGGAATCCTTCTTGTATCTCATGTCCTTTAAATTGGGCTACGGTGAATTCAATGCCTAATCCAACTAAATAAGATACGATAATTGTTGGCAATAATGCCAGTAGTCCGAAGGCAAACTCAGTCCAAAATGTTGCTTCCTGACCTATTGCAATGAAATGTTGATAACCTACGTTCCACATACCGAAGAGTAATGCCGGAATCACAGCTATTACCACCATTATCATTGTACGTTTCGAGTCGGTTACATCGTGGATGTGTGTTCCTCTTTTTGAAGTTTCGTTTGGAACGAATAAGAAAGTCTTAAATCCATCGAATACCGAATGAAACATAGAAAGTTTTCCCCCTTCAGAGAAGGTTGGTTCAACTTTGTCTACAATGTTTTTTAAAAATTTCATATCGTTTGTAATATGTTATATTATTATTTAATCTTATTTTTATTATTCCAACTCTTTTCTCATGTAGTTGAGAGCTTCTCGAACAATGCGTTGTGTCTTTATCTTGGATGTGCACACAAATTCACATAATGCAAAGTCCTCCGGTGCCACTTCGTATGCTCCGAGTTGCTCCATTTTGTCCAAATTCTTGGCAATCATAGCTTTTACGAGTTGCTCCGGCATAATGTCCATAGGAAATACTCTGTCGTATTCTCCACTCATAATAAATGCTCTTTCGCCACCGCATATACGGGCATCGAAATCGAATGTCTTGTTACGACAAAGCATCTTTTGTATTTTTGTGAAGAATAGATTGGTGTTGGAAAATTTATTGAGTCGTGGCATTGCCCAGCCTAATAATTCATCTGCATGGTCGCCTTCTGCAATAGCAGTTACTTGTCCTGCAAATGGAGAAAGAAAACTTCTCTCTTTAGAGATTAATCCTGTTAGCGGGTTACCGTTGATTACACGTATTGTTTCGTCTTTTATTAAATTACCGTCGGTAATTTCTGAAATGATAGAGCCGTTCATAGTAATTACATAAGCCGGGTTCTTTACTTTTGGTCCGACTACGGCAATAGTCTTTCGTAAATCGAGTTTGCCGGTTAAAATGTAATTACCAAGTATGGTAACGTCTTGTACATTCATGGTCCATACTGTTTCACCTTTATTCACAGGGTCCAAATGGTTAATTTGTACACCTGCATTACCGGCAGGGTGAGCTCCTTCAAATGTAGTTACCGTTACATCGTTCATGCTTTGCATTGAAGCAGGAGTAGAAGTGCTTACATTATAATACACTTTCGCAATTTTGCTTAATGCTGTAAGACCTGCTTGAATAGATTTCTCTTTGCCTTGTAAAGCAAATCCGTAGTCAAGTGCTAATGGTGCTGAATCGAATGCCGATACGAAAATTGATTTTGGCATTACCGTAGGGTTGGCAATAACATCATAAGGGCGTTGACGTATAACAGCTCCGAAACCCGCTGCTAAGATAGCATTGAGAATAGCTTCTTTGCCGGAGTTCATGTCAATGGTAGGAAGCTCTGCTTGACTTTCTGATTCGTTGCGCTCAATTAAAATATAAAGCAACTTACGACGCTCTCCGCGAGCTACTTCTTTTACCTTTCCACATACCGGCGATACTATCTTTAACTCCGGATGCGCTTTGTCGTAAAATATAGGTGAGCCGATTTGTACTTCGTCTCCCTCTTTTACTGCTACTTTTGGCACTATTCCTTCGTAATAATCAGGTACTATTCCTATCTCTTTGGAAATAATTTCACCGATATTTTTTTTATCGGCGGCTCCTGATATTAGAATGTCTAAGCCTTTTTTTAATTTAATCGTGTTCATATAATCGAAAATATGTTATAATATGCATATCTATGCGTGGGTAATAAAAGCGTCTATAATACTTGTGAGCTTGTGTAACATAGTATAAATCATAATATTACCTTGAAAGTGACGGTGCAATGATATTCCATTGCACACAGTTTGCAAAGATACTATTTTATATTGAATTATCTGCGATGTTTTTCTTTTATTTTTTGTGAAAAGAGACTTCTTTTCAGAGTATATGACCGCATAACTATTTGTTTTGTATTTTATTAGTTGATACTTATCTTTGATTGCGAATTTTTGCTGATTTTTTTTTTGATTTTTTTGGTGTAATACAAATATATTATTACCTTTGTGCCGTGAATATTACCTGTTTCTCGGGTAGTAGTCGATGTTAAGACTTTATATTTATTACTAACTAATAAATCAAATTAAACAATGAAAAAACTAACGTTATTTTTTGCTACTTTGCTTAGCGTTGCAGTTTTATTTACTGCTTGCCCAGGTGAAAAAGAAAAAGAAGGTACTCCAATGAACTATTGGGATGGTATGTTCTATTCAAACCATGTAGATACAGAAAATGATCACCCTTATGGTGAGTATTCTGTAGTATTTATGACCGGAAATCTCGATGCAGATGATCAAGGTGTATTTTCAGGTGAAGGCGATGCTTTATGTCTTCAAATTGTTGCTCCGGAAGCTACATCAGCTCAAATTCCTGCAGGCTCATATCCTGTTGTAGATTTCGCTTTTGAAACTCAACCTACTCAAAATATGATTGTTGCCGGTTGGGAATACGACGTTCTTGCTGAGTATGGTATGCCTGGCGTTTATCTAGTTCCTGTGGGTACTTATGTTATTAGAATTACTGCTACAGATACAGCTACTAAATATGTAGTTGGTGGTGAAATGACTGTTGCTTACGATGGTAATGTTGCTACTATTAACATGGACGTTACTTTTGATGACAATACAACTGCTAAATACACTTTCAATGGTGCTTTAAATATCGCTACATACGAATGGCCGGAACCTGAAAATCCATATGAATATGAAAGTACAGAAGCTACTCAACAAACTATCGCATTTACAGCTTGCAATATCCAATACAATAGTCAATACTCTTGCTGGGTTCTTCAAGCTGAAAAAGATGAGTATATGTTAGGTGCTACTTTCTATTCTGATAATACAACAGATGCTACAGGTACTTATACAGTATCTGATTCTAACGAAAATGGTACAATGTCAGCTTCTCCGGGAGCTGCAGACGGAACTGTTTACTATTCATTCTGGGGTACTACAGATGAAAATGGTCATATTGTTGACGTATGGTTCATTGCAAGTGGTTCATTAACAGTTAACGGTTCTAACTTTACCGGTAACTTTACTTCTCACTTCGGTTCTACTCTTCAAGCTTCTTATACAGCTACAGAGGAGGCTCCTGCTTATTCAAAAGCTCCTGCAAACATCAAACCTATCGCAAGAAAGGCTGGCGTTTCTCGTTCTTTGATTCAACGTCCTATTAGTTTAAAATAATAATATTTTAACTACATATTTATAGAGAGCGAAAGCATTTGCTTTCGCTCTTTTTTTTGTTTAAACCATTCGAAAAAAATTAAGTCAAATCATTGTAGAAATAAAAAATAAATACTACTTTTACGTCTGAAAATTAATATTGATTATCACAAGCTAAGTAATTGATAATTATATTTATATATAATCTATAAGGTGTAAATTTGTTGACAACATGAAAAAAATCATACTCTCTTTTATAGCAATTTTTATTATGTCTTTTACGGTATTTCCGCAAAATGATGTTCTGACGGTTGCCGATTTTGATAACGAGTTGCCGAATGGTTGGAGTTTCGTTTCTGATAGTCGTAGTGTAAACCATATTTCCTGGCATTCGTCAGGTGCTTTATATCTTACAGCCGATAACGTTGCCCTCTATTCTCCCACTATTCATTCTGCATCAGATGTAAAAGTAGATTTAATTATTTCCGGCTTGATTCCTAATAAAAAATCAACTAAGAGTGATACTATTTTTATTGTCTACGCTCTTAATAGAGATAGCTCAGTGGTCGATGTTAAGTTTATTACAGCCAATACTTTAAAATCTGCCGGTCACTACTCCGTTAAGTTAAGCAGTACATACTCTGATATAGAGTGTATAAAAGTGGAATTGAATTCTTTTCCGCGTGTAAACGGTATCGCTCAAAATATTGTTCTCAAATCGGTTCGCGTCTCTTCTGTTGATCGTAGTTCATCTGCTACAAGCAATTCAAACAATGTTAATGTTTCCGTAGATGCAGACTTACTCTATACTAATATCCCTGATAACGAGTACTACGAAATATTTTCTATTACCGGAGCCCGTTTACTTAAAGGTTATACTTTTAATAATAAAATTAATATCTCCGAGCTCAACAAGGGTATATATATTATTCGCACCTCTTATGGAGCTTCAAAATTTATAGTTAAGTAATTTTATTCATTTACCATAGGCTTGTTTTGAAATAACTTTCAAAATAAGCCGTTTTTATTTGTTTTTTATTATGAAAAATAGACATTTAATTATTTTTTCGTTGTTGATTTTTACAGCAATACTTTTTTCTAATTGCGGCGGTGAAACTATTATTGTTGACGAGAATTTGCTTATCGGTAGATGGAAAAGCGGTTCGTTATACGAGGTGTATGAAGCCGGTGGTAGCGGTTATACTTGGGACGAAGCCGATGATGTTACTGAAGACGAACGCCAACAGTTTGAGTGGTCAATAACTGATAATAACATTCTTACCCAAGTACATTTGATGGAAATGGGCGGTAGAATACCTAAAGTTTACAGCATTACACAACTTAATTCCATCTCTTTGGTTTACGAAGATGATTATGGAGTAAAGCATTATTTTACACGCGTTGAATAATAATCAATCAACTCACAAAACATTATGAAAAAGTTTTTTAAGGTATTCGCTATAGTGTTGTCATCATTAATACTGGTAGTGATGATTGCTGCCGTAATTATTTGTAATATCATCTTTACTTCTTCTAAATTAACACCTATTGTACGTGATATTGCTGGAAAATATATTATATGTGATTTTGAATTGGATACCGTAGACCTTACTTTTTTCTCTTCTTTCCCGGATTTTTCAATTCATGTTACTGATTTAAAGCTTATTAACGACTCTGTAACTTTAAATAATGATACTATTCTCTCTGTGAGAGATTTGTACGCATCCGTGAACGTGAAAGAGTTTCTCTTTAATGATAATATTATCGTCAATAAAATTACTTTGTCTGATGCTATTGCAAATATTTTTGTAGACTCTATTGGTAATGCTAATTTTGATGTATTCGTTATTAATTCCTCCCCTGATATAGAAGATGATACAACCTCTACTTCTTTGACCGACCTCTTTGAATTATTTAATATTGATAAATTGGTTGTTGAAAATGTCAGCGCTTCGTATGTTGACCAAAGTGCAGGTATTGAGGCTTCTATTGATAACATAAATGCTTCTGTTAAAGCTCGTCTTGAAAATGCTGATGGTAATATCAATGGTGACTTCTCTTTTGATAGGGTAGTAGCATCATATTCCGATTCAACTGCTATTTTTGCAAATATAAATGGTTGTAATCTGAAAATTTTCGGTGATTTGAAAGATAACCACTTTACCGGAGAAACTTCCCTTGCCTTGCCCAATAATACAATGGCTTTAAATAAAGATACATTAATAAAGAATATTGCTCTTAATATTGATGCTCCAGTCGAAATGAATTTCGATTTGATGATGATAAATCTAAAAAATGCTGTATTAAGTGCAGATAATTTCGATATAGATATTAATGGTAATGTACAACTACCTGATGATAAGGGCAATATTAATATGGAGGTTGATTTCAAAACCAATAAATGGGCTCTCGAAGATTTATTGGCTTTTGTGCCAGATTGCTATCATAGTTATATAAAAGATTTATCAGCTTCCGGTAAATTATCTATTTCCGGAGCTGCAAAAGGTGTATATTCCGATAAATCATTCCCACTTATTTTTGCAAAGATTAATCTTTCCAATGGTAATGTTGCTTATCCTATTATTCCATATACATTATCTAAAATCAATACCGATATTGTAGCCGATATCAATCTTAACGACTCTTCTATTTCTGCCGTTAGTATTGATAAGCTCTCTTTATTAGCTGATAATATTGCCCTTTCCGCTTCCGGAAAAGTAGATGATGTATTGGGTAACATGGTGTGCGATTTGAAGCTAAATGGAAAGTTAAATTTGACCGATTTGTCCCCGGTTTTGCCGAACGATTTACCCATCGCTATGAAAGGGGATGTTATTGCCGATATTAAAGCTAAGTTTGCACTACAAGATGCAATGGATTTAAAATTGGAAAAGATAATCGCTAACGGTAATTTTAATTATTCAGATCTTGATGTTGTTTATGATGATAGTATAAAAATTAACGACTCCAAAGGTTCTATTTCATTGCTTTTACCAAGTCCGAAAAAGAAGGAAAACAAACTATTTAAAGAACTATTACAAGCGGAATTGAAAGCTACCGATTTAAAGTTAAATGCTGACAATCTGCAATTAAATGCCGATATTAATAATACAGATTTGAAAATCGGTCTCGGAAATTTTCTCGATACTACGAGTTTTATTTCTGCTGTTTGTGATTTTGATTTTCATCGCCTTTACGGTAATATGGATACTATCTCTTTTGATATTGCTAAACCGGAGGGTAGTATTGTTGTGTTACCATCATCTAAAAACAAACTAAATCCTGCTGTTAAGTTAAATTACAATAGTAATGCTATCGATGTTAAGTTAGGAAAACTTCTTGCTGTAGATACTAAAAAAATTCTTGTCAAAGCTTCTGCTGACTACGATGATACTGAGTCAAATATTCTAGCACAATGGAATCCGGTTGCTTTTGTCGATTTTAATAATGGTAACATCAATTATTCACCAATTGCTTCAAAAATATTAGTACCGGAAATCAAATTTAAATTCCGCCCAAATAATTTCGATATCGAAAAGTCACGTATCGTTATTGATGATTCAGATTTTAACCTTTCGGGTAATATAACGAATCTGAAAAATTATATGACCGACCAAGGTCTCCTTCGTGCAAATTTGGATTTCGTATCAGAAATTACTAATGTCGACCAGCTTATGGAGCTTGTCAATGGTTTCGGTTCAACGGATTCCGTTCCAAGTACTCAAGATGCTGATCAATTAGCAGTTGCAGATAGTGTTAGTAAAGAAGATGGTGACCCGTTTATGGTGCCTAAAGGTGTTAGCATTGCTCTTAATACCTCTATCAAAAACGCTATTTTTAATAAGAAACTTATTAATGACGTTAAGGGTAAACTTACTGTTCGTGATGGTGTTGCTATTGTAGAGCAGATGGGTTTTACAAGCGATGCTGCCGAAATGCAGTTGACAGGTCTTTATCGCTCCGACCGTCGTAATCATCTTTTCTGTGGCTTGGATTTCCATTTGTTGAAGATAGATATAAAGGAACTTATAAATCTTATTCCTGCAGTGGATACTATCGTGCCTATGCTTAAATCTTTTGATGGAAAAGCCGAATTCCATATTGCTGCCGAAACTTATTTGAACGCTAAATACGAACCTAAAATGTCTACACTCAGAGCAGCTGCAGCCCTCGAAGGAAAAGATTTGGTTCTCCTCGATAATGAAACTTTCTCCACTATTGCCAAATATCTTATGTTCAGTAAGAAAACAAAGAATATAGTAGATTCGCTTTCGGTAGAAATGACGGTATTTAGAAACGAAATAGATATATACCCATTCCTTATTTCTATGGATAAATGGCAAGCTGTTTTGGCTGGTCGCCATACTTTAGAAAATAATTTTAATTACCATATTTCTCTTACCGATTGTCCGCTTCCTGTGCGATTGGGATTGGATATTAAAGGTAATTTTGATGATATGAAATTTAAATTAGTGCCTTGCCAATATAAAGCTCTTTATAAACCGGAGAAGAGAAAACCTACTGACGAGAGAATTTTATCTCTCAAAAAACTTATCTCGGATGCTTTAAAAGATAATGTAAAATAGCATCGCTTTCCATATTTATTACTATCTTTGTTGTATAGTAGATTTAGGTAAATGCATATAATAACTTATTGTTTTATATGCATTTGCTTTTTATTCATCATCTGCAAAATTCTTTTTTATGTATTTTTTTGAGTCAAATAACTGTAACTCCCAACATAGAGGTAGTATTGAAGTAATCTGCGGTTCTATGTTCTCCGGTAAAACAGAAGAGTTACTTCGTCGCTTGAAAAGAGCAAAAATAGCAAAACAAAGGGTGGAAATTTTTAAGCCTTGTATCGATACTCGCTATTCCGAAACCGAGGTTGTTAGTCATGATCATAATGCAATTCCTTCTACTCCGGTAGAGTCGTCTCAAAATATCATGCTTATGACGGGAGAGGTGGATGTAGTAGGTATTGATGAGGCTCAATTTTTCGATATGGGTATCGTTGACGTTTGTAAATATCTTGCCGACAATGGTTATAGAGTTATTGTTGCCGGACTTGATATGGATTATCGTGGCGTACCGTTCGGCCCTATGCCTGCTTTAATGGCTATTGCAGATGACGTAATAAAAGTACATGCCGTATGTGTGCGTTGTGGCGCTCCGGCTTTTATTTCTCATCGTCTTGTCGCTACCGAAGGGCAGGTCCTGCTTGGTGAAACGGATAAGTACGAGCCTATTTGTCGTCATTGTTATAATGAATTACAAAATAAAACCCGTCAGCAAGAATAAGTCTGCCGACGGGGTTTTGTATTTATAACCTGGTTAAGGCTAATTATGCGTTTACTTCTTCGTTATTTTCTGAAACAACGTTGAGGTTGATAGTAGCAGTTACTTCTTTGTGAAGTTTTACTACTGCTGTGTAAGTGCCAACTTCTTTGATGTTATCTTTGATAACGATAATTTTACGGTCAATTTCGTGACCTAATTTAGCAAGTTCTTCTGCAACTTGTATGTTGTTTACAGAACCGAAAATAGTGCCTGTAGAACTTGTTTTTGCTTTGATAGTCAAAGTAATATCGTTGATTTTAGCTGCAAGCTCTTCTGCGTTTGCTTTGATTTGGGCTAATTTATGAGCGCGTTGACGCAAATTCTCTACTAATACTTTACGTGCAGATTCTGTTGCTATTACAGCTTTGCCGGTAGGAATCAGATAGTTTCTTCCATAACCACGTTTTACGTTTACGATATCGTCTTTGTAGCCAAGATTTATTACATCTTCTTTTAATATTACTTCCATAATTTCCTCCGGTTTTTATTATTTCATCATATCGGTTACATAAGGGAGAAGTGCAAGGTGACGAGCACGCTTTACGGCTTGTGCTACACGACGTTGGTATTTTAGTGATGTACCTGTAAGACGACGTGGTAATATTTTACCTTGCTCATTCAAGAATTTTTTCAAAAACTCAGGATCTTTATAGTCGATATATTTGATACCACTTCTTTTGAAACGACAATATTTCTTTTTTGTGTTATCTACTGCTACCGGAGTAAGATAACGAATGTCTGTATTGTTTGCCATAAATTATTTCTCCTCCTGATTTTGAAGTTTGTGAATACGTTTGTTTGCATACTCAAGTGCATACTTGTCTAAACGGAATGTGAGGAAACGCAAAATACGCTCGTCACGACGGAATTGAAGCTCTAATTTAGCAACAACACTTGGATCTGCTTCAAATTGAAGCAAACAATAAAATCCTGTGGATTTTTTTTGAATTGGATAAGCTAACTTTTTAAGCCCCCAGAGTTCTTCGTTCTCTATTTTAGCACTGCATTCTTGTACTAAAAAATCTTTGAACTTCTCTACTGCTTCCTTCATCTGAATGTCAGATAAAACGGGAGTTAAAATGAAAGCAGTTTCATAATGATTAGTCATAGTAATAATACGATTGTTGATTATTAATTAATTGCTATTGGCAAAACCTTTTCGCCAAATCGGGTACAAAGGTAGATATTTTTTTTGAATTGACCAAGAGTAATTTGATTTTTATTGATTTAAGGTTTCTTTTTGACTGCCTTTTTCTTTAATTCCGGATGTTGACGTATAAAGTCAAGTCCTGTCTTATAGCCTATTTGATATATGGAATAAAATTTATCGAAATCCATTGCATTGTATAACTTGTTTACCGGTACACTGATTACAAAATCACACATATCTCTGCCTTCAATCGTGTTTTCGTAAATTAATAACGATAGAGACCTGAATAGTACATCAGTCGTTTTTTCAATTCCGGGGCGACTGTGTGCCGGATTTACGTCGCTGGCTATCAGTATCTGACATTGCTTGCGTATCGGCTGCGCCGGCAAGTTATTATAAATACCGCCATCTACATATAATTTCCCATTTATTTTTACCGGTGTAAATACTCCGGGTATACTGCTCGATCCTAAAAGATATTCGTACAGTTTCTCTCCACTATGCTGTATTACCATTTTTCCGTCTGTTAGGTTGGTTACACATAGATAGAATGGTTTTTGTAGACTGTCGAAATTGTTGTATCGTAGATATTTTATAAGCACCTCTGTGATGTTGTTGTGGTTGGATAGTCCTAATTGCTCTTTCGATGTCTTTAATGATGGAGAGAGTATTGAAGATCTTTTATTCAATTGCTCTTTTTTTATCATATCGAAAATATCTTTAGGGTGTAATCCCTCGGCATACATGGCTCCAACAAGTGCTCCCATACTAGTGCCGGATATTATTTCCGGGTAGATGCCATTGTCCTCCAATGCTTGTAAAACGCCTATATGGGCAAAACCTAATGCTCCGCCTCCGCTTAACACAATCCCAACATTGTATGGTTTTTGTCCGTACAACACTATGTTAAAGAGAGAGATTAATAGCAATAATAGAAGTCGTTTCATATTGTTATTTTTTTCTTTGTTTGTTATATGCCTAAATTGTGCTTGAGAATACTAATTTGGCTTTCCCATAATTGCTTGTCGGTGTCCAACTCTTCTTCAAAAGCAAAGTCCGTAATAATTAATGTTGTAATATGTACCAATTCGTTTTCGAAAAGCTTGAATTCAAAATAATGATCTTTGGTGTCATTATCCCATCTGAATTTAATGGATGAGTTTGGCCTGTTTGACACGCAATGAGCTTGTTGTGTGGTCTTGTCCCAGGTGAATGCCCACTCATTTCCTTGGTTATTTACACTGTCGGCAAACCAATTTTCAAGACCCCTAGTTGTAGAAATATTTGCCCATAAAATGTTTGTTGCCGTTTGTGGAAAATTAAATTCTACCGAATACTTGATCTTCTTGCTTTTCATTGTCGTTATTGTTTTAAGTTAGTGATGAGTTATCAAAAGATAAAGGCAATAATGCTTTTATACTTTCAATAATGTATATGTGTTTCGTACCGTATAAGTAAACTTTAATATCTTGTTGGTATCGGGTTTCGGTTTCTAATAATGACTGACGGCATGCTCCGCACGGGGTTATAGGGTCTTCTGAAAATTGTTCGTTAGAGTATGACGCAATAGCTAATGCTTTCGGTGCTATGTTCGGATATCTCGAGTTTGCATAAAACATCGTAACTCTTTCAGCACATAATCCGGATGGATATGCGGCATTTTCTTGGTTATTACCTGTTATTATTTCTCCATTATTCATTAATACTGCCGCTCCAACGTTGAATTTAGAGTATGGAGCATAGGAGGTTTTTGTAGTTTCTTTAGCTGCTTCTATAAGGTTTTTCTCTTCTATAGATAACTCTTCATAGTTCGCTATCCGTATCGTTGTTGTGATAAGTTTTTCTTTCATATATAAATTAATTTTTCGCAAAGATACATTATATATTTTGTTTGTGCAATAATTTCTGATGAAATGTAATAAAAAAGGAGGAAAAAATTTTTTCCTCCTTTTTTATGATGAATTTTTATAATGTTATTTTTCAAACTCTTTGATTGCGGATTTTAGATACTCTGCAAATTTATCCGGGTCTTCGTCGAAGGCGTAAGAGTGCGTTACAGGATTTCCTTCAGTATCTACTACAACATAGAATGGTTGCGCATTAGATCCGAATTTATGACGTTGTATGTAGCTATTTTTCTCACCAACGGTAGTAAATACTTTTTCTTGTCCGTTTTCTACTACTTTGAATGGCTCAGCAAGTGGTGTACGGTCGTCTACCATCAATGTAACAAGTATGAATTCTTCGCGAAGCAAATCGGCTACTTCATCATTCGTCCATACGGCCGCTTCCATTTTTCTACAATTAACACATCCGAATCCGGAGAAGTCCACCATTAATGGCTTGTTTTGTGATTTTGCCATTTGCATACCTATTTCATAATCTGTTGCATTGGCATGTACTTCGTTGTTGTATAAGTTGAAGTCTTGAGTACTGAGTGGAGGAGCAAATGCTGATGTAGAACGCAATGGCGCTCCCCATAATCCCGGTATTAAATATATTGCGTATGCAAATGATATGATTGCCAACATTAAGCGAGTTACGGATACTTTCTCTAATTTGTCGTCGTGTGGTAAAGTGATTTTGCCGAGAAGGTAGAAACCGAGAAGTGCAAAAATTACTACCCATAATACGATGAATGTTTCTCGATCTAAAATTCCCCATCCGTAAGCCAAGTCAGCTACAGATAAGAATTTGAGTGATAATGCAAGTTCCAAGAATCCTAATACTACTTTTACAGAGTTCAACCAACCGCCTGATTTAGGCATTGATTTAAGCATAGAAGGGAACATTGCGAAAATAGAAAACGGTAATGCAAGGGCAAGGGCAAAACCGAACATACCTACTGCTGGTCCTAATATTGAGCCTTGTGCAGCTTCTACTAAAAGCGTGCCGATAATAGGTCCTGTACATGAGAAGGATACAAGTACCAATGTAAATGCCATTAATAAAATTGACAAGAAACCGGTAGTACTTTCGGCTTTTGCATCCATTTTTGATGACCATGATGCAGGAAGGGTTATTTCAAAGGCTCCAAAGAATGATACTGCAAATACTACAAGCAGTAAGAAGAAGAATATGTTGAATATTGCATTAGTGGCAAGCTCGTTCAAAGCAGCAGCTCCGAAAATTAATGTCACGGCAATACCTAATACTAAATATATGATTATGATTGATAATCCGTAAATGAATGCATCTCGGCGACCTTTCTTTTTGTCTCCGGAGCGTTTTAAGAAAAATGATACTGTCATCGGTATGATAGGCCAAACGCATGGGGTGAATAGGGCTACTAATCCGCCGAGTAAACCTAAAATAAAGATGGTCCATAATGAAGAGTCGGTAGTTGTTGTCTTTTCACCAAAATCATTGAGTTGATCGATTACGGGAGTATAAAGGTCGTTAACCGTTTGTTCTAATTCTTTTTCAGTATCTTCAGAATCTGTGCTTTCAACTTTGTTTGCGACATTGGCAAGAGGTCCGAATGCAAATACTGTCGGATTGCCCATATAGCATGTTTCATCATTACAGCCCATAAATGAAATATTGGTGCTTATGCCCCATTCTGCTTCTATTATTTTGAATTCTTGTGTGAAAATAGCCTCTTTCTCAAACCAAGTGAGCTCTATTCCAAACATCTCTTCAAATTTGGTTATCGATGGCGAAATGGCTTTGATTTCTCCAACCGGTTCTACGCCAATTAAATTATTGTACGTAAAGGTTGTGGCATTAGGACCCCCCTCTGGAATGTCTGTGCCATAAAGATGCCATCCATCTTCTATCGTTGCTGTGTAGGTGATAGTGACGGACTTATCTTTAATCGTCTCTTTTGCATCCCATTTGATAGGATTCATCATCTGTCCGAAGATGATACCGCTTAAGCTTAGTAATAATGCTAAGATCAGTGTTTTTCTCATTTTTCTTTCTAATTATATGTTTTTTGTTTATTTGTTATCTCTCTAATTTTACTATTTTATCCCGTTTTCCAAGGTTGTTATGTTAAAATTTAACATTTAAGAAAGTGAGCAAACTATACCTATTCCCATTTTTCGAATCTTATGGAATCATATCGAGTAATTCATCGTCGAAAGCATCGTAATCATCTGGAAATTCAACGCTTTGTATGATTTTATCCAATTCTTCGATATTGAATTCCGACGCCTTGTCTTCTCGTTTTATTGTGGCTTTTCCTTTATCTTCAGAGTTCATAATTTGCCTCCGGATGTTAAATTTAAGATTTTTATTCTGTTTTTTCGGTGCAAATTTACAAAAAAAATATTACATACAAAACCCATAAGGAAAAAAAAGATGAAAATTACATTTTTTTTCTTGTTACATAAGGTGTTGTATGATAAAAATATTTTTGTAACTTTGCAGTCTAATAATGTGTTGACGTATATCTAAACTATAATTATTATAAAAATTACTATGTGCTGTTTAAAATATAAATCACTCTTGGTGATGTTTATTGCTTTGAGTGTCAGCGTGTTAATTACTGCTCAGAATACTCCGCTTCCATATTTTTGTGGTTTTGAAACCTCGG